>DASRDO010000095.1:0-65055 GCA_035652555.1 Steroidobacteraceae bacterium | reverse complement strand
CTCCTTGAGCCGCTGTCCCACCAGCCGGTAAGCGGAGCCGGCACTCTGCACGATAGCCCGGCTCGGAGTCGTTTCACCGCCCATGAACAGTGCCACCCCGATCAGACCCTCATTGCCGACCACCGAGATCTCCGCCGAGGCACCGTCCGCCATCACGTAGAGCAGAGATATGATGGAGTCGGTCGGAAAGTACACGTGTCGCAGGACATCCCCGGATTCGTACAAGACCCTGCCGAGCGCCATCGGAACCCGCTGCAGATGCGGGAAGATCCGCTCGCGCTCGGGCGGTGACAGTGCAGCCAGCAGGAGATTTTGTGTCGGATCGTGCAAATCGGGCATAAGATCCAGCTCGCAATTGATGAGCGCGGCCGAACCTTCGCCACTGCCCATCGGCTTCGCCCCGGCGAAATCGCGACCGAACAGGGCCTAGCAGATCCTCCCTATGTACGGTAGCGGACACGCTGGCGCCGCTTCGTGCACCCGTGCACCCACTTGCGCGGCCTGCGGGCGCACAGATGTGTATGGTAAGTAACGGTTAGATCTCAGGCCGCGAAAGCAACGCGCGTCGTGCCAGTCAGATTTGGGTCGACCGTTAACACTCTTTAAGATGATCGGTGCGCTGTCGGGCGATTTTGGCGCAGATGCGGGTAGTCTTTTGCTCGAGGACAACGCAGCGGGATCGTGTTGTGACGCTTTGTGGTGCACCGTACAGACGAAGGCTTACTTCACCTGTAATGCGCCTCCGGCACGTCAGGTCGCCGACCGGAAGAGCGTATACTTGCCCATCGGTGTCGTCAAAAACCACCCGCCATGGGGCGGTCAATCAGGCGGTGGTCACATGAGTTTTCCCATCGTCGGAATCGGTGCCTCCGCAGGCGGGCTCGAGGCGATCTCGGAGTTGCTGGCCGCGCTTCCCTCCCAGAACGGGATGGCCTTTGTCATCGTCCAGCACTTGGGTCCCGATCACGAGAGCCTGTTGACCGAGCTCCTCGGGAAGCGGACGCCGATGCCGGTGGCACAGGCCGAGGAAGGAATCGTCATCGAGCCCGAACACGTTTATGTGATTCCACCCAATGCCACGCTCACGGTAAGCGATCAGCGTCTTCACCTCGCCACACGTCCGAGCGCGCCTGCCCGGCACATGCCCGCCGATGCACTGCTCAAATCGCTCGCGGCGGACCGGGGCGATGCGTCCATTGGGGTGATTCTCTCGGGTGGCGACTCCGATGGGGCGCTCGGGATCGAAGCCGTCAAGCACCATGGTGGCATCACCTTCGCGCAGGAGCCTGCTCAGGCCCGCTTTGCGAGCATGCCGCGCAGCGCGATCGAGACGGGGTGCGTGGACTTCGTGTTGCCCGCCAGAGAGATCGCGCGCGAGCTGGTGCGCCTGGTGAGTCATCCTTATCTGTGTGCGGTGCCTCAGCCGGTGCCTCAGGCGGAGAGCGAAGAAGCGGGCCCGAGCATCGGCGCCAGGGAGGAAGAGCACTTGCGGCGGGTGTTCCGGCGGCTGCGTGCCGCACACGGGGCGGACTTCACTCACTACAAGCGCAGCACGCTGAGGCGCCGTATGGCACGGCGCATGGCCCTGCAAAAAATTGATGACGTAGCGGAATACATCGCGTTGGTCGAGCACGACCCCGCGGAGGCGGCGACGCTCTATCAGGATTTCCTCATCCGGGTCACGGGATTCTTTCGCGACCCGGATTCCTTCGAAGGCTTGCGGCAACGGGTGTTTCCGAGCCTCTGCGAAGGGCGCTCCGCCAAGAACCCGATCCGCATCTGGGTGCCCGGATGCGCCACCGGAGAGGAGGTGTACTCGATCGCGATGACGCTGGTCGAGTACCTGGGCGAGCGTCACATGCCGGAAGCCGTCCAGCTCTTCGGCACCGATCTCAGTGAGACCGCCGTCGAGAAGGCCCGCGCCGGGGTGTATCTCGATAACATAGCGCAGGAGGTCTCGAGCGAGCGGCTCGCGCGCTTCTTCATCAAGCAGGACGATCACTACCGCATCGCCAAGAGCATCCGCGACCTCTGCATCTTCGCGCGCCAGGATGTGACACGTGACCCACCCTTTTCGCGCCTGGACCTCGTGAGCTGCCGTAATCTCCTCATTTACCTCGATGGCAGCGCGCAGCGGCGGGTCATGCAGATCTTCCATTACGCGCTGCACCCGCAGGGGTTTCTCATGCTGGGTCCATCGGAGAGTGTGGGTCAGGCCTCCGACCTCTTCGAGCTCACCGACAAGCACTTGCGAATCTACACCCGCAAAGTGGTGCCGCCCGGCGCAGGTGTCGATCTCGGTAGACGGGCCGGCGCGCCCTACAGCCGGCCGCGCGAGGCGGCCATGGAAGAGGCAGCGGCACTGGAGACAGACTCCACGCTACGCGAGGCGGACCGCCTGCTGCTCGCCCGCTTCGCCCCGGCGAGCCTGCTGGTCGATGAGGCGCTCAACATCCTGCAATTCCGCGGCGAGACGGGGCCATACCTCGAGCACGCGAGCGGCCCGCCGAGCTTGAACCTGCACCGCGTCGCGCGTCCCGAGCTCTTGGTGGAGATTGCCCCTGCCATCCAGGAAGCCCGTGAGAGCGGCGCGGAGGTCCGCCGGGAGGGCTTGTGCATAGAGGAGCGCCGCGACATCGCGATCGAGGTGATCCCACTCAAGCGCCTGAGCGCCGAGCGCTGCTATCTGATCCTCTTCGAGGACGGTACGCGGCGGCCGAGCGGCCGGCGTACGCCGACGGCCGCCGCGAGCGCGCTGCCGGAATCGGAGAAGGATCGGCGCCTGGCGCAATCCGAGCGTGAGGTCGCCTCCATCCGCGATTACCTGCAGGCGACGATGGAAGAGCATGAGGCGGTGAAGGAGGAGCTCAAATCCGCCCACGAGGAGGTGCTCTCGGCCAACGAGGAGTTCCAGAGCACCAACGAGGAGCTCGAGACCTCGAAAGAGGAGTTGCAATCGGCGAACGAGGAGCTCACCACTACCAACGACGAGCTGCGCAACCGCAACCGCGAGCTCGCCGTGCTCAATTCCGAGCTCGAGAAGGCGCGCGCGGCCTCGGAGCGCGCGCGCGAGTATGCCGATGAGATCATCGAGACCGTGAGCCAGCCGCTCGTGGTGCTGGAGAGTGGCCTCAAAATCGCACGCGTCAATCGCGCGTACTGCTCCGACTTCAGCGTTGGACGCGAGGAGACCGAGGGGCGCCTCCTCTATGAGGTCGGCAATGGGCAGTGGAATGTTGCGCAGCTGCGCGAGAAGCTCGATGCGGTGCTGGCCCGGGGCAGCCCCATGATCCGATGCGATGTCGAGGTCAGCATCGGCTTCCCCACTCCCGCCCGGCGCTCGTTGAGCTTGAGCGCCCGCAAGATCCCGGGCCACGGCGAGCGCGGAGACCTCATTCTGCTTGCGATCGAGGATGTGACGGACCGCAATGCGCGGCGCAACGTCCTCATCGAGGAGAGCCGTCACAAGGACGAGTTCCTCGCGATGCTCGCCCACGAGCTGAGGAATCCGCTCGCCCCGATCGTGCACGCCCTGCAGCTGCTGCGCCCGCTCACCACCGACCCGGCCGCCGCCCGGCTCAATGCGATGATCGAGCGGCAGAGCCAACGGCTCGTGCGCCTCGTTGATGACCTGCTCGACGTGGCGCGCATCAGCCGCGGCGTCATCACGCTCAAACGAGAGCGCGTCGAGCTCTACGCGGTGGTGCGTCAGACGGCCGAAGCGAGCCGCGCCCGCATGGAAGAGCGCCACCAGGAGTTGTCGCTCTCGTTGCCCGAGCGGCCGATGGTCGTCGATGGCGATCCGGTGCGATTGGAGCAGGTCATCGCCAACCTGCTCGACAATGCCGCCAAATACACGGAGCCGGGCGGCACGATCCGGTTGGCCTTCGCGCAAGAGGGCAAGGAGGCCGTCCTGAGCATCAAGGACAGCGGCATCGGGCTCGCCCCGGAGATGCTCGAAAGCATCTTCGAGCCCTTCACCCAGGTGGATCGCTCCCTCGGCCGCTCGAGCGGCGGCCTCGGCCTCGGCCTGAGTGTGGTGCGCCGTCTGCTAGAGTTGCATGGCGGGCGGATCGCAGCGCGCAGCGCCGGTATTGGCCACGGAAGCGAGTTCATCGTGCGGCTCCCGCTTGCTGCCGCGAATCCGGACCGCCCAGAGTCGGCGCAACATCCGGCTACGCTCTCCGCGCAACCCGCGCCGCGCCACCGTGTACTGATCGTCGACGATAACGCTGACGCCGCCCAGACGCTGGCGCTGCTCGTGCGCAACTGGGGCCACGAGGTCGCTGTCGCTCGAGACGGTCAGGAAGCGCTCGACAAGGCAGGCACTCTCGAGCCGGACGTCGCGCTGGTGGACATCGGATTGCCCGGCATGTTGGGCTACGAGCTCGCCCAGCGCCTGCGTGCACAGCCGCGTTATCGGAATCTGCTGCTGGCTGCCGTGACGGGCTACGGCCGCGCGGAAGATCGCGAAGCGGCTCGTCGTGCGGGCTTCGATGCGTACTTGGTCAAGCCGGTAGACCTCGGCGAGTTGGAGAAGCTGCTCGTCGGTGCCCGTGAAGGCCACAGCCAAGCGAATGACTGATCAATGCTGGAAAGCCGTCCAGAGGGGATTACCGAGGAAATGATTACCTTCCGTCGCGCTAGCCTGGCATGCCATCAGAGTTGCAGGTCCATAGCCGAACGGCCGGCTACGCGCCCTTTCATGCGTTGGCGCTTCGACGCAGCGAATTCCGGGCACGGCGTCCGCCCAAGGCCGGTGAGGGCAAGCACGAAGATGAGAACGGGCGATCGGGCTCCGCAGTCCCGTCACCGCAGCGGAATGTCAATGAAATCAGGAGTGTGCAAAATACAAATCACGCCCCCGCTACCACATTTGACACAGCCTGCCGCGCTTGCGGCGGCTTCCAGTAGCACGTTGCGGTTCACTGCGACCCTGGCGACCAAATGGGGACGTTCGCCTGCATTCACGTCGCCCCGGCGCAACGGCACCTTCCCTCCGAACATTTCGAAGAGCAGCGCCCGGGCTTGCATGATCGATCGGGGCTTGCGCAGACCGAGATTACCTGCGCCGAGACGTTCGCGCAGGGAGGATGCAGCCCTTGGAAGCATCCGGATAATGCGAGCGGTTTCCCTCTCTTCCTGGATCGGCTGAGCTCGTCGCATCTCGCGGAGCTCCTCCTCGGCCTTGTCGATCGCCGCGAGTGCGACGGTCTGAGATAGGCTCCCTCCTTTCATCAGGCTACGCAGCTGCTCGATCTCCGCAACCTTCCTGCTTATCTCGGCACTCTGCACCTTCGGAACTGGGGCCGCTTCACAAGACTCCTGTCTCCGCGCCCGATCTTGCACCCGTCGCTCCAGTAAGGCGATGCCCTCCGGGGAAAGGATGTCGGCGACCAATTCATGGAGCAGCTTGCGTTCGGCCACATCGATAGCGACGCGGATCCCGTTCGTACAGGCGGCCTCGCCACCGTCCCGGTGAGACGCGCATCCGAATTCCCTTGAATTGACGTTGCGGAAATTTGCGCCGCACTCCGCGCACACCAGAATCCCCGAGAGCACGTAGCGGGGGTGCCGGCCTTTTGCCTTCAACGCGGCACGAACGTTTGCGCTCGCACCCTCAATTTCCCGCTGCCGCGCCTCACGGCATCCCATAAATCCTGAGGGAAGATCCGCAATCGCTCCTCATGGTGCTTTACGAGCACGCTGTCGTCGTTCAGCTCCCAACGGCGCTGCTTCGAATCAGCCACTGAGCGCTTCCAGGTAGATCGGTTCCACACGATCTCGCCGATGTATGCGCGGTTATTGAGAATTCCGGTCCCCCGCTTGCGATCGCCGTGGATGGCCGTCGAGACCCATCCGCGTTTGCGCTTGCTATTGAGCCGCTCGCTGGTCCGATTCCAAGAGGCTCCTGGACTCGGCACGCCGCGCCTGTTCAGCTCGCCCGCGATCCATCGTGGCGACTTGCCCTCGGCATACCACTGGAATATCAGCCGCACCGTGCCCGCCTGGTCGGTATGGATTTCGCGTTGCCCAGTAGCGGAATCGCGCGCTGCTATATAGCCGAATGCGCGACCGCCCGTCGGCTTGCCGCTGCGCGCCTTGCCCTCAAGGCCTCGTCGCGTCCGGTAGGCGATCTGGTCCCGATACATGTCGGCCATAGCTCCGTGCATGGACAGTAATATCTTGAAGTTCTCTGACCGCGTATCGATGTCCTGCGTGACGATGTGCAGGCCGGCATCTAACAGTTCCGCTACCGCACGCCACTGTTCAGGGAGGGACCGCCACAGCCGGGAGGTGTCTTCGGCCAAGATAATTTTGAACTCCTTGGCACGCGCGCCCCGCAGTAGCTCCTGGTAACCAGGCCGCTCCGCCGTGCCCCCGGTGATAGCCGCGTCGGAGAAGCGTTTGCCCACCGTGAATCCATGGCGCGCTGCCAAGCGCTCGCAGACTCGAAACTGATCACCGATGGAGTCCGCGGACTGTAGCTCGGTTGAGTAACGAGCATAAATGGCGGCTTTCATTTCTTGAACCTCGCACCGACGGTGGTCACCTTGTATTTTGCGAGCAAGTCTGAGACGGCTTCCCTCAGGTAGACAGCGATGGGCACCCGTGTCTCTTCGCTCAGGCGTTTCAGAGCTCGGTGAACGTCAGGCTCAATATAGAGCGAGGTCAGAACCCGCTTACCCTTCATCGTCGCCATACGGTCCGCTGCCACACGTTACTATTAACCGGCCAAGAGCATGATCCCCAATTGGGGAACAAGTCAAGCATACGATGCCCGGCCGCCGACGTTTTAGTTCCGCCGTCCGCACTATCGCCGACTGACCGCATCTCGCCCACACGTTCTCGCGAACCGAGGAAAAATACGGTTCAAGTCCCTTCCCTATTCTTCCTTTCCAGGTCACCCCCATCAGTGAGACCGTCTCAGCTCGCACTCGTACACCTAATGGGACTTCCTGAGAATGCACGAGAGATCCCTCGGCCAACGCGGCGCCTGTTCCAGGGCACGTGCGTAACCGTTTCACGGCACTCGAACGTGAACCCCACAGCCGCTCAGCTGATTGAACTGCTGGCCCAGGAGATTGCCTCAGAACTCACGGAACGTCCGGCCCAGCTCGGATCCTTAGTCCTGTCTCACGATCGTTATCATCCAGTTCCGCAGCGAAGTGGCCCCAGCGAGCTCGCCACCGTGCCGCCTCGTCGGATTCCGCCCGGTCAGCTCCAGGAGGACCGTTAATCCGTTGGTCGTTGGTTCGAGTCCAACCCGGGAGCCAATGAAAACTAGTTATCCCACATCTATTGGGGCGGCATGGCCCAAGCGTTCAGGGATGGGTGCAGTACAGGTTGATGTTGGACCTCCATTGCGAGCAGCAGGGGGACGCTACACACAATGGGATAGTCCGCACTTTGACGGAGCCTCAGACCTTTGCGGCGTGCACTCAGCTACGCCTTGGGACCACTTGCGGATCTCATGAGCCGCGCTGCCGAAGCTCGCGCACCCGTTGGTCTGGATCTGGCCATTGCGTCATGGCGGCCGCTTGCTCGAATTGCTCACGCAACGCGTAGAGCTTCTCGATCAGGGCACGCTCATCGAAGCTCATGGCCGCGTACGTGAGCCAGATCAGCCCGCGATACAAGTATTGGAGGCCCTGCGCCTCCCATTGGCTTTCGCGCTGCGTGCCACGCATGCCGCCGAGGTGAAAGTGCGGCGGGTCACCGCCCCAGCTATCCAGAATGTGTACTGAGGTCGGATGCACATAGCCGGACATGGTGTGGAACATTGTCCGGTACAGCTCGGTGGCATCGCTGCGATTGACAGCCTGATGAGGTATTCGACGATAAGCTGATGCTGGATGCAGCCGTGTACGACTATTGGTGGCGGGACTTTCAGGCGCAGCTTGTTGAGAATAGCTCGACGGGCATCCCCTTACAAATTCTCTCGAACGCAGGTAACGCACGCAGCTATGGCTTGGAAATCGATTCAGCGTGGCGCCCTCTTCGCGGATTGGAGTTGCAGATAAACGCCAACTTGCTCCATACGCTCATCACATCCGGGCCGTTCGCCGGCGAAGGCCTGTCTAACGCCCCGAAGGCGACGCTCGGAGCGGTTGTACGCTATGAGTTGCCGCTCGGCGCGTGGCCTTTGAAGCTCCAGCTGCAGGTGGACGGCCGCGCCCAGAGCGGCGTACGCTTTCGCCTGACGCAAGCGGTGCCTGCCCTCGGTTACCAGAGCGGCTTCGGCATCCTGAATGCGCGTATCGGAGTCGCATCTCTCGAAGACATTTGGACCGTGAGCATCTGGGGGCGCAATCTGGCCGATAAGCGCTACCTGGTGGACGTATTCGATCAGTCGCCGATCAATGTACTGCAGATCTGGAATGTACCGCGCACCTTTGGCGTGAGCGTTGAGTACCAATTGCAGTAACGATGCTCTCTATGGTTTCTGGAGAACACTTTCGAGCCATCGAAGGCCTGATCCTCAGCCTCAAAGACGCTGCCGCGCGCCCCTGCGACGCAGGTCTGAGAACCACCGTGAAGGTTCCTAGCCCGCTCGACGCGCTTTCGATCATCGTCCGGCGGGTTGCTTCGCTGCCGCGGCGAGCAGCCGCCGCCGTACGTCGATCACGTCCACGAGAGGAATCTTGCGATAGGCCGCCACCTCTTCTTCCGTGAATCGCCTGAAGCTCCGCGGCGCAGCGGCGGCGCTCAGATGGTGGACCATCCAATTGAGGAGGTGTGCGAGCGCAGCGCTCGAAAGCGGCGCCTGCGCCACACCGGGAACCTCCACGAGGTAGCGACGCCCCTCTGGCGTACCGGACAGCAGGACTAGTGAGCTTCGCATATCGGGGACTTTCCCGGGGACGCCCGCCCCGTTGGCCCGATGACAGCCCATGCAATCGAGCATGTAGTCAGTACGGGGATCAGCAGTCGCCGTGGGTAGCAAGCCCATGGGCACCAGACACAGGGCGGATAGGCACACGAGCGAGCCCACGTTCGCGGCCGCTGGCCGCGAGCACTCGGTCATTTGGAAACTCCGATGATGCGCGATATCGAGCAGTTGTAGGGGATGCCCGCCTGCGCACCGGCACACCAGTCGTAGTCGTTGGAGCGGAACGGTTCGTAGAGCGGCATGTCGCCCTCGTTGCGGTTGCAGAGGCAGCGCCCGCAGCTGCTCTTGCCGCAACAATCATTGTAGGAAACGATGTAGTCGCGGGCGTCGCCTGGATTGTGGCAGGTACCGATCCAGGTGGTGGGCGAAGGCTCGGTGCCCGGAGGGCAGCTGTGCTGCGAACCGCCGCAGCAACTGCACAGGAAGCCGTCAATAGCGCAGTAACGCCAGTAATCGCACTGCGTCGGGTCGCCCGGATCGTCCTTCGCCTGACCGGAGGCGCGCCGCGCCTCGGAGCCACGCGCAATCGGCAACAACGGCACGAGTGAAGCGCCGACTAGCATCGTACCGAGATTACCCAGGACACTGCGCCGGGAAACGCGCCGCGCCATCTGCCGCGCAGACCGCTCACACAGAGAATCCAGCCAACTCATGCTCTCACCCCCTCAGGCGGCCTGCGAGTCCGCGCGGCTCTCAAAGAACTGCTGCAGCGAGGCGACTCCGCGGCGCTGCGCCTCAAACAGGCTCTCTAGGTGCTCCCGGGAATTAACAAGACCCCGCGCTCGCAGGATACCCGCCGGGTCGATCAGCGCGGCAAATGGTAGCCGCCCGACCTGATATGCCATCCCGAGCGGCGCCGAAAGCACGTAGGGAATCTCAGTCAGACCGTGTGAGGCGACAAACCGCCGTTGCTCCTCATCCGGGCCATCGCTCGCGAGAATGACCTCGAGCCACTGGTGCTCGCTGCGCCTGCTCGCCTTCACAACTGGCAGCAGCGCTTTGCATACTGGACAGGTAGGCGAGACGAACACGATCAGCGTGGTCCGCCCGTCCTCTGACGCCGCGCCGATCGAGCGGCCGTGCCCATTGAGGTCGACTACGGAGACTACGGGCGCCGCCTCCCCGACTTTCAGTCCCCGCTCGAGGAGCAACGCGCCGGCCGGCGCGATTCGCTCGTGCAGAACGCCGATCTGGCGAACAAGGGCGAGAACGACCAGTGTCAAGGCGATGAGCACCGCCCAGAGGATCAGATTGGATACGAGCAATGCATATACCATCGGGCTTCTAACCTCTCTGAGGAAGGCGGCGAGCCGCTATCGCAAGAAGCCCGTTCGCCGCCAGGTAAACCAGCGCGAGCCCGCACAAGGCAAAGAGCACGGTGCCGACATCCAGCCAACCCATGGGTCGGGTGCTCCACTTGATGACCCAAGCCGTGACGAGGGCGAGCGCCATAAGCATGTTCCTCCAGACGAGACCCGCAGAAACGACACTGCTGCTGTGCGGCCCGAGACAGCCGCACTCGAGCTGGCGGCGGCCCCGCAGGAGATTCAGCCCTATCGCCGCCGCATACGCTAGCAGCAGCGCTACACCCGCTAGGCTAGCCGGCCCGCCCACGCGGCGGATCAGGAGTCCCGCGGCAATGAGCCCCTCTAAGCCGGGTATGAGGAACGATGCCGCGGACTCGAGGCTCGCAGGCAGCACACGATAGTCTGCCAGCGTCGCAGCGAATTCCGCGCGAGCGGCCAGCTTGTGCGAGCCGGCAAACGCAAAGAGCAGCGCGAACCCGCTGAAGATAATCGCACGCACGACCGGATCGAGCGGATACATCTGACCTCCTCAGGGGGGAACCATAATGGTCGGTGTCTCCGCGATGCTCGCGACCGTTCTCAGGTATCTACCGCTACGGGCATCGTAGACTTGGAGCGCAGGGCTACCAAGAAAGCAAGTAAAAAGGATTGGATCGTCGTCCTGCGTCACGAGGATCGAGCCCGCCTGCTGGCGTAGCCGGATCCGCTGCACTCGCTGGCGCTTTCCGAGGTCGTACACCCACACCTCCTTGCCCGGGTCCTTGTGGGTAGCGAGATTACCCTGGTGCACGATCACATAGAGTCGGCCCGTCCGCCGGTCGAGTGCCACATACTGCAACCCGCCGGCGCGCCAGTGCTGCGCCCGCTCGGCCGGAATAAATAGTGACCACCGCCGCCCAAGGCGCATCCCCTGCGGCGTGTGCTCTAGTGGATAAACCCATCCGTGGAACGAGGTGAACCACCACTCATTGCCGCTGCGAATCCCCTCTTCCGCAAGCGGATCCCTTTCGGGGTCGAACAGCTCTGCCGTGCGCTTCAGCTTCGTCGCCCGTCCAGCATCATCGACCCGCACCTCGAGCAGCGCACCGTCCGCGCAGATCGAGAAGAAGCTGCGTCGTCCGGTGGGATAGACCAGAGCACACCCCGGCGTGCTGATCTCTCCGACGAACCGCCGCGCGCGCACGTCCACCACTGTCACTGACTGCGCCGGCGTGAAATTGTAAATGAGCAGAAATCGGCCATCGTCGGTCAGCGCCGCAGCGCTCCGCATCGGCATGACCGCAGCACGCTTCGCCGGAATCGGAATTTCCCCCTCCGGCGCCAACCGGTGCGCGTCGTAGAGCGCAACGATGTCCGTAGGCACACCGCGAGTGCCCCGCGAGTAGTACGATTCAGGCGAGTAGATGATATTCCCCTTCCGGGGGATCACCAATCCGTTGAACCCGTAACCTGTGCTCAGCATGCCGAGCATTTTTCCCGTGTCTCCGTCGACGAGCGTTGCCCTTCCGTCGGGCATGTGAAAAAACGCAACGTCGTTGACCCACACCCAGTGCGGTTCCGCCGCCGACGGCAGAACTTCAGTGCTCATCGGTTCGCTCGGAAGGGGCGGACTCGCCGCCGCCAGGCACGGCAGGAGCAACGCACACCAGAGCGCCCCCAGCCGCCAAGTCGAAACACCTCTCCGCGCGCTCGCCCACCTTGACATCACGTCCTCCAACGAAACCTCAAAACGACACTCTGGTTTCGAGCTCGACCGTACGGGGTTGATTCATCAGCAGACGCGGACGGCCTGGCGGAAGAAATCGAGCGACTGTCGCCGAGGTCCGCGTACTCGTTAGTGAGATTCTTACCGACGATCGCAAATTCCCAAACGTCGTGATCGAATGCGAGGCGCGCGTCTACCAGCTGATAATGCGGCAGCAGCCTCGTCCCAAAGAGACCATCGGCGCTGTTGAGGTTATTAGAGCTATGCCGCTCGCCGGTGTACGCGTAATCCACGCTCGCCACTACTGTCCATTGCGGCGATAATTCCTGAGTCCAGGCCGCGGACGCCTCGCCGGTCCAGTCCGGTACGTCAAACACAGGATCACCGACCCGTTGCGGCGAAAACGTAGATGTTTGCGTAATCCTAGCACTGTTGTAGCCGATGCCAGCCGATAGCTCAAGTGGATAGATGGGACGGGCACTCAACTCGAGCTCTGCGCCTTTGCTCACCGCCGCGCCCGCATTGGCGCGGTAGTAAAATCCACAGGGCAGGAGGATGACTTGCTGGATGTTGTTCCAGTCGATGTAAAATACGTCCGCATTGGCCTGCAGGCGCCGGTCGAACCAGTCTGATTTCGTACCGATCTCGTAATCCCAAAGAGAGTCGGATCCGAACTTCCGGGTATCCTGGACTGTCAGCCCAGGAGGCAACTCGGCGCCACAGATTGCCGAGGGAACCGAGGGCACGAGCCCGCCCGGCCGAAAGCCCTTCGCCGCCATCGTATACACCATGAGGTCAGGCCGGAGCTGATATTGGAGCTGGGCCATCGGCGTAACGGAGTCTTGCCTCAGCGTGCTGTTCGGATCCACGAGCTCGCCAGGACCTCCCGGGGACAGCACCACGGAACCGTCCTCGTATCCACCAGACGTTGTCTGATCCTGACTCCACCGCACTCCCCCCGTTGCCTTTAGTGCATGCGTCACCTGATACGACACCTGTCCGTAGGCTGCCGGCTCTTTGCTGTCCGTACGGTAGTGCATGCCGAAGGTGCTGTCAGGACTGTTTGGGTCCGGGCACAGGCCGACCACGCTGCAGGTGTCTGCCGCTGTCAGCAGTGCCCCATATCCCGGAGCCAATGCCGGCGGAAACTCGGAGGCGATCGGTATGGCCCCGTGTAGATCGAAATAGTAGACCCCGGCTACGAATTGGACCGGCCCCGAGAGCGCCGACACAAAGCGAACCTCCTGTACGAATTGCTGGTAGTCCTTTAGCTCGCTGATCGGGCTTCGAATCGGCAGCGGCAGGTTGAAGCCCGGCGTAGCCGCGACGGCAGGCAGCAAGGTGTCCCACACAGAGTCGGTCTGGTCCTCGGTCTCAAATACCTTGCGATCGAAGTACGCCGTCGACCAGACAAGCGACCCCAGCCCCAGCTTCCACCGGGCATCGAGGCTGTAGAGGTGCCAGTCGTCGTAGCCGCCCTCCGCGATATTGAAGAATCGGCCCTGATTGAGGTCGCTGGGCACCAGAGGCGGAAGCGCGTAAGACTCCGAGCCTGCGGGATATGGGTAACCGATATCGTTGTGTTCCGTCAGAACGTCGGCCATGGGAAAGCCGTTGTAGCTCGCACGCTGGATCATAACGCGCGGCGTGACAGTCAGGTTGCTGTTCACTTTGAACGTTATCGAAGCCGCCCCGCCGTAGGTCTGGGTGGCCGCGATATTGTCTACCGTAGTGACGACCGAGGACTCGTGACTCTGCGGAAAGCAGGTAATCCCGGCCGTCGCCGGATCGGTACAAAAGCTCCGCGTAAGCCATCCAGCCTCGCTGTCATAGAAACCCGAGACACGCAATGCCGCACGGTCTTTGATTATCGGAATGTTTGCGACGGCTTCGCCCGTATAATTCGCGCGGTCGGTATGCTCAGTATCACCCGCACTCGCATCCGCATGACCGTAGAACCGCTCGAAGTCAGGAGCCTCGGTGATAATGCGTACCGTGCCGGCCATCGACCGCGCCCCGTACAGGGTTCCCTGCGGTCCTCGCAGCACCTCAATGCGCGAAATGTCGATGATGCGAGGATCGAGCGATTCAGGTACCGGTGTATCATCGATGTAAAAACCGGTGACACCGTCCCCGGAGATGCCGCGAATGGAGATGGTGCGCGAGTTGCCGACTCCATCGCCCGTCATCTCAAAAGATAGATTTGGTACCTTATTGGCATAATCGAAGAAGTTCGTTATCGCCTCTCGGGCAATGGACGCAGTGGTGATCGCCGCGATCGACATCGGCACCTGCTGCAGGTCCTGTGAGCGCCTCTCAGCAGTGACGATGATCTCATGCAGCCCCACGGTCGCCTGCGCGTCAGCCGCAGCCTTCGGCATCGAAAGCGTGACCAGTACTAACAGAGAAGCAAATGTAAGAGCAACGTTTGCTGGTGACATGTGATCTTCTTCTCCGAGGCCCTTTTTCGTGAGTGCGCTATTGCTTCGGTCGGTGAAATCCGCTCATGCAGGTAACGCTGTGCGGCTCCGGAACGTGATGCCAACCAAGGTTCGCAGCACAGAGCACGCCGCTGCGATAGACCAGGCTCGTGGGATTGACTAGCGGTGCCGTTGCCGCTGTAGCGACAAGAACTCTCTGTTGCCCGTCCGGAGAGAATGCGCTGATATCGCTGCGCAGTATTTCGCTCACATAGATGTTGCCGCGCTCATCTAGCGTGATGCCGTCGAGCGCGCTCAGGCCCTCGGCGATGACTCTAGGGCGCCCCGCAGAGCCATTCGCCTGCACCGGAATTTGCAGCAGCATCGGCGCCCCGTCAGTGACGACGTATAGGCTGCGCCCGTCGGCAGACAGAGCCAGGTCATTGGCGCCCTCGGGGACCTCGTCGTAAGGCGGGGGTGGCCATTGCAGCAGTGGATCGCTCGACCAAAGGCTGAAGTGGCGGTCTGGGGTCACCTTCCAGATGCCGGACAATGTCAGATCGGTGACATAGAGATTCCCGGCGGAATCACTCGCAATGTCATCCGGAAAGCATATTGGCCAGCCCCCGCGCTTCGTTAACCATGGAGTGACTTTGCCCGTGCGTACGTCGATGCGATATACACCCGTGTAGACGTCTTTGGAATTCCGGCAACCGAGGTGCAGAGGATCCATTTCCTCAGACTCGGTGTAATGCCACACGTATGCCGCATACAGATACCCGGCTCGATCGAAGCTCAATCCCCAAGTACGGCCGACACGCCCCAAAGCCTTATCGGGAACGGTCGCGATATACCGTACGCCCCCTCTATCCTTGAGTCGAAATATCTGACCTGTCGCCGCAACGGCCGCGAACAGGCGTCCGTTCTGGTCGACGGTGAGTCCCTCCGGCGCACCGGGGAGCTCTGCCGCTACCCACGCGCGATAGTCGGACTTTGCGCCCGGGAATGCGGGCGGCACTGCAAGCGCAAGACCTGGGAGCAGGCACGCGAGCCACCAGGGCCATCGAGCTCTTTTCATCGTTCGCCCCCAATTTGAACGTCGATCATTCAGCGGTGCGGCATTCCCGACGTACGCTGCCTCAAGGGTAAGCCGGTTTCTTGCTCGCTTATGTATCCGGTGATACCGTGGCTAAGGAACCGATGCGTGCGCGTGCCGAGAAAATCTCGGGCGGTTACGAGTGTATGCCGAGTGGGTAGAGAGGGGAGTATCATTGTCTGAGATGAAACGGCAGGTTGCATCGCCAACGGTCAGCCAAGCGCATGCAGGGGGCTTGCCTTCCCCCTCATTGCGACAGCGCGCCAGGCTTCTAGGTCGCGATGCGATACTCGATGCGGCGAGCCAGCTGTTTCTCACGCGAGGCTATCGAGCCACGACCATGAGTACCTTGGCCGACGCAGCGGGCGTAGGAGTGGCCACCGTTTTTCGCTACTTCAAGAGTAAAGAGGGAGTGTTGGCGGCCCTGTCACGGAGGGATATCGATGCCGTGAAGGAAAGGGCAAGAAAGGCCATTACGCCTTTGCCGTTGGAGCCGGCCGAAGGATTCGTGCGGCTCTTCACCGCCGTATTTGAAATGCATCGCATGCCGAGCACACAGATCCGCGGCCAAACGCGTCTGTGGCTGCTCATCCCGACCGGGCACACCGAGACCGATCAGGTCGTGACTTCGTCCGACCGGGAGCTGCAGGAAACGATCCGGGATATGCTGGTGCACTATAGAAATTCGAAGCGCATTCCCAAACGGCATTCCGTCGAAGATATGATCACGGTCATCTTCGCCGTCTTTTACCACCAATACCTGCGGTTGGCACTCGACCGGTCGCTGCCCACAGAAGCAGTCATCGGCGATCTGTCCCGCCAAATACGCCTCCTATTCAAGAGCTGGGAGATGTCCGCGACTTAAACTCGGTCCTCTCGCGCACGCTGAGTCTGTACACCGGGATACAGCGATTACGACTGCTCTTGCTTGATCATTGACGCCAGCCCCTCATCTGAGTGCGGAGAGTTCACTTGCGTACCATTGTCAATCCGCCCGAGATAGCCAAGCCAGCGAGCAGTTATCACCACGCGGTGGTGATCTCTGCGCCGAATCGGCTCCTGCGCGCAGCCGGACAAATGGGTGAACGGCCGGACGGCAGCCTATCCTCGGATTTCCGCGAGCAGGCAGAACAGGCCTGGACTAACATCGAAGCGATTCTGGCCGCGGCCGACATGACCGTCTCTGACCTTACCAAGGTGACGTCCTATCTGACCAATCGCGGTGACATAGCAACTTATGTCGCCGTGCACCGGCAGCGAGTGGGCCCATACCTGCCCCCTTGGACCCTGGTGCTCGTGGCTGGCCTCGGGAAACCGGAATATCTGGTCGAGGTCGACATCGAAGCGATGCGCTAGCGCGCTAGAGGCACGGTCCGCACTGGCTACATCTCGAGTGCCGCCCACATTGCGCGGTCCCGCTCCGCCGTCCAGATTCGTGGCGTCTCGATTCCGCATACCTCGTCGTACGCCCGGCTCACGTTAAATGGCATGCAGTGGTCGAAGATGGCAAATGAGCCATATTCGGCGCGGAGGCGATCGCAGCTGTCTTTGTATATCCGATTGAGCGCAAAGCCACGCTCGAATCCCTTGAGCACACTCTCCCGCAGCGCAATCACAAAGCTTTTCGTCTGCTCGATCGCCAGGCGACACGTGTCGTAGCCGATCAAGGCGTTGCCTCTGCCGGGGACCAGTACGCGGGGACGCAATGCCGCCAGACACTCGAGGGTCACGGGCCAGTCACTCAAGTATGCGTCTCCGCAGTACGGCGTAGCCCCGAATTCGACCAGATCTCCCGCGAACAGGATCTCGCTGCGCGGCAGCCAGACAATGGTGTCCCCTTTAGTGTGTCCCCGCCCGGGTTGCAGAATCTGCGCTTCCTGGGAGCCAAGCCAGAGTTGCGACCTACCCTCGAATGTCAGGGTTGGCCAAGTAAGTCCGGGGATGGATTCGACTGCACGGAACAACCGCGGGAAGCGGCCCGCCTCGGAAGCGTAGTCCTGCTCGCCGCGCTCGCAAATCAAATCGCGAGTCGCGCGTGAGCAGATCACATTATTCGCGTGGTATGCGGACGCGCCCAGCACCCGTACCGCGTGATAGTGCGAGAGCACGATATGCTTAATAGGCTTATCGGTGACGCCTCGGACCCGCTCGATTACAGCGCTCGCCATCACGGGTGTCGCTTGTGTATCCACGACGAGTACACCGTCATCGCCAACGACGATGCCAGTGTTCGGATCACCCTCTGCGGTATACGCGTAGCATCCACTGCCGAGATCACTGAAAGTCACCGTCTTTTCAGCGAGGTCATTCTGGGATGCGAAGGCTTTAGCCATCTTGCGACTCCGTCATCGAGACTACTTGGTGGTTGCTGCTCTGCGTAGAACTTCGGCGACGTCGCTCCACAGGCGGGCTTCGACGATGTTTGTGCCGCGGATCCGAAACTGATAAATGAAGCGCACGTCGGAAAATGGTGAGCCGTTCTTCCAGACTCCCCTCAGAGTTCCGACCGCGTAGGCGACCGTTTCCGCCTGTTCGGGAACGACATCACACCGTTCGACCGTATGCCGCACCCATTGATGCCGTCCGCTAGCCCAGGAAAGTACCTCGGCGGGATCCGTAAATGCCACAGGGCCCGGGTATTCGAGGCGGGCACCGGGCTCGGTGACCGCCCGAACCCCTTCCAGATCGGCGGTCTGCATCGCTTCCAGGTATCTCGAAACGAGAGCACCGCAGGTATTCGCCTCGACGCTTGGCATCCGCTCGCTCATGGCTGTGTGGCTCTCTCAGATGCGGGCATGCTCGGGGAGATCGAGACCGAGCAACGAGCAACCATAGACCTCCCCCGTGACGTCCGCCTGCATGAGAAAGTGCGTGGACATCGCGTGCAGGTCGCGAAACGAGCGCTCGAGGGGGTTGCCGCTCACGATGAGATCTCCCCCCGCCAACGCGGACAGCCGATCCACGGCACTCAGGGCGGTCCGACAGATCAACGAGCAGTGAGCCCGGTAGCGCGCCCGGTCAGCGATCGAAAAGGCGCGGCCCGCGCAGGCCACATCCCACATTTCATCTGAGTCGGAAACCAGAAGCGCAAATGCCATTTCCACGCTTGCCGCGCTCTGCCCTATCTCAATCTGCGTAAAACTCTCCGATCTCTGTTCCCGGCCGGTGCCCTGCCGAAACCGGCTCTCGAGCAGACTGACGGTGTAGTCCAGGGCACCGCATGCGGCGCCGACGATCGGCGCGACGACTGACATGGCGAATAGCGCGTTCACCGGCATGCGATACATGGGATCCTCATTGACCTCCCGGCCGGGAAACTCCCCCGCCTGCGCCGCCGTCCAAGAAATAGATCGGCTCAACGGGACCCGCACCGATCGAACTCGCACGGTCTTGCTTCCAGTGCCGCGCATGCCGAGAACGTTCCAACTCTCGTGATCTATCTCCAGTTCTTCTTTGCGAACCAGGAATAGCCTCAGGTCCGGGCGCCCTCCCGCTTCACCGCTGGGCGTCGGAGCCATCACGATTGCCCATTTGCAAAGGTCGACGCCCGAGCCATAGCGCCAAGTGCCGCTGAGCTCGTAACCCTCATTCAGGCGAGTTACCCTGATGTCCCGCCCGACACCTCCCGTCATCACGGGAACAATGGGATTGCCACCTGAGAACACTTCTTCCTGCGTTCTCTCTCCGAAGAATCCCACTATCCAGGGTGAAATTCCGATCAGGCCCAGAATCCATCCGGTGGAGGCGCACCCGCGCCCGATCTCTCTGGCAACCTGCCAGAGGACCGAATGGCGCATACCGTACCCACCGCTTTTGCGCGGCAGGACGATATTGAAAAATCCCGCGTCTATCAGGGCCCGAGCGGTATCCGCCGATATCCTACGGTCCGCTTCGGTTTGGACCACCCGCTGCCGCAGCGCGGGCAGCATGTCCTTGGCGCGCGCGATCAGCTCATCAGCCGTTGGCTTGGCTGCAAATGTATGATCGGCAGTCACGGGCGGCACCTCTATCTTCCTTGGATCTGACCAGCGCGCGCCGCAACCGCGTCAACCTCGATCAGCCAGCCTGGCGCCGCCAGCGCGGGCACTACCACGGTCGTCATCGCCGGTCGCGCCCCGGCGAGATGCCGTGCCCGCACTGCGGCGAATACCGGAACGTACTCCACCTTCAGCACGAAGGCGTTCATCTTGACGAGATCACCGAAACCCATGCCGGCCGAAGCGAGGACAGCCGCCATATTCTCCATGACCAGCTCCGACTGCCTCTCGATGCCTTCCGGGACAGTACCGTCTCGTGCGACACCGAGCGAGCCAGAAAGATAAAGCGTGCGCGCGTCACCAGACACCTCGATAGCATGGGAGTAAATGTTCTTGTACGGCGGTGCGATCGTTTCAGGATTGTGAGCTCTGTTCATACTGGCCTCTACTCTTCGTGGGTGATTGATGGGGCGACGGTGCTGTACTTGCCTCGATAAAAAATCAACGGGGCCCGCGGCAACTGGCGCCCCGTCATGGCCGTCACGGCGCCAATCATGATGGAGTGATCGCCGCCCCTGTGCTCCTCCCGCAGATCACACAGAAGCACGGCCTCGGCGTCGGCCAACACTGGCGCGCCTCTGAATTGGACCCACTCAACAGCGGTGGATGCTGGACACTTCTCGCCGGCAAACAGACGTGACAATTTCTCCTGATGCCGACCCAGTATGTTCACGGAGAACCGGCGACTCTGACGAATATAAGCGCCGGTCCGGGATCCGTTGTTAAGACAGAACAGGATGAGCATCGGATCCAGGCTCACCGACGTGAGGGAGTTCGCCGTCAGGCCTCGGGGACCGTCTGGAGTCGACGTAACAATTAGCGAAACCCCGGTGGCATATCTACCCATCAGCGCCCTGAACAGCGCGCTATCGCCTTGGGGCAATTGGTCTTCGTTTACCATACGCAGCACGATACCGTTTCTGTATTCGACGCTGCGTATCCGGCGATACCTACCGCCGCTAGCGCTTCGATTGATACACCACCCTTCCCCCTATGATTACCACCTCAACATTCGTCGCGGCAATTTGAGCAGGGCTGGACTCGAGCGGGTCAGTGTCGACAACTATGGCATCCGCGGCAGCGCCCGGCCGCAGCAGGCCACGTGTGTCTCCATGTCCTGCCGATTCCGCCGCTCCACTTGTGTACATAAGCAGAGCTTCGTGCGCCGTAAGGCATTCATCCGCACTCAGCGTCCAGCCACCACGTGTGGTTCGCGTCATCGCTGCGGAAATTCCCACGAACGGCGAAAGAGAGGCAGCCGGAGCGTCAGAGCTAGCCGCGACGGTCAGCCCGTGATCGAGGAGCGACCGGCCACGGTAGAGCTTGCAGGCGCGGTCTATCCCCAGTGCGCCGATGAAGCCATCGCCCAGGTCCCTGACGAACGAAGGCTGTGTGACTATGATCGCCTTCGACTGACTCAGCGCTCTTAAAGCCGCCAGAGATGGCATAGCCAGATGCTCCACTCGCAAACGAGTCGTGAGTGCACCCATCTTACGAAGCTGCTCGAAGATCTGAGCGCACAGGTCGATCGCTCGATCACCTATCGCGTGAACGGCTACGTTCCAGCCGTCCTCCACCGCGTCCTTGACGCTACTGGCGAAGTCTCCAGAAGCGTGCATCAACAGTCCGCAGGCACAAGAAGGGCCGGCATAGGGAGCTGAGAATGCTGCGCTCCGATTTCCAATCGTTCCATCCGCAAAGAATTTGAGAGTATCAACCTGCCAGGTCAGATCGATCCCGGTCCGCGAAACCTCAGGCGGCACCGGCTCGGCGGCATTGGGCCTCAGCATAAATGCCATGCGCAACGGAAAATCGCCGCTCTGACGCAGGCTCGCCCATACCGACCACTCCGTACTGAGGCTCGTTGTGAATCCCACGGCCGCTTCCGTCACACCGGTAATGCCGCAAGCCAGGCACTCCTCGGCGACCGATCGCAGCGAGGCGGCCATCAAGTCTCTTGGCGGTACGGGCGCCGCCCGCAAGACGCGCTCTGCCGCCATTTCACGAAGAATGCCGTTGGGTCTGTCGCCCTCGCGCTCGATGATGCCACCAGGCAGATCAAGGGACCGGTCGCCGATCTCCGCGAACTCCAACGCCGCTGAGTTGGCCACGGCGGCATGACCACATGCCCTTCTGAGCACGATTGGGCGTCTCTTGCTCACCCGATCCAGGTCATCTCGAGTGGGCAGCCGCCGCTCCACCAAGCGCATCTCGTTGAGCCCGACAGCAAATACCCATTCATCGTCGTCCTTCCCACTCCCTTCAGCTCTGAGCGTCTCCAAGAGATCTGAAATGTTCCTGATATCCTGGGCCGCGAGGTTCAGGTGCAATCTGTCCTGAGCCAGCCAATACAGGTGGCTGTGCGCATCAATGAGACCTGGAAGAACCACGCGTCCTCTCAGGTCCAGGGTGCGGCTCGCCGGCGGAGCCATCTCACTGCTGCCCAGCCAGCTCACTCGACCGCCCTCGAACAAGATCGCGTCGCAACGCGGACGTTCGGGCCAAAGCGTGAGCACGCGAGCGTTTTTGATGAGCAAGGAAGATGGATCGGTCTGCATAGAGCTCTTTGAGCAGCCTTAGCCTCGCGCCGGCCAACCGTGCAAATGAGAGTGTGTGTCCTTTCTCTATCATATCGGTAGAGATATGCTATTGGCTATTCATTTGAAATCGGTGAAAACCCAGCGTGCGAGCCTTCTGGCGAAGAGGTCCCGTCCCATGAGCAAATTCCAAATGTTTATCGACGGCGAGGGCATTTCCGGCCGCGAGCACTTTGCGGTCGTGAGTCCCGCCAACGGCGAGACTGTAGGGATGGCGCCGGCCGCAACCCGAGAACAGTTCGAAGCAGCCGTCTACGCGGCGCACAAAGCTTTCGGCTCCTGGCGATCCACCTCGGATGAGGTACGACGGGACGCGTGCCAGCGTATTGCCAACCGAATAAATGCCTGCGCCGAAGAGCTCGCCCAGCTGCTCACGCGCGAGCAGGGAAAGCCCCTGAACGGTCTAGGCTCGCGCTTCGAGGTCTCCGGCGCAGAAGCTTGGGCCCGGCACACAGCCACTCTCGAGCTTCGCCCTGAAACCGTGCAGAACGACAGCCAGGGGCGTATCGAGATCCATAGGCAACCCCTTGGTGTGGTTGCCTCAGTCACACCGTGGAACTGGCCCATTCTGATCGCAGCCTGGCACCTCTTGCCGGCCATTCGCGCCGGCAACACTGTCGTAATAAAGCCTTCTCCCCTCACACCGCTTTCTACCCTCCGGCTCGTGCAAGCCATTGCTCCTGAGCTCCCGGCAGGGGTTATTAACTCAGTGACCGGACACGATGAGCTGGCGCCACTCCTTACCGCGCACCCGGACGTCGCCAAGGTGATGTTCACGGGTTCGACTCCTACGGGAAGCAAAGTCATGATGGCTGGGGCAGCCACCATCAAGCGCATGACCCTGGAACTCGGAGGCAACGACGCCGGCATCGTGTTACCCGACGTCGATCCCCGCGCAATCGTGGAGAGACTTTTCTGGAGCAGCTTCATCAATAGCGGTCAGACATGCGCCGCCCTCAAGCGCCTCTATGTGGCTGAGCCCATTTACGAGCCGCTGTGCAGGGCATTGACCGAATACGCGGCTCAGGTGCGCCTGGGCGATGGTCTCGATGAGCGCACCCAGCTCGGTCCAGTGAAGACCCGGTCTCAAATGCTAAGGCTCGAAGAAATGGTCGAGGCTGCCTCTGCAGGAGGAGCCCGCGTGCTTCTGCGAGGATCCCGCGGAAGCGGGAATGCGGGCAACTTCTACCCAGTAACTCTGCTTGCAGAAGCACGAAGCGGCATGCGCATCGTGGACGAGGAGCAATTCGGGCCTGTTCTCCCGATTATTCTGTTCCGGGACGTAGACGAAGCCGTCGAACAGGCGAATGCATCCCCGTACGGACTGGGAGGATCGGTATGGTCGGGCAGCGAAGCGCGTGCCTGGGAGCTCGCCTCGCGCCTCGAATGCGGGACCGTATGGGTGAACCGCCACGGCGACGTGCGCCCGGATGTGCCCTTTGGCGGGATCAAGTCCTCCGGAATCGGTGTCTCATTCGGCCGGCATGGGCTCGAAGAATACACCTCGATTCGGGTGCTATACCGCTAGCGAAGGGTTCCGACGCTTCATGCACCTATCCCTGTATCGCCAGGCACATATCGCCGAGCGGGCCTGTGCTTGAATCGGTCACGATCCTAATACACCAGGAAGAGCCAATGGCTGTTTCCAAGAACGCACGTTACCTGCTCACCGTTTCCGCCGCCGTGTCGGCCATCTTGCACGGCAGATTGACCCTGGCCCAGGAGGACGTCGCGGTGCTGCAGCAAATCACAGTGACGGCGACCCGAAGATCACAGGCCCTTTCCGACGTCCCTTACAACATCTCTGCGATCACATCAGACGAGCTGCAAAAATCCGGCATAGACAATCTTGCGCGGCTTTCCGAAAGCGTCGCCGGCCTCGTGGACGTCGACCAAGGACCACGTGCCTCAGGCAATAACAATCAGTTCATCATTCGGGGCCTGAACGCGGATGGCATGAACGGCATCGACAATGCGCACTTTGCGGTGGCACCCGTCTCTACGTATCTGGGCGAGACGCCCCTTTTCTTCAACCTCAAGCTCTTTGATCTGGAACGGGTCGAAGTCCTGCGCGGGCCGCAGGGAACCCTGTACGGCTCCGGATCGCTCGGAGGGACGGTCCGCTTCATACCGAATCGTCCGCAATTCCGGGCCTTCTCGGCGCAGGCGCAGGCGGATCTCTCCTCTACGGAGAAATCTGGCGGGTTAAATCACTCCGTCTACGGACTGGTTAACCTTCCAATCGGCTCATCCGTCGCTCTGCGGATCGCAGGTGGTCAGGATCGCCTTGCTGGTTTCATCACCGAGAACAATCTGGCAACCCCCGATGCCACAGGAACACCTGAAATCACCGGCCCAATACTCTCGCCAGATACCCGTTTGATCCGGCACACCATGCGCCACACGAACTCCTCGGATGAAACCTATGGGCGGGTGGCGCTGGCCGTGCGCCTCGGCGAGAACCTTACGGCAACCCTTCATTACAATTACCAGCGTACGACGGTCGGCGACCGTCAGGCCGACAACCCCTTGTTTCCCGGAAATGGCTCCTACGATGCCTCTACCGCAATTCTCAACCCGCAGACCTCGAGAACAGATGTCGCCGGCCTCGACATCGAGGCTGATCTCGGTTTCGCCACCCTCACTTCTTCAACATCCTGGTACGAAACGCAAGAGAAGGCTCTCGAGAGCGACGGTGGCGTATATCAGCTCTTCCTGGCCGACCAGTACTACTTCGGCTATCCGCGCTTTGTGGTTCCGGGCAGGACCGTCTTGCGAGAGCATGCGGCTACACAGGAATTGCGTCTCGCTTCGACTGGGACCCACACCTTCGACTGGCTAGTGGGTAGCTATTTTCAGCAGCAAAATCGCCGCTATTCTCTCGTAGACGCCGGCGATCCGGGCCTGGCAGACTACGTCGCCGCCCTCAATCCTTTTGAAGCCTATTTTGGCACTCCCACACCCTCCATTTCCGGGCTGGATTTATTCGATCAGTCGTTCTCCGAGACGTTCCGCGACACTGCCGTGTTCGGCGAGTTGACCTGGCATCTCACGCATCGATGGCAGGTGACCGGCGGACTCCGAAAGTTCTGGCAACATGATAGCTCGGACCAGAGCTTTGCACTTCCCGTGTGCCAGCAACTCACGTTCTGTGGCCCCCCTGAGACGGTCGCCGATCGTGACTCCGTAAATAGCCAAATCTTCCGTGCGAACACGTCACTCAAGATCGCAGAGCGCCAGACGCTGTATTTCACCTGGTCTCAAGGGTTCCGCCACGGCGGCGCGAACGCACTTCCTCCGCCCGGCACGCCCCAATCGGATCCTCGTGCGCCATTTGCCTACCGACCCGACCGATCCACCAATTGGGAACTCGGCGTCAAAGGTACCCTGTCCCATGTGCCGCTGCGATACTCGCTCGCGACCTACTATATAAGCTGGAAGGACTTCCAGTTTGACAGCTTTACCTCCACAGGATTCAGCTTTGTCGGTAACGGCAGCCAAGCCTCCTCGAGAGGTGCAGAGGCTGAAATCGATGGAGACATTGGCGCAAGATTATCGTATTCAGCCAGCTATAGTTACGTCAATGCGGAAGTCGATAGAAATTTCTCCGAGGTCGTTACCGGCTACACCGGAAATGCGATGCCTGGCGTCCCCGCGAACACCGCCAGCGTTGCCTTGAATTATTCGCAACCATTATCGAATGATCTTTCCCTAACCTATCACGTAGACGGGTCGTATCGGGACAGCGCGCACTCCGACTTTAATTCCAGCGCAGTGGACTTCTTTAACGTCAAAGCCTTCACCGTTTGGAACGCATCCATCTCCCTGGCACGCGAAGGTCGCTGGGACGTGCGTCTCTACTCCGACAATCTGTTCAGTGAGAAAGGACGAACAGGAGGCAGCCCTCCGAGTCAAATTGGCAACGAGGCGTTTTTCTTCGTGATGCGACCTGTCACAGTAGGTGTTCACGTGACCGTAGACTTCTGATCGCCTCTGTTGATATTCCAGCCCTCTATATGAAAGTAACCGGCTACGCAAATCGATGGAGCGGCATGCCGGGCGACTCACTCACGGTTCATGTCAGCTGCGAAGCGCCCCAATATCGAGCGGAGCTCGTACGCCTGACAGGCAGTGATTACGGCTCAGGCCAAAGGTCGATCAGAGAGGTCCGAATACCTAGTACGCTCGAGGGCACTTATACCGGGTCAGTGCAACCCATCCATCTCGGTTCATGCATAACGTGTGACAAGCTTCCCGCGCTCCAGTCCTTGACCTTCGCGACCTGGATATGGCCGACGTCTTTGGAGGTTCGAGAGGAGTGCGTCGTCTCACGCGGTAATCCTCGCAACTCGGTCGGCTACGCGCTTACGCTTACGCAAGAGCGGCAGCTCAGCCTGCGCGTAGCTAGCGGTCGGGCAATCGCCCAAGTCGTCTTGCCAGGGATAATTCCCACCCGCCGCTGGACTTTTGTGGCTTTTGTCATCGATGCCGATGGAGACATTCGCATCGTCAGGTATCTGCAGAACTTTACGCCAGACCATCCGAAACGGGAACTGCGCATAGGCCGGATCGATGGGGGGTTTGAAGAGGCAGGCGACCAGCCTCTCCTCATCGGCGCTTCGGGACTCAAAAGCAGCGGCGGCTCCAATCGGGTCGAGGATGCGTTCAACGGAAAGATTAGCACTCCGCTTTTCTTCGGAACGGCCTTGACCGAGGAAGAACTCGACCTCCTCGCCACTGGTGACAGTCACATGGTCTCACGCGCCCTTGCTCGGTGGGACTTTTCGGCAAGGGCGGACACTGCAACGGTGCCCGACGCCTCGGACAACGGCTATGACGCATCGACTGTCAATAGACCCGGGCGGCTCGTTACGGGTCACAATTTTAGCGGACGCCATCTGAGCCCTCATCTTGTCCCGAACGAATACAACGCAGTCTACCTTCACGACGACGACCTTGCAGATGCCGGCTGGGCTCCTAGCTTACAGTTCACGATACCGCCCGGTCTTGCGAGTGGGATATATGGGGTGAAGCTCACCTGCGACGAGCAGTGCGACTACGTACCATTCGTCGTGCGCACACCACCATCCCGCTCCGCTGCATCCGTTGCCATCCTCTTGCCGACAGTAAGTTACCAGGCATACGCGAACTCGAGCCTCGATCCTTCGATTCTTCCTGATAGCTTCACTCCACTGCGTGATCTTTCGTGCTGCCAGGCCGAGCGGGCCTACGTAGCCACAAATCGCCTTCGCAGCTTGTATGACACTCATTCCGATGGCAGCGGTGTGGCAATGGCGACCATGCTGCGCCCGATGCTGGTGAATGTGCGGCCAAACTCCCGCACCGCTTGGAACGGCAGTCCCCATCAGCTTGGCGCGGACCTACATCTCATTGACTGGTTGGAGCAGCGGAAGATTGCCTATGACGTGCTAACCGATCACGACGTCGATAGAGAGGGTGTATCCGCGCTGTCCCGCTACTCCGCTGTGATCACGGGAACGCATGCAGAGTATTGGACCGGCAGGATGCTGGATGCTCTCGAGGGCTACCAAAATCGGGGCGGCCGCTTCGTCTACCTTTCCGGTAACGGCCTCTATTGGGTGACAGCTCTCAGCGACGACCAGACCTTGGTTGAGATACGCAGAGTGCGTGGAACCCGCACGTGGACCGCACCTCCCGGAGAGGAGAATTTGAGTCTCACGGGGGAGCCCGGCGGCCTTTGGCGCGATCGCGGCCGTGCACCTCAGCGTTACGTCGGCGTGGGATTCGCCGCTCAGGGATTCGATCGCGGCTGCGGGTATCGCCGACTACCCGCAAGCTACGAGCCGCGAGCAAGCTTCATCTTCCGCGGCGTCGAAGACGAGCTCATCGGTGATTTCCCTACGCTGGTGGCCGCTCATGGCGCGGCCGGCTTCGAAGTCGACCGAGCCGATTATCAGCTGGGGACACCCGAGCACGCGCTAATCCTTGCACGTGCTTCGTCGTTGAACGATTCCTATCAAGCTGCCATCGAGGAAGTTGGTGGCACAACGTCACTCTACGGCGGCACCACATGGCCGCAGGTCCGGGCGGAGATGGTGTTCTACGAGACCCCGAACGACGGCGCAGTGTTCTCGGTCGGGTCCATATCGTGGTGCTCTGCGCTCTCGTACAACAACTACGACAACAACGTCTCTCGTATCACCGAGAACGTCATTAGAGCGTTTGCCTCGCCCGGCCCGCTTCCGCGGACCTGAATCAGCGGGATACAACATTACTGGAATCAGATTGGACAATCGTCGCCAACAGACCACCGCCGATTCGATCGTCCGGGCGCTCAGGCGCCACGGCGTCGAGTTCATTTTTGGCCAGAGCATCCCGACGCAGATCCATCTCGCAGGTCCACGATACGGCATCCGCTCCGTTACCTATCGGACGGAGAACGCCGGCGGAGCCGCGGCATTGGCGCGGCAACCGCCCGCCTGGCAGGGCACCTCGGGTGGACGGTATGCGTGAGCTTTCGGGACCGGGCCGACGATGCCGCAGCGGTCGTCCGCTCAATTCAGGAGGGCGGCGGGAAGGCTATTGCGCTTCGGGCCGATACCAGCCGGGAACATCAGGTGATCGAGCTGTTCGAGACCGCGCAGGCGCAACTCGGCCCAATCCAAGGGCTTGTGAACAACGCCGGTGTCCTCGGCGGCGCAGCGGCTGTCGAAGGTATAACCGCCCCGATCCTCAACGCGGTGCTGAACACAAACGTCATGGGGTGCTTCTTCTGTGCGCGCGAGGCTGTGCTCAGGATGAGCCGGAAGCATGGCGGTAACGGCGGCGCGATCGTGAACGTCTCTTCCATCGCGGCGCAGACCGGCGCGCCGGGTGGCGCTGTGCACTATGCAGCATCTAAGGCAGCAGTCGATGCGTTCACCAAGGGGCTGGCTGTGGAAGTGGCGGAGCAAGGGATTCGGGTGAATGCTGTCCGCCCCGGTGTCATAGATACCGAAATGCACGCGTCCGTGAACATGCCGGGCCGTGCCAAGGAATTAGCGCCATTGATACCCCTGAAGAGGCCTGGCGACCCCAAAGAGGTCGCGCAGGCAGTCGTCTGGCTGCTATCGAACGAAGCGTCGTACGTTACTGGCGCAATACTCGACGTGACCGGAGGTCGGTTCGGGTAGACGTATTGAGCAGTTCATCAGGCCACGCAGGACAATGACTTGATTAGGATGCGATGGTTGAGGATATCTATCATTCCGTATTGACGCAATCGCCCCAGCGTTCTGGTTACCGTAACCCTGGAGGTGCCCGTCATCGAGGCGATCTGCTCGTGGGTAAGATAGGTGGCCAGAAGGTCGCCGCCAGCGTGACGCTTTGAGCACATTTGCCGCAACCGTGCGAGCAGGTCGACTATCCTCTCCTCGGGTTCCCGGCAGGTCAGATGCTCCAGGCGCACGGCAAGTACGCGCTGCTTCAGGCTCGCCACTCGCAAGAGCGTGACCGCAAAATCGGGATCGCGCTGAAATAGCGGTGCCAGTTTATTCGCATCAAACTCTACTACCTCCGTCGGAAGCACGGAGACAGCACGTGAGAATCTCGGTTGGCCATCGAGGGCGGGACCTTCCCCACAAATCGTTTGCGGCCCCATCAGCTCCAGGATCACCTCGGACCCGTCCACCCGGGTGATCGAAACCTGGATCAGCCCGCTAGTGACAAAATAGAATTTCGTGGAGGTTTCACCCTGCTCATACAGAGTCTGATGCTTCGGGAGGGCACGCAACTGCCCGTAGTCAGAGTAGCTCGCGAGCTTTTCGGACAACTCGGAAGGAATTCGCCAGGTGCCTAAGGTGCTGTCTCGATCGTTCATGATGGGATGCAACTCTGAGGAGTGGCTGGAAGTCGCTGGACATCAGTACTGAAGGGCCTCCGAGCCGCCTATGGTTCCGAGCCTCACGTCCCTGACAATTTGGCTGAGATCACTGAGGAAGGTATCGACTATCTTTTCGGTCGTTCCCGCATCGAGCGGAATATTAATGAGCGGTGGGTCCGCGCATCCCACGACGGCCCAACCAAGCCGGGTGAGCTCTGCCTTGATTTTCGTGAGATCCAGGTCGTTCGCCTCGAAAACGACCGGCATCAGATCGTTCTTCCAGGCATGCAGCCCTTGAATCGAATCTATTCCCGCGAGAAGACGAGCTTTCATGGCCAGGATGTGACGCGCCAGCTCCAGGTACCCGTCCCGGCCGAGGTACTGAAGGACCGCCCACGCCGCGAAGATGGGCCCGGCCGTCCGTGTGCCGGCGAATCCCGTCATACTGTATGAGCCGCCTGGCCAGTCGGAGGGATGAACCCAGTGATACTGCTGTACAGACGGCGATCGCCAAAGGATCGTGGAGGCGGGCTTTGGGCAGTACCCGTATTTATGCAGGTCGGCAGAAATCGATGTCACGCCGGCGAGTCGAAAGTCCCACGCGGGCAGGGTGACACCGAGCTCCTCTACGAAGGGCGCCAGATACCCGCCAACGCACGCATCCACGTGCATCCACAGCCCGCGCTCACGCGCGAGCTCGGCGATTTCCGGGATTGGATCGTAGCAACCATATGGCCAACAGGGCGCGGATGCCACGAGACCGATCGTATTGGCGGAGATCGCTTGTGTGAGGGCATCGGGGCTAGCGCGCCGGTCTTCGGCAAGCGGCACCCGCCGCAGCTTCAGGCCGAAATAGTGGCAGCCCTTGGAGAAGGAAGGATGGGCAGAATACGGCGCCACCACCTCCGGTTCGCTGATGTGCGGCATCGTTTGCCGCGCCCACTCACGCATGGCGTGAAGCGCGCAATAAATGCTCTCCGATCCCCCGCTCGTAAAATTCCCGGTTGCCTCTTCCGGCGCGTGCAGCAGACTGAGCGCCATCTCGATGACTTCCGTCTCGATACGGCCCATCCAGCTGGCGCGCAACGACAGCAGCCCGTTGTCGCCCTGAAACATGCCGTAGATCCGATCACCCACGGCGCGCACATCAGGCGGTCCGCGAAAGGCACGACGCCAATGACCTCGCACTTCATCTGGCAGGAGGGGGCGCAGCTCCGACTCAATCTCGGCGAGCCGTCGTCGCGCTCTCGGAAGCACCTTCTTGGAATTCTCCACCGGGCATTTCTCTCTTGATGATAGATCGTATACGTACTCTATCATTCTGATATACTCTCGGCAATGCCTCGCGGGAAGGTAAGATTTATTCATGATCCGCCATGATGCTAGGCCGCTTTTGGACGGCAAGACAGCCCTGATCACGGGCTCCGGTAGAGGTATCGGTCGGGCGATCGCCCTTACGTTTGCCCGGCATGGCGCCGCGGTCGTGGTAGCCACGAGGACTTCCGCTCAGGGGCAGGAAGTCGTCGACGAAATTGCAGCCTTGGGCGGTCGCGCCGTCCTGGTTCGCACGGAGCTCTCGAGTCCTGAGGAGATCAGGGGTATGGTCGAGGCTGGTGTCGCGGCGCTGGGTCCAATCTACATTGCGGTGCACAACGCTGCGTTCATCCCCGACTCTCCGTTGGTCAAGCTGTCTGCCGACGACCTCGACCGCACCCTCTTGATAAACCTGAAGGCTGCCGTCTGGATCACCCAATCGGTAGTGGATTCCATGCGCGCTCACGGCGGCGGTCGGCTCCTCTTCACTTCCTCTGTCACCGCTCAGCGGGCCTATCCGGGCGCGACCGCCTATGCTGCCTCCAAGGCGGGCCTCAACGGATTTATACGTGCCGCCGCCATCGAGTTAGCACCCCATCGAATCACGGTCAACGGCGTCGAACCCGGCATCGTAAGGACCGAAGCGCTGGACAAATACCGGATGACGGCGGCGCAAATGCGACGGATCGAATCGTTCATACCGCTCGGGCGCATGGGCACCCCGGAAGAGGTTGCCGAGGCCATGTTGTTCCTGGCTAGCGACGGCGCGAGCTACGTTACCGGCCAGCTGATCGTTGTCGATGGCGGGATGATTCTCCCGGAAAACGGCGCGTTCGTGTCAGACGCATGAGGACATGAGGAAGGCAATTGCTGTGGAATATTCTGCCGATACTCATCCTCTGGCACTGTCTTCTCTGCAAAGTCTGCGCAAGGGACACTTGCGCGAAGCACTCGAATTGGCCAGACGCGGCACGACTCTCGAGTCCCCGACGGCCGCGACTCTCAATACGCTAGGGAGCGTGCTATCTGCGTGCTCAGATCATGCGAACGCTCTCCAGCTTTTCCGGAGAGCCGTGGCTCTAGAGCCAAGGAGTCCCCAGTTGCTGCTCAATTTATCTATGGAGATGCGCTTCTGCGGCCTCCTGGAGGAGGCTGAGCATTATGCAGACCTCGCGATCCTGCGTGACCCCTCAAATTCCGAAGCTCTCCTGCATCGATCGGGTCTGCGCCGGCAGACACACGAGCACAATAACATCAGATCCCTAGAGGAACGGCTCGCGATGTGCCGGGCGGAGCACTGGCGTCATCAAGTTCAACTGAGGTATGCGCTCGCCAAAGAGTGGGAAGATCTTGGCAACTACGCAGAGTCGTTTCAGCATCTGCGGGTCGGTGCGAGCGTGCGCCGCGCGCACTCCCGATACGACGTAAATACTGATATTGCGATAATGGAGGAAATCAAATCGACTTACGCCGCCGTCGATCCAAAGTCTACGCGCGACGGCCATCCGTCCGCGGAGCCAATCTTCGTCGTCGGACTCCCTCGCACGGGCACCACGCTGGTTGAACGGATTCTCGGTACCCATGACGAGGTGACCCCAGCGGGCGAGTTGTCGGACTTTGGAGTAGAGTTGACCCTCCTGGTGCAGGAGCTCACGAATGGGGACCCGCTTGACCGACTCGCGTTCGTGAGGCGGTCACGAGAGATCGATTTCAGCGCGCTCGGACGCCGCTATGTTGAGGCGACGCGCTACGTCACTGGAGCGACAAGATTCTTCGTTGACAAGCTACCGGTCAATTTTCTTTATATCGGCCTAATCCGACGCGCCCTACCGAACGCCCGGATAGTCCACGTTCGGCGCAATCCACTCGATACAGCGTACTCCATATACAAGGCGCTCTTTCGACATGCTTACCCCTTCTCCTACGACCTCACGGATCTCGGAAACTACTACGTGAGTTACCGCCGACTCATGGATCACTGGCATGCTGTGCACCATGGTGCGATTCTCGATGTCGACTACGAGGACATTGTGTTCGACCAGGAAGGAGCGAGCCGCAGGCTCGTCGAGTTTTGCGGACTCGAGTGGCACGAGTCCATCAGGGACTTCCACAGCAATCGTCACGCCTGCACGACGGCTAGCGCAGTACAAGTGCGAGAGCGTCTGCACGAGCGATCGGTAGGCAGATGGCGATTCGTTGCTGCGGGGCTCGAACCCTTCCGTACTGTCCTGGAGCGCGAAGGCATTGCGATCGGAAACCCCCTCTCCCGGGGCAGCGCATGCAACATGGGCCACCTTTGTGCCTGAGGATACCGCGAGCGGTAGCCTTCGAAGCTAGTTTAAGCCATCTTCCCGTAGCCTGGATCGATACTTCCGTGACAGCATCACCGCGCCTCTTCAAAAAACTCCTAGGCCAGCGGTTATTGGCTGTCTTTGGTGTCTCTCTGGCGGGCATCTATGCCACCGCATCATCGACGTTGCTGCCGGCCTACATTGATGATTGGGTCGGACATCTAGGAGTGAGTGATGCTGTCGCCGGTTATCTCGGCGCGACGGGCCTGATCTGCCAAATACCGGGCATGCTGCTCGGACTTTGGCTGATTGCATATAGAGCCCTGCCGGGCATCGCTGCGCTCGGCTTTCTCTGCGCCGGGATCGGCGACGGGATATCCCTCGCGACTTTGAGTACCCCGGTCATGGTAGCAGCCCGCATTCTCAACGGGATCGGGTCCGGCCTGCTGCTTGCGGCGACCATAAATTGGCTGGGACGTGACGAGCAGCCCGACCGGGGGTTCGGCGTCTTGACGCTTCTTCAGTTTGTAGGACCAGCGATCATTCTAAGCTGCCTCTCGAGACTGGCGCCCGTCTTGGGCCATGCCGCCCCGTATACCCTTGCGCTCGCAGCCGGCGCTATCGCTCTATTGTTCATCCGGTTGTTTCGCCTGAACGGCGGAGATCGACCGCTGGCGAAGTCTAAGGATGCAGGCGATCGGGTGCATCATCCGGCTCTACTGACCATGGCGGTGGTTGCACTTGCCGCGTTCAACATCGCGCAAATGGGAATCTGGGCTTTCCTCGTACGCTACGCCGAAAGCAGCGGAATTGCGGGCGCTGTGGCTACGCGAGCCGTGGCGATCTCGAGCGCGTGCGGCATTCCGGGTAGTCTCCTGGTTGTAGGCCTGGGTCTTCGTTTCGGACGCGTGCAGACGATTCTGGTGGGGTGCCTCGCCTGCCTGGTGCCCATGATCGCATTCACCCTGGTATCGGCTACTGCCACGGTATTCTTGATTGAAGCTTGCATGCTGAGTCTGGCCTGGGCTTTCCTGTCGCCCTACATCCAAGGGACACAAGCACTTCTGGACCCAACTGGAAGACTCGCCGTTTGGGGAATGATTGCGGCTGCCGCAGGCGCGAGTATCGGTCCAGCCGTGGTTGGAACAGTAAGCCAGCGCTTTTCGTTCCACATCGGGTTTGCATTCTCGGCTATCACGATGATGCTGTGCGCTGTGTTATCGATGCGATCAGCCTGGGTTGCCACGCGCGCAAGGCTGCCGATCTACGACGCGTCCTCCTGAACCAGCCGCGCGGTGTCGCTCGCTTGAGCAGCGCAATATCACCTTCTTCGTCATCAATGCTCTGCGCCATGCCTCCAGCGATAAAAACATCAAATGACGCTTGCGGTCGCGCGATATCACTCCTGTGGTGACGCCTTTGAGAGCGTTCCGGCAGTGACGAGATAGGCAGACTCGCCCACTTGGAGGAGAACGAAGGAGGCACCCGATGTGGGAAGGCCCGTTCTCATCGTAGTGGAACGTGGGTACGCGCGGTTGAGGCGGGAATCTTCTCGTTCTTCAGTTCTTCATGATCGCCTTCCCATTACGCCGCCTGCATCGGGCGCGTGCTCGCTATCCCATAAACGGCAGTTCATGAAGCTCTGCCGGGAGCGGTCGCTGCATTGCCCTCGGCAAGCCGCTTGAACAGAGCGACAGCCGGCGGCGACAGTGGCACGGTACGCGAACGCGGACCGTCGTTGCCCTTGCCGCTGATGAACGTCATAGACTTCGTGCGAGCATCGAACTGCGATACCGTGGCTTTGACGAGTTCGCCCGGTCGGGCACCGGTCAACGCCGCGCCCTCAATTACAAGTCGGACCTCGTGGCCTCCTGCTGCGCAGCTCGCAGCGACGCCGCGCCCGACGGCAGACCACCGTCACCGCAGCGGAATGTCAATAAAATCAGGGATGTGCAAAATACAAATCACGCCCCCGCTACCATGTTGTATAAAAACAACAGTAGGATTCAGAATACCACAAGCGCGGCGAGCCTTGGGGATTCATTGCAGCCAGCGGCCGCCCGCCTACCAGTTGTAGCTGCCACCAGGTGGGCCCGCGGAAGTTCGATCCCACCCGGGAGGGATCAATGGCGTCGTTCTTCCTCACCGTGTGACCGGCCAATACGGGCTGCCTACCGGGAGCCTGGTCGCGGTGCAAACCTCCTCGCAAGCATCGACCGTAGCAGGCGAGAGCTCCTTCCGATCGCCACGCTCCCTCAGGTCGACTTTCCTACCATCTCCGCGGCACTCAGCAGCAACCATCCGAGCACCATCCCCGCGGATGCCGACACAGCAGATGCGACGAGCACGGACAGCTTCGCAGTGGCGAGCAGGGATGGCGCAGTGAACGCGAGGTTGCCGATGAAGATCGACATGGTGAAACCGATCCCGCCGAGACAGGCGAGCACGAGCATATGGCGCCACGTGATTCCCTCGGGCAGCGCGGAAAGCCCAGCTCTCATCCCGAGCCACGTGGCCAGCAGGATCCCTAAGGGTTTGCCCAGGGTGAGCGCGAGCAGGATGCCCGCCGCGAGAGTCGCAGCGTGTGGCGTGGGAAGGTCGACGCCCGGGAATGCGACGCCGGCATCGGCGAGCGCGAAGAGCGGCATGAGGCCAAACGCCACCCAGGGATGCAGGGCCTCCTCGATCCGCACCGCCGGCGAGAGAATGTCGCATTTCGCAAGCTGCAAGCTCCTGAGAGGTGCGGTCAGCTCGCGGTCCGCCCGCTTACCGCGCCGCAGCGATGAGCGAACCTGCCAGAGCGTCCGTCGGGCGGTGCGTAGGTGCCGATTCCGGGCCGCATGATCTACATCCACGCAGGTCGCCGACGGCGTCAAGAACCCAAGGATGACACCTGCGACTGAGGGATGAACACCCGCGTCTTTCAGCCCACCCCAGATGATGGCGCCCGGCAGGACGTAGACAAGCGTGTTGCGGGGACGTAAGCCCCGGATCGCGAACGCCGCCAAAATCCCGACCACTACAACGAGCAGGTCCACCGGCTCAATATCCGTCGTGTAATAGCCAGCGATCACCATGACCGCCACTACGTCATCGACGACCGCCAGCGTGAGGAGAAATGCGCGCAGCGCCGGCGGCACACGGCGGCCCAGAAGCGAAAGCACGCCTACCGCGAAAGCGATGTCCGTTGCCGTGGGGATAGCCCAGCCCTGACGGAGCTCGGGAGCGGAATTGATGGCCAGGTAAAGACCCGCAGGGACGAGAACGCCCCCGATCGCCGCAGCGACTGGCAGGGCAGCCGCGCGACGGTCGGACAGGACACCATCGTGCAGCTCCCGTTTGATTTCCAGGCTCACCACGAGGAAGAAGACGGTCATCAAGCCGTCATTGATCCAGAATCGCACCGTTTCCGTGACGACGAGCGATCCGAGTCCCAGCGTCAGCGGCGTGCTCCACAGCGCATCGTACGAGGAGACCCAGGGCGAGTTCGCCATGAGCAAGGCTGTGGCGGCGGATACCAGCAGGACGACACCGCTGGCCGCCTCGATGCGCAAGAAACGCTCGACGGCCTCAATACGAGTCCCACGACCGCGCGCGGCGCAAGCGCAGGGTACCGGTTCATGCGAGCAGCGGCTCCATCGCGCTGGCGGCCCGACCAGCGCAATGACTGCCGAACCGCTGCGGTACCGGCACCCGGAGCGATTACACGACACAACGTGAGTACACTCAAGAGGCGCTATCGTGCGCAATCAGGATTCTCTCCCCACGCCCTCCCAGCGCGCTGGAGCGGCTAAGTCGCCTTACCAAGCGCCGCCGGCGCGTGGTACGGAACGGCCTTCCCCATTGTCTCCTTGGCCCAGGGGGCCCCGCCCCCTCCCTGAACCGCTGCGTCACCCTGGCGGCGACTCTCACCCGAACCGCTCCCGCGGCGGCTCTCCCCGACCGCCTGCACACGCACCGTCACTGCGGCGGTTCAGCAGCCGCAACACCGAAACTGCGAACGCAATGTACGTGCCATAGAGTGCCGTGAACACCAGGAGTATCGCAACCATTGTGGTTACCTCCATGGATGCGCCTATCGAAAAGGCTTCCGTCGAATGCTGAATCCCAACAGACCCACCTCGCGGCGCCTCTCATTTCTCAACACATCGCGGAGACGCTCCCACAAGAGTGCGAGCGCTATGTAGAGCGCATAGAGCACCATTAGCGCCAATAGAATTCTGTTGAGCCGCTCCGCAGGCATGGCATTGACCGTACTCCGTTCGGCGTTAGCATGTCGTTAGAGATCGGGCGCGAGGCAGACGCCTCGAGCACCGCCGTGCGAGAGAAAATACTCACTTGGAATGGTCTGGCGGAGAGGCCCGTTCGGCCCCATCCTGCCAGCAATTGCGCAACTCGGAATCTGCATCCATGCTCATGCAACGCAGCAGAAAACCTTCGGCGACAATTCTCTCTTGCGGAAAGCGAGCTCGCATGCGAGCCCAAGCGGGAACGCGGATGCGGCAGATCCAACCCCTCTGGCTCCCGGGACCGGGAACCTTCCTGATCGCAAGCCACCTCTCGCTGCAGCTCCACGGGACGGCACGGGACTGACGGAAAGCCCTTCACCTACGATCGCGCTAATCGATGGTTAGAAGCTGATGTGCCTCTCGCTGCCACTAAAGGCGGCGGCGGCGCGGATCCTGTCGGCTTCGCCACAAATCCCGCCACCACGCGCGCCAGGCGGCAATGACCACGACAACGAGCAGGAGCAGCACGATTGCCCCTGTAGTGTCATTGAGTCTTTCTATAGCGCTCACTGTCCATCACCATCCCGGACAGCGTATCGCACGTCCTGTGATGGAGGTGTGAAGAATCGACCTCACGATCCCGCGGCGGACCATTGCCACCACGGCGCAGGTAGCGTTGAGAAGCTCCTCGACCGGCAAACACCAGAGCGACATCGCAAACGACGCAGCCGCAAGCACAATCGCATCCGCGTGGCGATCAGTGCCTGCATTCCAGAAATACTCACACCTATTAACTGTCAGCTAGATACGCTCATCAGATCATTGCACCGGTTACCGGATATATGATCGCCACGGACCGCTTGAATTCGGTGCTCGGCGCGCTAACGGTGATGCTTTGCGTCGCTACGGCCTGGCGGATATGGCAACGTGACAGACGGCGCCGCGACAGCTGGAGAGTTCGTAAGCTGCGGGTCATTGACCTGACCCGCCGCCATCGGATGTGGCACTCAAGAAGATGACCGCGCTGATCTGCTGTCGCAGTGATGGCTCGACGGAGGAGTCTGGTGGGAGTATCGGCGCAAATACTTATGACGAAATAACAACGAGATCGATAGGATTCCGGGCAGTTCGGGAACGACGCAAAATCAGCATACCGCTCGGTGGCGCCTTTCAGCCCCCCCTGAAAGGCTGGCGGCCGTCTGGTACCCGTCGTTTCGGGCGGCTCTGGGTAAATGCGCCGATAGACAGTGCGGCGCAAACACTTTAGACAAAGGCGGCGAGCAGCTGCCACGGAGGGTCAGTGGTGAAGGCGAAAAAAATTGCGATCTGCGTAGCACTCCTCAGTGCTGCCGCACCCAAGCTGCTGCTTGCGGCGGATGCGCCGACGAGCTCGCCTCCCGCAGTGCCGAGCTGGGCTGATACGCTCAACGCCTGGGGAGTCGCGGTCAATGGCTACGTGGCTGCCTCGTACTACGCTTCGAACGGATACCGCGGCGGTTACCACGAATTCGACGAGAACCACGACACGTTCCAACTCGATCAGGCAGGATTGACCGTTGCCTATCAGCCGAAGCAGGGATTCGGAGCGGTCATCGATCTGATGGCGGGAGAAGATGCGCGCATCGTGCACGCCTCGGAAGACGGACACGACAACAGCTTCGATATGCGCCAAGCGTTCGTGCAGTATGCCACCGGGCCGCTCACGATCATCGGTGGCAAGTACGTGACCCTCGCGGGCGCCGAGGTCATCAACCCGACACAGAACACGAATTTTTCACGCTCGCTGCTATTCACTCTCATGGAGCCCCTCACCCACACGGGCGTGCGTGCGACGCTCGCCGTAAGCGATACCGTGAGCTTCATCGCGGGCATCAACAACGGCTGGAACATCACCTCAATCAGTTACGGCCCCAAGACAGGCGAGCTGGGCATGGCGTGGACTCCAAGCAAAGCACTCGCATTGACCGCCCAAGCGTACCTCGGCAAGTTTGGCGCGACACTGCCTACCCCGATCGATGCGAATCGATCCCTGGTCGATGTCGTAGCGACCTACAATGCCACACCGTCGCTCACGCTCGTCGTCAATGCCGACTGGGACAAGCAGGATGAGGCATTCGGCCCTGGCTCCGCGAGTGCGAGCTGGTACGGCCTGGCAGGCTACGCCAACTACGCACTGAACAGTCAATGGCGCGTGTCCCTGCGGCTCGAGTATCTCGAGGACAAAGACGGATTCGTTACGGGGGTGAGCGACGGTCAGCATCTTTGGGAGAGCACTGTCACGTTCGGCTACGCGCCGAGGAAGAATTTCGAGCTTCGGCTGGAGGGGCGCTACGACGATGCGCAGAGGAACACCTTCGTGCGATCGCAGGCCGTTGGCACGATCCCCGCCGATCTCGAGAACAGCTTGTCGGAGCTCGCAGTTCAGGGCGTCTACAAGTTTTGACCCTGAAAGGGGGTAAGCGGCGAGCTCGACTCGGGACTGCTGTTGCAACGCGGCGCCCTGTGGCGTGCCGATGACGCCGCCGGCAGGTAAGTAGATTTCCTCACCACGAACTCACACCTCGAGCGCTACATTACGAGCGCCCAATCAGGTCCGGAGAAAGCAAGATGGATGCCATCTACTTGGTGATCATCGTAGCGCTTTATGCCGCTACGCACTGGCTGGTCAGGGCGGTATCACGCCTCGGAGGCGAGGAATGAACGCGGTATACGTCGTGAGCGGGCTGCTCTCGCTAGGCCTCTTCGTGTACCTCCTGTACGCGATGTTCAAGCCGGAGAAGTTTTGATGACGTCCTCGACTTTGGCGCTCGTCGCCGTGTACCTGATCGTTGCCCTGGTACTCGTAAAGCCCGTCGGTCTCTACATGGCAAACGTGATGGAGGGTCGGCCGATCTGGCCCCTGCGCCTCGGCGCCTCCATGGAGCGGTTCATTTATCGGCTTTGCGGAACAGATCCCGCCACCGAGATGAGCTGGAAAGGCTACGCAATCGCGCTGATTGTCTTCAATGCCATCGGTGCGCTCGCCGTCTATGCGCTGCAGCGCCTGCAGCTGTGGCTGCCCCTCAATCCGCAACACTTCGCGAACGTGTCACCGGACTCCTCCTTCAATACCGCGGTGAGCTTCATCACCAATACCAATTGGCAGGGCTATTCCGGCGAATCGACAATGAGCTATCTCACGCAGATGGCCGGGCTCGCCGTGCAGAATTTCCTCTCCGCGGCAACGGGTATCGTCGTCGCAATCGCGCTCATCCGCGGTTTCGCTCGGCGCAATGCGCGGGCGATCGGTAATTTTTGGGTCGATATGACCCGCTCGACGCTTTACGTCCTTCTGCCGATTTCGGTCGTGTTCTCCTTGGTTCTGGTCTGGCAGGGCGTGCCTCAGAACTTCAGCGCCTACAAGGATGTGACGACGCTCGAGACTGTCACATATCAGCAGCCCAAGACCGACGCGGCCGGCAATCCCCTTAAGGACAAGGCGGGCAACCCGATCATGGAGAATGGCTCGACGCGCACTCAGACCTTGCCGATGGGCCCTATCGCCTCGCAGGAGATCATCAAGGAGCTCGGCACTAATGGGGGCGGGTTCTTCAATGCCAACTCGGCCCATCCCTACGAAAATCCGACGCCGCTCTCGAACTTTCTAGAGATGCTCGCGATCATTCTGATCCCCGCCTCGCTCACCTATACATTCGGACGCGCGGTCGGCGACACGCGCCAGGGCTGGGCGATCCTCGCCGCCATGGGGATCCTATTCCTCGCGGAGCTCTCGGTCGCGGTGCACAACGAGCAGCTCGGGAACCCGCATATCGGACGTCTCGGAGTAGATCAAACGACGAGCATTCTTCAGTCCGGCGGCAACATGGAGGGCAAGGAAGCTCGCTTCGGCATCGGGGCTTCGGCGCTTTTCGCAACGATCACCACCGGTACATCCTGCGGTGCCGTGAATTCGATGCATGACTCCTATACACCCCTCGGCGGCTTCGTGCCGATGTTCAACATGATGCTCGGCGAGGTGGTCTTCGGCGGTGTCGGTACCGGACTCTACTCGATGCTGATCTTCGCCATCGTCGGCGTGTTCATCGCCGGGCTCATGATCGGGCGAACGCCCGAGTACCTCGGCAAGAAGATCGAAGCCTTCGAGATGAAGATGAGCTCGATCGCGATCCTCGTCATGCCCCTCATCGTACTCGTCGGAACCGCGATTGCCGTGAGCATGACCGCCGGCCAGGCCGGCCCGGCGAATCCGGCGGCGCACGGGTTCTCGGAGATCCTCTACGCCTTCACGTCGGCGAGCAACAACAACGGCAGTGCATTCGCCGGAATCTCGGCCAATACGCCCTTCTACAACACCGCGCTCGGACTTTGCATGTGGCTCGGTCGCTACTGGCCGATCGTCGCGGTGCTCGCGATCGCGGGCTCGCTCGCCGCCAAAAAGCGGGTGCCGGTGAGCTCAGGCACGATGCCGACTTATGGTCCGACGTTCGTAATCCTCCTCATCGGCACGGTACTTCTCGTCGGCGCACTCACCTTCGTGCCGGCGCTCGCGCTCGGCCCGGTCGTGGAGCACCTCATGTTCTGGGGAACTTGATATGGCCAAGGTGATAGATAAGTCCACTCCCGAGAAAGCCCTGCCTTCCCTCGCTCCGGTTTCCCGAGAGCCGGGGCCAGAGGAAGCGGCCGCGAAAATCGCCCACTCGCGCCGGAAGCTCTCGATGTTCGACCGCAGCCTCCTCGCGCCGGCCATTGCCGACTCATTTCGCAAGCTCGATCCACGCGTGCAATGGCGCAATCCGGTCATGTTCGTGGTCTACATCGGCAGCATCCTGACTACGCTCCTGTGGTTCCAGGCGCTCAATGGGCGGGGCGAAGCCCCGGGCTGGTTCATCCTGAGTGTGGCCATCTGGCTCTGGTTCACGGTGCTCTTTGCGAATTTCGCCGAGGCCCTGGCCGAAGGCCGCAGCAAGGCCCAGGCGGCATCGTTGCGCGGACTGAAGCAGACCGTCATGGCCAAGAAGATCGCAGATCCGCGCGAGCGCGACCGCCAGGAGCGGGTGCGCGCGGATCGTCTGCGGCGCGGGGACGTCGTGCTCATCGAGGCCGGGGACTATATCCCGGCTGACGGCGAAGTGATCGAAGGTGCAGCATCCGTTGACGAGAGCGCGATCACTGGGGAGTCTGCGCCCGTCATCCGGGAATCGGGCGGGGATTTCTCCGCCGTCACGGGCGGTACCCGGGTCCTCTCGGATTGGATCATCGTCAAGGTCACCGTCAACCCCGGTGAGACGTTCATCGATCGCATGATCGCTATGGTCGAGAGCGCGAAGCGGCAGAAGACGCCCAACGAGATCGCCCTCACGATCCTGCTCGTGGCGCTGACCCTGGTGTTCCTGTTCGCGACCGCGACACTCCTGCCCTACTCGCTGTACAGCGTGGCCGTTGCGAAGCTCGGCACCCCCGTCACAATCACGGCGCTCATAGCACTTCTGGTCTGTCTCATCCCGACGACGATTGGGGGCCTCCTTTCCGCGATTGGTGTGGCCGGCATGAGCCGCATGATGCAGGCGAACGTCATCGCTACGTCCGGTCGCGCGGTGGAAGCCGCGGGCGACGTAGACGTCTTGCTACTGGACAAGACGGGCACGATCACGCTCGGCAATCGCCAAGCGGCGGCATTTATGGTCGCGCCAGGTGTCAGGGAAGAGGAACTAGCGAACGCCGCGCAGCTGGCCTCGCTCGCGGACGAAACGCCCGAGGGGCGCAGCATCGTTGTGCTCGCGAAGCAGCGGTTCCAGCTCCGCGAGCGCGATCTGCATTCCCTGAACGCCACATTCGTCCCGTTCTCCGCGCACACTCGCATGAGTGGCGTTGATATTGGCGAACGGAAGGTGCGCAAGGGCGCGCCCGATGCGATTCAGAAGCACGTCGAGAGTTTTGGGCAAGCGATGCCGCGCGGCGTTGTCATGGCCGTCGAGGAAGTCGCCCGCCGCGGGAGCACGCCCCTCCTCGTGAGCGACGGGCCTCGCGTGCTCGGCATTATTGAGCTCAAGGACATCGTCAAGGGAGGCATCAAGGAACGCTTCCTCGAGTTGCGGCGCATGGGAATCAAGACGGTCATGATCACCGGCGATAACAAGCTCACCGCAGCGGCGATTGCCGCCGAAGCCGGTGTAGATGATTTCCTCGCTGAAGCAACACCGGAGGCAAAGCTCAAACTCATCCGGGAGCATCAGGCCGAGGGCAAGCTCGTAGCGATGACGGGCGATGGTACCAATGATGCACCCGCGCTCGCGCAGGCGGATGTGGCGGTGGCCATGAACACAGGCACCCAGGCCGCCAAGGAAGCCGGAAACATGGTGGACCTCGACTCCAACCCGACGAAGCTGATCGAGGTGGTCGAGACGGGCAAACAGATGCTGATGACCCGCGGATCCCTCACAACGTTCAGTATCGCGAACGACGTGGCGAAGTACTTCGCTATCATCCCGGCCGCCTTCGCCACGACCTATCCGCAGCTCAACGCGCTCAACATCATGCACCTGGCGAGCCCGTTTTCCGCGATCCTGTCCGCGGTGACCTTCAACGCGCTCATCATCGTCGTGCTGATCCCACTCGCCTTAAAGGGCGTCAAGTACCGCCCGCTCGGAGCGGCGGTGCTGCTGCGGCGCAACCTTCTGGTCTATGGACTGGGCGGAATCATCGTCCCGTTCGTAGGTATCAAGTTGATCGATCTGGCACTCGTGCTCACGCACCTGGTCTGACGGGAGAGCGGACATGAATTCGATAGTACGGCCCGCGATAGTCCTTTTTCTGCTCCTGATGGCCATTACCGGTATCGCCTATCCACTCGTCGTGACCGGGATCAGCCACGTGATCTTCCCCACGCAGGCAGGTGGCAGCCTTGTCGTGCGCGACGGCAAGGCGATCGGGTCGAGTCTCATCGGGCAATACTTCAGCAACCCGAAATACTTCTGGGGTCGGCCATCGGCCACGACGCCGCAACCTTACAACGGCACCGGTTCCACCGGCTCGAATCTCGGACCGCTCAACCCTGCCTTGATCGACGCGGTGAAAGCGCGTATCGATGCTTTGCGCGCGGCGGATCCGACCAATAAGGCACCGATTCCAGTCGATCTCGTGACGGCATCGGGGAGCGGCCTCGATCCGGACATCAGCCTGGCGGCGGCGTACTATCAGGCGCCGCGGGTCGCGCGGGTCCGTGCCATGACGGTGCAAGCCGTGAGACAATTGATCGCCGCGCACGCGAAGGGTCGAGTCCTTGGACTCTTCGGCGACCCGCGCGTGAACGTCCTGGAGCTGAACCTGGCGCTCGATGCCGGCAAGTGACCGGCGACCGATGAATCGATCCGATGGCCGAAGTACGACCGGACCCGGATAAGCTTCTGGCGCACGTGCAAGCAGAGGAAGCGCGCGCGCAACGGGGGCGGCTGCGCGTCTTCTTCGGCGCATCGGCAGGTGTAGGGAAAACCTACGCGATGCTGGAGGCCGCGCGCGGTGCTCGCTCGGCCGGCAAAGACGTGGTGGTCGGATACGTCGAACCGCACGGTCGCGTGGAAACCGAGCGGCTACTCGAAGGGTTGGAGCAGCTGCCGACGCTCACTGTGTGCTACCGGTCTCTCGCACGACAGGAGCTCGACCTCGATGCGGCGCTCAAGCGCCATCCCGAGATCCTGCTCGTCGATGAGCTCGCGCATTCCAATCTCACGGGTGGAACTCCCGCCCTCCGTCATCCGAAGCGCTGGCAGGACGTAGAGGAGCTCCTCGAGGCCGGCATCAGCGTCTGGACGACCGTCAACGTCCAGCATCTCGAGAGCCTCAACGACCTGGTCGCCCAGATCACGGGCGTGCGCCAACGCGAGACGCTGCCGGATCGCGTCTTCGACGAAGCCGACGAGGTGGAACTCATCGATCTGCCACCCGAGGATCTCCTCGCGCGGCTTCATGCCGGGAAGGTGTACATCCACGACGAAGTAGCGAACGCGATAGAGCGTTTCTTCCGCCCGCCGAACCTCATGGCACTGCGGGAGATGGCACTGCGGCGGGTGGCCGACCGGGTCGAGGCCGAGGCGCGGGCCTCCGCGGGCGCCGGACGGGAGCTGCAACCACGGCTGCCAGGCGAGCGGATCCTGGTCGCAACGGGGCCGGATCGCCAATCCGAGCAGCTCGTGCGTGCCGGCAAGCGCCTCGCGGACGCGCTCGATGCCAAATGGATCGTCGTCTACGTCGAGACCCCGGCGCTGCTGAAGCTCTCCGAAGCACAACGCAATCGCCGCATCAACATCCTGCGACTTGGCGAGTCGCTCGGGGCCGAGACGGTAACGATCGACGGACCTACGGCGGCCGCCGCGCTACTCGAGTACGCCCAGACACGCAACGCCACACGCGTGATCGTCGGTGCTCCGAAGCGCTTCGGCTTGAAGGCGCTGCTGCGCCCCTCGGCGTGCTTTGAGCTCGCCAGGCACGCTCGCGGCTTCGACGTGATCACCATCGCACAGGCCGATCATCCTTCCACCGCAAGCGCACGCCGGTCCAGCAGCCGGCCGGATAACCTGCCGGGACAGATCCACTGGAACCGCTATGCATGGGCGGTCGCGATCAGCGCCGCATGCACGATCGTGGCGTACCTCATGTATCCTCGCTTCGAGCTGGTAAACGTGGTGATGGTATATCTGCTCGGCACTACCGTGGCCGGGTTGCGGCTCGGGCGCGGACCGTCCGTTCTGACGACGATCCTGAATGTCGCCATCTTCGATTTCTGCTTCGTCCCTCCGCAGTACACGTTCGCCGTTTCCGATGCGCAGTACATCGTGACGTTCGCCGTGATGCTGATCGTGGGGCTCGTCACCGCGACTCTCATGGCGAATGTGCGCCAGCAGACTCGTGTCGCCGGCGCGCGTGAGCGCCGTACGGCGCTTTTGTATGCCATGAGTCGCGAGCTCGCCGCAACGCGAGGCATCCCACAGCTGACCACGGTTGCCGTCCGGCACGTCGCCGAGGTGTTCCAATGCAAGGCCGTGGTTCTGCTACCCGAACAGGATGGCAAGCTGCGTTTACCCAGTGAGCCACCGCTCGAGCAGTCCCTGCGCCGCCCGGACCTCGCGATCGCGCAGTGGGTCGCCGATCATGGACGTGAAGCGGGACTCGGAACCGATACGCTACCCGCGGCACCGGCGCTCTATGTTCCGCTTGGCGATGGCGAGCGTCGCCTCGGTGTGCTCGCGGTGTCGCCCTCCAATCGGCGGCGGGTCTCACTTCCCGAGCAGCGGCACCTCCTCGAGACGTTCGCCGGCCAGATCGGCCTCGCGCTCGAGCGCGCGCAACTTGCCGAGCACACCGAAGCGGCCCGGGTAGCGGCCGAGCGAGAGAGCCTGCGCAACACCCTCCTCGCCTCCATCTCGCACGATCTGAGAACACCGCTAGCGGCAATCGAAGGGGCGGGAGGCACGCTTGCGACGCAAGGTCGAGCGCTCGATGAGACGACGCGCGAGTCGCTCGCACGCTCGATCGAGACGAAGGCTCACGAGATGTCCGAGCTCATCACGAACGTCCTCGATCTCATGCGATTCGAGGTCGGTCAGATCGTCCTGCGGCGCGACTGGCAGATGCTCGAGGATCTGATCGCGGCCGCGATACGGGAGTTGGGGTCGCGCCTCGCAGCGTATCCGGTCGAGATGCGCCTGCCAGCGTCCCTGCCTCAGGTTCATGTCGATGCGACCCTCGTGGTGAAGCTCTTCGTGAACCTGCTCGACAACGTCATAAAGTACACCCCGCCCGGCACACGCGTCGTGATCTCCGCTGTACCGGACAAGTCCTCCGTGCTCGTCAGCGTGGATGATACCGGTCCGGGCCTGCCATCCGAGGATCCGGCGAAGCTGTTCGAGAAGTTCCAGCGCGGCTCTAACGAGGGGACCACGGTTGGCGTGGGACTCGGACTCGCGATCTGCAGAGCCGTCGTGCGTGAGCTCGGCGGGGAGATTACCGCTCGCAACGGGCCTACTGGCGGCGCTCATTTCGAGTTCACGCTGCCGACCACGGCGCCGGGCGTGCAACCGCAGGTGCAGACCGGCGTTCCTGATTTCGCTGTAGCGCAGCGCGAACCCGATGACGACCCACCGCGCGAACCTGCGGGAGCAGCGAAGTGACCGAGGCGATGCATCGGATTCTGGTGGTCGAGGACGATCCGGCCATCCGCAGCGTACTCAAAGCCTTGCTGGAGTCGGAGCGCTTCCGGCTCGCCGAAGCATCGACCGCGGCGCGCGCCGAGGTCGAAGCCCGAGCGGGCAAGCCGGATCTGCTGCTCGTAGATCTCGGTCTTCCCGACGGTGACGGCGTCACTGTAATTCGGCACGTGCGCGAATGGTCGCCTGTGCCGATCATCGTCTTGTCGGCACGCACGGCGGAGGACCAGAAGATCGCGGCTCTCGATGCGGGCGCCGATGATTATGTGACGAAGCCGTTCAGCACACCTGAGCTGCTCGCCCGCGTTCGCGCCGCACTGCGGCGCGTCGCGCGCGGAAGCGACGTGGGCCATGTCCTCAAGTTTGGAAACGTTCAAATCGACATCGCGCGTCGCTTGGCGCGAGGACCAGACGGAGAAGTTCATCTCACGCCGCTCGAGTATCGATTGCTCGAATGCCTGGCGCGACATGCGGGCCTCATCGTCACGCAGGGTCAATTGCTCCAGGAGGTGTGGGGCCCCAATCACCTCGGGGATAGCCGCGGACTTCGCGTGTGCGTCAAAAACCTCAGGTCCAAGATCGAAACGGACCCTCATCGGCCGAGGTATCTCGTCACGGACCCTGGACTCGGGTACCGGCTGCGGCCCGATGAAACGATTGAGAATCAGGCAAACTCTCAATGATCAGGCCAGATCTACGGATAGCGTGCAAGCGCGTGCGAGCGCACCTTGGTACACAAGCCGAGAAGCTTTGGTTCCGTTCGTCGGTCTTCCACATGGGTCCCCGGCAGACCTGCTCAAGCGTATATGCGCTGTCCGTGACCCCAGGCTCGTGCGACGTAAACCACGCCTGAGCGGGTTCCCGTGCCGTGTGGACGTCGAACTCCAGGGTAACGCCGCCGAGGACCATCAGCGCAGCGGAATGTCAATAAATCAAGGCTGTGCGAAATACAAAAATAGGGCTGACAGTCTGCCTGGCGCGCAAGGAGCGGCACCCAACTCTCTCTCTCCAAGACACCAGAGAAATTCAAATGCTACCTTGACACGATCACCGCAAAGGGCATTGACGAGCATTAGAGGCTTCCGCCGGGAACCGCCAGCGGATATGCTCCGCGGTGGCCCTGGGTAGTGAGTGCATGTGAGCCGGTCCTTCCGCCGTAACCGTTTGATCGCATTCATCGCGGCATTCGCGATGATTACGGTCATCTGCGGTTTTTCTGCGCATGGCTTCGATGCGCATGCCGGCCACGTCGAGCACTGCGACTGGTCTATGCACTTCACGGGAGTCGCGGGTTCCGCGCCCAAGCCTGCCCCGGTCGTCAAACCCGTCCTCGCCGCGCGCCTGGCGCCGCTGCCGGCAGCCGCGCAGCCACGCAGCACTCGCCGTTTCCGTGGCAACCTAGCTCGGGCACCCCCGGCTTCCGTCTAACTTCCTTTAATCGACTCCTGCTGCAGTCAGCGCCCGCTCTGGAAGGAGCGGATGGGCTCTCTGTCTGTTTTGGAGCATTTGTTCGATCGCCTCAATCGACCGCGAGCCGCCCGATCCGATCGGTGAGGGTCCCGCGGCTTTTGGGGCTTGCACTCAGGAAGCCTTCCCACATGTTTGCATGCAAGAACAAGAGCAACGTCCTCGTGCTCGCGGTGGTCGTCGCCGCCGTAACGCCGGCGGCCGCGAGAGCGGATGTCGCCGCCGTCTCTTCGTCCACCGATCCCGCGGTGAACAGCGACCCGACCCCTTCCGAGCTTCAGGGCGTCGTCATAAGCGCCCAGCGTCTCGACATTGCACGCGCCGGCATCGAGACCCAGACGGGAGCTTCGACATACACGATCAACGCCGAGGCCATCAAGGCAGCTCCGGGCGGTGACAACGTCCAGCTCAACCAGGTCATTCTGCAAGCACCGGGTGTGGCCCAGGATTCCTTCGGCCAGATGCACATCCGCGGCGAGCACAACGGCTTGCAGTACCGCCTGAACGGAATCATCCTCCCGGAAGGCATCGCGGTCTTCGGCCAGACGCTCGATCCCCGATTGATCCAGTCGCTGAATCTCGTCACTGGCGCGCTGCCGGCGGAGTACGGCCTCGATACGGCCGGCATCATCGACCTGACCACCAAGAGCGGCGCGCTCGAACGACACGGAGCGGTGTCGGTCTACGGCGGCAGTCACGGCGAGATCCAGCCGAGTATTTATGACGGCGGCACCGTAGGGAGGCTTACGTACTTCGCCACCGGAGACTATTTACGCAGCGATCTCGGCATCGAGTCCCCGGACTCGAGCCCGACGCCACTGCACGACACGACCAAGCAGTACCACGGCTTCGGCTACTTCGACTATCTGATCGACTCGGATACCCGGGTCAGCCTGATCCTCGCGAGCTCGCACGACCGGTTCCAGATTCCCGACCAAGCGGGCCTCACTCCCGGTCTCGGCCTCACCGTGAATGGCATCACGGACTATCCGAGCGCCAGCCTCGACGAGAACCAGACGGAGATCAATCATTACGGCATCGTGAGCCTGGAGCACCTGCAAGGCGCCCTCGACTTGCAGACGTCCTTTATAGCCCGGTACGCCAGCGTGACATACACGCCGGACGTTCTCGGCGACTTGCTCTATGACGGCATCGCACAGAACGCATTCAAGCGCGACGTCTCCTATGGATGGCAGACTGATGCCTCGTATCACTTGGGTTCCGCGCATACCGTGCGCGCGGGTTTCTACGCTCAGTACGACAAGGCCACCAGCGACACCACTTCCCAGGTGCTCCTCCTTGATATCAATGGGAACCAGACGAGCGACGCCCCCCTCCCCATCATCGACAACGGCCGCGAGTCGCAGTCGATCGAGAGCGTGTACTTGCAGGACGAATGGAAGCTGCTGCAGCCGCTCACCTTGAACTATGGGGTGCGCTTCGATCACTACAGCGCATATTCCCACGGGCAGCAGCTGAGCCCGCGCGTCAACCTCGTCTGGAAGCCTATTCAGGGCATGACCGTCCACGCCGGCTACTCGCGCTATTTCTCGCCGCCCCCGTTCGAGCTGGTCGGCGGCAAGACGCTGTCGGAGTTCGTAAATACCACTGCTGCGGCATCGGTCGACGAAGACTCGCCGCCGCTCGCGGAGAAGGCGAATTATTACGATATCGGTATCGAAGAGCGTTTCACGAACGGCTTCACCACGGGCGTCGACACCTACTACAAGCAATCCGTGAACCTCATCGACGAGGGCCAGTTCGGGGCGCCCATCATCCTCACTCCGTTCAATTACCGCTACGGCCAGCAGTACGGCGCGGAATTCACCGAGAGCTACTCCCACGGGCCGTTCGCGGCGTACCTCAATTTCGCCACCCAGCGGGCCCGCGGCAAGGCCATCGAGACTGCCCAATTCAACTTCGGCGCCGATGATCTCGCTTACATCGCCGATCACTGGATCTCGCTCGATCACGAGCAGCAGTACACGGCCTCTGCGGGCACCTCCTACCGGTGGGGCAGCACGTTGTTCAGCGCCGACATGCTGTTCGGCTCGGGTTTGCGGGCAGACCTCGTGCTCCCGGACGGCTCGAGCATTCCGAACGGCGCGCACTTACCCTATTACAGGCAGGTCAATCTCGGTGTCAGCCATGCGTTCACCTCCTGGGGTATGGGTTCGAAGGGCGACTATCCGACCATGCGGTTCGATATCACCAACGTCTTCGACACAGTGTACGAAATCCGCAACGGCACCGGCGTCGGGGTAGGCGCGCCGCAGTTTGGGCCGCGGCGAGGGTTCTTCGTGGGCATTTCACTGCCGTTCTGATTCCGTGACTGACCGGAGTTTATACAGACCTGGCGTGGCGCCGCCGTCAGGTCTTTATCGGCCGCTTGGCCAGCTTTCTTTGCAATGTGCGGCGCTGCAGCCCGAGGGCCCACGCAGCTCTTGAGACATTACCGTCATGCTCGGCAAGCACATTCTGGATGTACTCCCACTGGAACCGCCGGAGCGATGGTCGGTCGGACGGCGGCTCACGCGTGGTGACCATCTGATCTTCACCCAACGCGAGTCGAGATCCCAAACACGAATATCGCGAGCAACCTCGGACCGGCGATCGACCCCCAGGACATCCAGACTCTCGGCGTCGAGCGGGGCAGCTATCAGGCCGACGAAGGTGACCGCACTTACGGCATCTTCAATGTAATTCCAAAGAACGGATTCGGCAGCCGCAACCAAGGGCTGCTCGATGTCACGGCCGGCAATTTTGGTCAGACCAACGACTATCTGAGCGTCGCCAGCCACACGGGCAATTTTGCCTATTACGCGAGCGTGGAGGGCAATCGCAGCAATCTGGGACTTCAGACTCCTGTATCCCAAGTGCTCCACGACCAGTCTCTGGGGTATGGCGCATTCACGAACCTCATCTACGAGCCGAGCGCCGTCGATGAGTACCGCTTCGTGGGCCAGCTACGCCAGGACGATTACCAGATCCCGAACTGCCCGCCCTACGACATCCAGGACCCGAACTGCACCTTGCCCGCCGACGACGTGCAGCGCGAGGCCGACAATTTCGCCCTGCTGTCGTGGATGCATACGTTCACCAGCCAGGCGGTGCTCACGAGCTCGATTCTGTACCATTACAATCGAGCCAACTATGACGGCGGCGCCATCGATCCGCTCACGACGACCAATCATCACTCCTCACAGTACGAGGGCGCCCAAGAAGATCTGCGGTTGAGTCTCAACCGAAATCATTTCGACATCGGCGTACTGGGTTTCGCCCAGCAAGACCAGAGCACCTTCAGCCTGGTGTATCACGACAGCAGTGGCACACCGCCGCTCTCCGAAGCGACGAGCCCCAGCGGCGGGTTGATCACTGCCTGGCTGCAAGACACCTTCCAGGCGACGCATTGGCTGAACTTGTCGGCAGGCGTGCGGCAATCGCCCTTCCAAGGTGCTCATATCAGCGAGAATGCGACCGACCCGCGGCTCGGCATGACGGTGATGCTGCCCCGGCTGAATTGGGTGCTGAGCGCCTTCTGGGGCAAGTACTACCAGGCCCCGCCGCTCGAGACGCTCTCCGGACCGCTGCTCGCCTACGCGACCGCGAACGACACGGGATTCCTCCCCCTGCACGGGGAGCGTGACACGGAGCGCCAATTCGGCGTTGCGATCCCGCTGAAGGGCCGGACCATTAATGCGGACTACTTCGTCAACCAGGCCAGGAACTTCTTCGATCACAATCCGATCGGCAACTCCGACATCTTCCTGCCGCTGACAGATCAGGGGGCGCTCATCCAGGGATATGAGCTTACCGTACGCTCTCCGCCCTTCTGGCGCTACGGACAGGTGCACGTTGCTTACTGGAACCAGACCGCGGACGCCTTCGGAGCGATCACCGGCGGCCTCATCAGCCTCCCAACGTGAACGGCGGCTACTACGCCCTGGACCATGACCAGCGCAACACGTTAAATCTCGGCTACGACGCCAACCTACCGCTGCGGTTCTTCGTGTCAGCCAATCTATCCGTAAACTCGGGACTGTCCAACGGCGACGCCCCGCCAAGCCACTTACCCAGCTACGCCGTACTCGATCTGAGCGCGGGGCGCAACATCAGCCGCTATCTTTCGATGTCGGTCACGGCCCTGAACCTCACCAACCGGCATCTTCTCACCGACAACAGCCTGACCTTCGGTGGCATACACTGGAACGATCCGTTCCAGATCTATGCCGAACTACGCTACAAGTTCCATTACTGACAAACCCGCCTGTGCAAGGAAGCGGCCCGGGGAGACCGCAATGGCATACTTCAGCCAACGCCGATGCGAATGAGGGGAGTCCTTTCCGCTTGCCTCCTCCTCGGCACTGCGCTCCTGTGCGATTCGGTACTGGCAGCGGAGCACGGGCTGACTGTCACTAGAGCGTGGATACGCTTCATCATGCCGTCAGTGCCCGCCGCGGCTTATTTTCGCCTGTCGAATCAAAGTGACAGGCCTCTCGTCCTCGTCGGTGCGGATTCGCCCGCCTGCGCTAGTCTCATGCTGCATGAGAGCCTCGTCCAAAACGGCATGGACCGGATGACGATGCTGAAAGGCGTGCAAGTGCCGCCGCATGGCCACGTGGATTTCGCTCCCGGCCACTACCATCTGATGTGCATGGCGCCCTTCAAGGAAATGAGTCGCGGCCGCGAGGTTGAGGTCACGCTGCATTTCGCGGACGGCCAGAAGATCACGGCCCGCTTCACGGTACGCGGCGCAACCGGGTAGGTGGCTGCCTGTCTCGGGCTGCGCGCAGCGGGAACAGGACGGCGGTCGTGAGGATCACCGACAGGATGACCAGCACGCCGATCACCATCGCGGCCGCAACGGCGATCTGGGCGAAGTACTCGCCATAGAACGTCTTGGCGCTCCCCGGCCCGCGGTGTAGCGAATGGTGCAGCGACGGCACATCGCCGATCGCGTACTCCGTGACGAGCGAGGCCCCCCGCGCCCCCGCGAGATGGCGATCGGGAACGCCCGTCACCGCAGCGGAATGTCAATAAAATCAGAGATGTGCGAAATACAAATCACGCCCCCGCTACCACTTTCGACGGTTTGCACCGTCGTGCACCGCATTGCCACGCCGGGCAGCCCCTCTTTTCGGCCCACGCCCCAGTCGTCGCACGCTGCCCGCCTATCGACCCGAGCGGACAATTGCGGATGACCGCCTCCGCTCAAGCCATCCACAATCAAGGACTACTGGCACCATTCCTCGCCATGACGCAAAACCGGGCGACTACACCCAGGGGGAGCGGGCAGCGGATCACCTGGTCTCCATAAGCCCATGCGCCGCAAGATGCCCGGCATCTCAGAATCGATCACCGGCAAGTGATTTCCGTCTCCATAGTGAGTAGCGCTCCTATACCGCAGGGGGTTGCATGAATATCCATCTTTCCGATCCCTAGAGTAGACAGAAATCCAATACCCGAAGGGCGCTGACGAGGTTGGATCGGCAACAATGACGTCGCCGCGTAACGGCCCTTGCGCGATAAATCTGGTTTCCTGGTTATTATTGCTGCCGGTGGCGTTGGAAAAGACAGATCGGAATTTATTTGACTGCCTGTCATAGATGAATACCTCGGTATAAATGGAGTGGCTTCCGTCGCCTCCATGCGCTGATCCAGTCTTTATCAGCAGAAGCGGACGTGTGTTGTTTGCGCCTCCAAAAACCACCATGGCCGAGTAGAGCTCGATAGGCGTCGAAAACCAGTCCGAGTCGTTCTTCGGCATTGCATATGTGCAGTGTGGTGCCAGGTTCTCAACAAAACACTGAGCCAGTGCGCCGCCGTCAACGCGCTGTGCGTCTGCTCCGTCAAAATGAGACCCGGGTAATATTGCCGCCACAAAAGTCCATTGCATCCGCGTCTCGAACGGTCGAGTCAGATCCAGGTTAGCAATGACATCAGCGCGGCGTCCCTGCAATTTCGGCAGCGAGGATGCTACGCTCTGCGTAATGTCCATGGAGGAGATCTGCCTCGAAGATTCACTTGCCAATGCTTCAGATGTTACAGCGACGAGGAGTAGCAAGCATAGTAGCGGCAGCTGTTGCAGCCGGTATTCAGGTGGATGCGAATCTTGGAACGCGACGCGTACAGCAACGCGAGACATAGCTAAACTCCCTCTACCTCAGCCCCTCAAATGACCGTGGCCGACCCTGGTGAGACTCTGGGCTAGCATCATGGAAGAGCGAGGGCCGAAAAGTGGCAAGGGCATGGCACGAGCCCGGCTGGCAGTACCACCCTGCGAAATAGCGGAGGGCCCGGCATCAAGGTCGCGGCGCAGTCGGAGTGGGCGGCCGGTCTTCTTGACCCTCAATGTGAGCCGTATTACGCTAGGTAATACGGAGATCACTATGACGACGCGCACTGTACGATTCGATGCCGATACCGAGAAAGCCTTGGACGAGGTACGTGCTGCCACTGGCTGGCCTATATCCGAGGTATTGAAGCGCGGCGTCAAAGCTCTACGTGCTCGGGTGAGGAACCGGCCTGCGCGCCTTCCGTTCGATGTATACAAGGAGCTCGACCTCGGGCCGGGAGGCTATGCAATCACCTCCTCGAGCAACACGCGAGCGGGAGTCCGAATGGCCCTGAAGCGGAAGCATGGGCGCTGATGGTCCTGGTCGATACCGGCCCTTGGGTGGCGCTGTTCGACCCGAAGGATGAGTATCATGCGCGCTGCAAGGAGGCGCTCGGCGGAATAAAAGAATCGCTTTCCACCACAGTGCCGGTGTTGACGGAAGCATTCCACATTCTCGAGCCCCAGAGCGTGGGCTCCAGTCGTTTGCGCGACTTCATCGCCCAACGGGGCGCTTCGGTTTGGGACTTCGATCGTGGCTCGCTACTGCGCGCATTCGAGCTGATGGAGACCTATGCGGACCGGCCGATGGATCTCGCCGATGCATCGCTCATCGTCGCCGCCGAGGAACTCAAGACATGCAAGGTGTTCACTGTCGACCGCGATGATTTTCAGACGTATCGGGTACGGCGCGGCCACCGGCACCTGCCGGTGCAGATTATCGAGTAACATACTTCTCCGCGAGTGCGTGCTGCAACCTGATACAAAACGTTGCAGGAGGCCTCAACCCGCCGCAAGGACGCTCGCCGGAACAGCGGCCACCAAGACGCGGAACGTGCTACAAAGATCAAAGCAGCCCCCCGCTACCACTTTGAAGAAGAACAACATTGCATTCAGCGAGTTGCGCCATAAGCTGCCGCGGCGACCCGCTACCAACCCTCGGGTTCTCCGAGAGCAATGATCGGCCCGCTTGGCTGGGCCCGTCCATCCCGCAGCCGGAGTTCACCGGCACAACCGCCACGAACACGCGCACCTGCGGAGTGATCTGGATCATGGCCAGCCCCGGACCGCGCTCACCTGCAGCCCGCCGCAGAACACCCCGGCGAGTTCGATCCCAGCGGATTCACACACCCTCACCGGAAGGACACGAATCAGTTCGCGATAGGGTCTCCGTATCCGTACTCCGGAACGCGGCGCAATACGCCGCCACGTGTGCTTCGTGCTGTTGCTGTTGATCATCAGCGTGGGATGAGTGCTGCCGCCACCGTCAGCTCACGCGAACCACAGGCATAGGGGGCACGACTTCTATCTTGGCTTTATGCCCATGCGCCCGGGCGAGTTTGTCGTCGCACGTGAGCATCGGTGCTGCAAGCGCCTCGGCCAAAGCGACGTACGTTGCATCGTACGCCGATAGGGAAGTACGCAACCTCCAGAGGCGACCAAAAAGTGGTCGGTGCGCATGGCGCTCGATGACCAGTCCTTCGAAGTCCGCGAGTGCCGCATCCGCCCGGGCTACCGTGATCTCCTTCGCCTGCACCAGCCTCCGCATGACCTGCGCGACTTCGATGTCGATGAGATGCGGTGCGTGCAGACGCTCCGCCGGATGCAGTGCGCGAGCAGCGATGCGCTCCGCTCGCGGAGTCTGCAGCACGAGTTCCACCGCGGCCGAAGCGTCGAGTACGATCAACGAGAGTCGCGCTCCTCGCGCAGCACCTGAGTCGGCGATACCTTCCCGTGATAGGGCTCTCGGTGCCGTAGACGCTCGGCCATCTCCTCGGGTGTCGGCTGCTCGGCGATCTTGCGTGCTTCGCGGATGAGGAAGTCAGACAAGGAAAGTCCCGCCATTGCCGCCCGGGCCTTCAGTTGCCGGTGCAGCGAATCGGGAACATTTCGCAGCTGAATCATCTTTGACATGTTCATGAGTATATTAGCATGCGATGCACATGTCTATAAAGATCCGCCATACCCTCTACCGGCTCTCCCGTGAAGCGGGCAGCCGACTGCCCCACGGACATCTCCCATTGTGTGAGAAGGCGCAGCCACTCTGTCGAGTCCGATGGCGGGTTCGGCGCGGATTTCCGGTTCTCTTGAGAGGAGGTCATCTCTTCACTTCCTCGGAGACCCTGCTCATGAAACCCACAGCCCCCCTCCCCTCTGTACCGCCATCGCGTGTGCATCCGCCCTGCTGCGCCTCGGGCCGGCTGGCGCGCAGGATAAGCTGCCCTCACAGCTGGATCAGCTCAGCGGCTTCCTCGGTGACGGGACCTGTACCGGCAACCTTCTGGCCACAAAGTCGCCGCATGGGATGAGCGCCACGTACCACGGCGAGAAGACGCTTGGCGATCGCTGGGTCGTGGTCCGGTACGACGAGGGTGCCACCTCGTCGAATTCGAGGTCGTTCCACGTCGCCCAGTACTTCACCTACGACCCAAAGGCTGGCCACTTCGTAGACGTCGAGGTCGACAACGCCGGCGAGAGCGGCACCGGTACCAGCAGCGGGTGGCAAAGTGATGTCATCACGTTCGAGAACACCAATTTCGCGAGTGGCAGTCACTCGCTGTTCCGCGACGTGTTCACGCGACGCGGCGGAGTAGTGGTCTCGCATACCGGGTATGCGCGCGACAAGAGCGGTAAGTGGATCAAAACGGACCATGAAACTTGCAACAGGACCTAGGCGGGGTCGCTCGAGCGACCTCCGGGTGCAGTCGGCGCCGCGCTCGACTCTCACTCCCGCAGCGGGCTCAAACGGTGCATCATGAAAGCGATTTCGCTCATCGTCGCAGTGCTCATCACAGCAACCGCATCGGCCGCGAGCCCGCCATACGCCGCGCCCATACGCCCGGTCACCGACAATTATTTCGGCGTCAAAGTCGTCGACGACTACCGCTGGATGGAAGACCTGAACGGTCCTGAGATGCAGCGCTGGATGAAGGCGCAGGCCGACTATACGCGCGCCACGCTGGACGCCCTACCCGGCTATCCGGCGCTCCTGAAGCGCATCGGGGAGCTGAATCGCTCGCAGCCGGCACAGGTCACCTCCGTACAGATAGTGGGCGGTCGTTACTACAGTCTGCGCACGCCGCAGAGCGCACAATCGCCGAAGCTCTACGTACGCGTGGGCGTGCACGGTACGGACAAACTGCTGATCGATCCCGAAAGGCTTCCGGGTAATGACAAGTCGCACTTCAACGTCCATGACTACAGGCCCTCGCCTGACGGGCGCTACATCACCTACCTCGTTGCCGCCGGCGGCAGCGAGGAAAGCGTGCTGCACATCCTGGACGCACGGACCGGGAACGATCTCCCCGAAACCGCCGATCGAATAGACGGTGACATCACCGCGCCTTTTTGGCGGGCGGACAGCGGCTCGTTCTTCTATTCGCGCGACCGCAAGTCAGCGCCCGGCACGCCGGCTGCCGCGAGACGGCGGAACAAGCCCGTCTACCTCCATGTGATCGGCCGTTCGTTCGACGATGATCCAGCGATCGTCGGCCGTGGCGTGAGCGATGCCGCGTTCCCGCTGACGCCCATCGAGTATCCGGAAATCGTCACCGTGGCTGACTCGCGCTACGCGCTGGTGATCGTCGAGCGCGGCGCCGACCAGCGTCTACGCGTCTATGCCGCTCCGGTCAGCGTTATCAAGGACAGCAACACCCAGTGGCGTACGGTTGCGGCCAGCTACGGAGATGAGTACATCGGCAGCGACAACTCGGACCAGCCCGTCATCGCGCTGAGCGGGCGATACCCTGTACTGGCTGTCGCGCAAGAATGCGCCGCGGGGGCGGATCATGAAACTCGATCTCTCACGTCCGGATTCGCACCCGGAGGTGGTGGTCCCGCAAGGCCATCTGCCGATCTCGGCCGTCTATGCCAGTCGCGGCGCGCTCTACTGGCGCGTGAATGATGCCGGCGCAAATGACATTCATCGGCTTGCGCTGGTCCACGGCGCGCAACCGCAAGCCCTGATGTTGCCCTATGCCGGTGACGTCGCCGATGTCATCAGTGACGATATGGGCGGCGGTGCCGTGTTGCTGGTCAACAGCTATCTGCGCTCGCCGGCCTACCTCGGCGTGGATCCGCACAGCGGTTCGATCCGCGACACAGGGCTCCAGCCGGCCGGCCCATTCGATCGGCCCTCGGACCTGGCCGTGGATGAAGTGCGGGTCAGGAGCTGGGACGGCACACTGATACCGCTTTCCATCATCCACAAGAAGGGAATCAGGCGCGACGGCAGCAACACGGCCATGATCACCGGCTACGGCGCCTACGGCATCAGTGTGTCGCCATTTTACGTTCCGGCGATGCAATCCTGGTACGACCACGCGCAGATAGTCGCGTTCGCACACGTACGGGGCGGTGGCGAGCTCGGAGAGGCCTGGCACAGAGGCGGCTTCAAGGGCACGAAGCCAAACACATGGAAGGATTTCATCGCCTGCGCGCAATACCTCGTTGACAACGGCTATACCAAGCCGCCGAAGCTGTTTGCGTGGGCCCAGAGCGCAGGCGGCATTCTCATCGGCCGTGCAATGGAGGAGCGTCCGGACCTGTTCGGCGCCGTGGTCAGTCGCGTTCCCGCCGCCGACATGCTGCGCTTCCAGACCACCGCCAATGGACCGGACAACGTTCCGGAATTCGGCGACGTGCGCACGCCGGAAGGTTTCAAGGCGCTCTACGCGATGAGTCCGTACGCGCACGTGCGCGACGGCGTGAAATACCCGCCGACCATGGTCTATGCCGGCTTCAACGACCAGCGGGTGCCCGCGTGGATACCCGCCAAGTTTGCCGCACACCTGCAGGCCGCGACCGCCAGCGGCAAGCCGGTGCTTCTGCGCGTCGATTACGACGCGGGCCATACCGGCTTCGACGCAACCCGTGCGCAAATCGATCGCAATACTGCCGATATGCTCGCATTCGCGCTCTGGCAGACAGGAGATCCCGACTTTCAGCCTCGGCATTGAGGGAAGCGCGGTGACAGTTGCAGAACCACTAGTCGACAGCGCCCTATCCGAACATCGATCGAATCCGGTCGCAAGAGCCATCGACCGCTGGATCTATGCTTTCATGGCGGGGTGGTTCATCGTGATCGTTCTGGTCGGCTTCATTCCCGACGCACTGACCACAGCGTCCGCGATCAAAGCAGGGCAATCTCCGCCATTACATCATCATGCCCTTTCACGCCGGCCTTATGGTGGCGTGGCTGCTGGTGTTGCTCAGCCAGACGCTCTTGATGGCAACGGGCAAGGGGCAGCACCATCAGCGGCTTGGGCGGATCGCCTTCGCGCTCGTCCCTGCAATGGTGGTGACGATGCTCATTGCCGTACCGGCGTCTTACCGCGCGGCGTGGCATTTTGCGCAGGCGGCGCGACCCGATGTTCGAGAGGCTCAGCTCAATTTTCTGAACCACTCCAGCGGACCATTCCTAGGCCCATTGCAAGGAACTCTTGAGTTTGCCTTATTCGTTTTCATCGCGCTGCGAGCGCGGCGAACCGATTCCGGTCTGCACAAGTGGATGATGATCCTTGCAACGGCCACCGTGCTGCCCGCCGCCATGGTGCGAATGACGTGGCTGCCGAACTTCGCTTTCTCGTTCGCGATTTACTTGAGCATTGCGCTCCTGCCAATGTTTTTGTGGGATATCATCCGGACCAAGAGCGTTCCCAAGGCGGCGTACCTCATCTGGTTGGCAGTTTGGCGCACGGCCGAAATCGCTGTCTGGGCCTTGGATGGACAGCCGTGGTTGGACGACGCGATCCCGCACCTGATGGACGTGTGATGCACGACTATCCCGCGTCCGACAAGCGGGCAGAGCGCGGCCGCTGTATCGGGACAATCGACCGGAGGGCCGGGAACGCCATCATTGCGGCGGTCATCGCAGCGGAATTTCAATCAAATCAGGGGTGTGCGAAATACAAATCACGCCCCCGCTACCACTTTGAATAAAAACAACATTGAATTCAGCGAGTTGCGTCATCAACTATCCTGGTGACCCGCTACCAACCCTGGTGTTCGGAAGTAGCTATTCAGTGCCCGCTCGCCCGGTCCACCGGCCAAGATATGCGGACAGTAAGCACTCCGGCGTCCCCGTTCTTCCGACGCTGAGCTGCTGGCTCGATGCTCCGATGCTCCGGCAGCGGCAATCGGCCGCAAGCCCGAGGGCATGGCGATGAGCGATGAGACACGAGGGAGCTGACGCTGGGGCAGCAGCGCTTCATGGTGCGGACATGGGCGACACGGGCCCCACTTATCGACCTCACGGCTCAGTCCGCTGCGATTGTCTGTGACCGCGTTTGGAGATCCAGCCGGCGTCGTAGCGCGGCGATTTCCTTGTCGCGCTCCAAGAGCAACAGATGCTCGTAAGCGTTTGCCGCTGCGTGTGCGAGACGGACGAGCAATCGCGCTTCTTCGGTATCCATCGCTTCTCCGCTTCCATGCTCACCGTAGAGGAGGATCGCATAGATCCGGTTGCCGCCGGCAATGGACAATGCGAAGGCAGGTGCAGCTTCGTTCGCCGGCAGCGAGACGCGCGACGCAGGGACATCGCGCAACGAGACCAGTGATCGGCTCGACCTTGGATAGAGCGCCAGTGGATCATCCGCGTCGAGCAGCGGTGGCAGCGCGTCGCAGCCCGCGCTCGCGCGAAGCGCGAAGCCGCCCTCGGCGGGATAATATGCCGCAGCGCAGCGGAATCCGACTCGCTCGGGCACGTCACGCACGAGCATCGCCTCGAGTGTATCGATTCGCTCGACGAACGGAAGCGCTAGGATCATCTGCTCGAGCGTGGCATGCGCGCGATGCCTGGATCCGAAGAACGCGCGCTCGACGAACCGGTCGATCTTGCGGTGCAACGACTGCAGCCAAAAACTGAAGAGCACCGCCATTGCCACCACGACGAAGCTCGCCAGCTTGCGGCTCTCCAGCTCCTTCGCAAAGAGCACGTCGAGGACTGTGAAGACTGCGATTGGGACCGCACTCAGGGCTGCGTAGACGAGCGCCCGGCCGCCAAAGACTCGCACGTCGACTATGCGCCCCCTCACTAGGGCGTAAGCGAACGCGTAAGGTGCGGGATTCAAGATGAAGAAACATCGGGCAAGAAAGCCCCGCCCCAACAGACCGAGCGCGAAGAATGTGGCCTCGATGACGACGTGCGCAACGATCGCGACGGCGACCCAGCGAGTGCGCACCAACTCTTCGGGAGTGACCGCCCTACGACGGTCGAGATAGGCGAGCAGGCCTACTGTATATCCGATCCAAATGAGCGCTCCGAATACAGCGTACGGATGATATGCACTGACCCAAGACGAGGCGGCGACGCTGATACCGTACACGCTCGCAACCAGCACCGCATAAAAAGGCAGCAGTCGATTGACGGGGCGCCAGCGAGCCGACACCTGGTCACTCGGCATTCGCACGCACAGGGCAACGTATCCGTAGATCGAACATCCCGCCACGATGGCCCCCGACATCGCGCCGACGAAGCTCCAGTCACTCGGGAGAAGTATGGCCCATACCCCCGCCGGCTGAGCGGCGCGAGATAGAACAAACAGATACAAAGCGAAAGAAAGACCGGCGTAGCGCCCGCCGATGAGCATCATGCACGCGACAATAGCGAGAACGATGCCTATCGCGACCTGCACGCTGTCCAGAGTGAGCAACGACGTCGGAACGGACGTCGTCATATCAAATGCCAGTTTCGTCGCAGGAAAGCTCAACGCCAACAGCGCGCCGAGCACGGCCAGCAGCGGCAATATCCCCTGATTTACCTTTCTCATCTGATCACAACTACCTTGACATGCACCGCGCCGCCAGGCAGTCAGTTGCCTGCGCGGCGCACGCTGAGCAGCCTGGCATCGAAGTTATACGCAGTCGGGCCCGAAACGACCCACTTCAATGAGAAGTCCGGATGCGCAGGGTTCAACAAATAGTTCCATTCGCCCGGCGTGATCACGCTCGGCACCCGCAATGCGACCTTTTCAGTTGCTTTGAGCCATGAGTCGCCGAACGCGCGGCTCACCTTGTAGTCCGTCGCCCAGCGGGTCGGATACGAGCGTGGAACAAGAATCAGCTCGTCTGGGATCTCGACGGCGAATGCGTGGAACGGCTGCAGATCGTCGGTCTGCTTGAGGTGCACCAGGATCTCGAGTGCGGCAAGCGACAGCGACTGCGAGGTATAGACGATCGGCTGTCCGGCAGTGTGCCAGCGCGCTGAGGCCCGCATACCGCCCTGACCACTGAAGGCCGCCTTGCGGGAGCGCGCGAACCGTGCCGCCGCGATACGGAAACCCCGCAGCACGCTCAGACGAATTGGCCGTGAGCCAGGGAAAGCAGCAGGTCCTCTACCTCCCGGCCGCCGATCTCAGTGTCCAGAATGTCGATCGGCGCGAGGCTACCCAAAGCGCTGTCGCGCTTAAAGAGCCACTCCCCCACTGCTCGGTCGGTGGCGAAGATCTGCCGGGCCAGATTGCGGATGCGAGCGACGCGCAAGACCTTCTCGGAGACGTCGACGGGCAGCGGCGACCCGCTACCATGCTTTCGGGTGAGCGTCCTTCGCGCCACTCCGAGCTTCTCCGCGAGCACCGAGCTGGAGAGACCGAGGGTACCCGCAACCTGCTCGAACATGCTGGCCGGCAAGCCCCGGCGAACGTCTGCAAGGATCTCCTTCGCAGGTCGTTCTGCAAGCGAGAAAGCGGATTGCATATGTGCAAAACCTACGCCAAATGGCCTCACCAATTGGGCCAAGATGGAAGTATACCTTGATTCTGCGATCCTGTGGCAGGCTCTGAAAAGCAACCGAGCGCCCTCCCGAAGCGCTGCGACGCGTTGCTCGACGACGCACGGCCGGAAGTCAGCAGCACGAGCACCGCTTGGGTCTGTCTGTCCGGTATCCGGTACCGCGAAGCGGCTTCAGCAACTCGACGCCGTCGAGGTCCGGCATGACGATATCGGTCGCGGCCAGGGCGGGCGGAGCTCGTAGAGCGGCTACGAGTCTGGCTGCTGCTCGCAGGTCGAGGTTGGGACTGACTCCCCGAGCGCGAGCCCGTACGCCTCGACCCGCGCAGGTGCCCTGGGACGCGGGCGCCAGATGGTCCCCGTCATCGCAGCGGAATGTCAATGAAATCAGGGATGTGCGAAATACAAATCATGCCCCCGCTACCATTTTAAATCAATAACTTACAAGAAGCACTGTAACCGTCCGGTCTTGGCCGCATAGCCAGCCAGGCGGTTTGTACTGATGATGCGCTACGTGGGCGCGTCTAGGTGTCCACGTAGGATGTAGGTGTCCACCTCCGAAGAAGAGACCGTCGCGACCGATTCGCTGGGCCGTC
>DASRDO010000094.1:0-40539 GCA_035652555.1 Steroidobacteraceae bacterium | reverse complement strand
CCTGCCGATCCGCGTCGAACTGGACGCGCTCTCGGTGGACGACTTCAAGCGCATCCTGCGCGAGCCGCACAACGCGCTGACCAAGCAATACGTGGCGCTGCTCGGCACCGAGGGCGTGACCCTCACCTTCAACGAGGCCGGCATCGACCGCCTGGCCGAGGTGGCCTACCAGGTGAACGAGCGCACCGAGAACATCGGCGCCCGCCGGTTGCACACGGTGATGGAGCGGCTGCTGGAGTCAGTTTCCTACGACGCTTCGGAGAAGGGCGGCACGCAGGTGACGATCGATTCAACGTACGTCGATCAACACCTCGGTAACCTCGCGAAGGATGAGGATCTGAGCCGCTATATCCTATGAGCTCGTCGGCGGATCGTGGGCAGAGACGGGCCCGAGCCCGCGGCCCCCGCCCGCACTTAACCCTGCTTGTGGCCGTGCTCCCAGCCCGCCAGGAAGTCGATCAGTGAGATCAGCTTGTTCGGGCTGCCGGCCTTGCCGACGTCGGTGCTGAACTTCCCATCCACCGCGATGTAGGGCACTCCCTGCACCTGGTAGGCGTTCGTGATCTCCTCCGCCTGCTGCAGCTGGGTGCTGACGAAGAAAGAGTTGTAAGCCTTTGCGAAGGCGTCTGCATTGACGCCGTTCTGCACGGCCCAGGCCTGCTGCTGTCGGAACGTCTCATCCTGACTCGTGGAGACGAGGATGGACTCGTTTCCGGACTGATCCTCCTGGTCGTGGATGTAGGTGAACACCTTTTCCACCAGATCATCGCGGCCCAATGACTTGAGCGTGTAGTAGAGCCGTGCGTGCGCGCGATGCACCGGTCCCCACATCACCGGGACGCGGACGAACTCCACGTATGCGGGCTTGTTCTTCAGCCACTGCTGGATGTACGGCTCCAGCGCGTAGCAGTGCGGGCAGCCCAGCCAGAACACCTCCAGCACCTCCACCTTGCCGGGCGCGACGGTGGTCGACTGCGCCGGGGAGATCACATCGTAGTTTGTGCCGCTCTTCCAGTCGCTGCTCGAGGGCAATGCCGCATCGGCCGGCACCGCTGCCAGGTGCTCGAGCGACGTGCTGCCGGCGTCGGAGGCTTGGGCGGTGCTGATCGGACCCTGATTCTGGCCCGCAGTCCGTTCGGCGGGAGTGTCGGTGCTGGCGGTCTGTTGGCTGCTGCTGGACGGTGGTGCCGCCGTATCGCTCGCTTGCGTGGTGGCGGGTGCAGCCGGTCGCGACACCTGTGCGCGCCAGAACCAAACGCCGAGGGCGGCCAGGACTGCAGCGGCCAGCGCGAATGAGGGGATTTTGCGGGTCATCGGGTTACGTCCTCGCCTCAGCGTAGGCCCTGCACATAGGAGGCGACGTCGCGGATCTGCTCCGGTGTGAGGCGCTTCGCGATATCGAACATGATCGTGCTGTTGGGCGTTGCGGCCGTGGCATTCGGGCCTGAGTAACGGGTGCCGTTGGCATAGTTCTGCAACTGCGTCACCACATAGACCGACTGCTGCGCCTCGAGTGCCGGGTAGCCGGCGGCCGGATTACCGCGGCCGAGCGGCCCGTGGCAAGCGATGCACCCGGGTACGCCGTGCGCCGCATCTCCGTGGACGTAGAGCGCCTTGCCCGCCTTCCAGTAGGACGGGTCGGCCTCCAGGCCCAGGGGAGTCTGGGCGGCGAAGTACACCGCCAGATTGTCGATGTCCTGGTCGCTGAGACCGGCAGCCATGGGCTGCATCACCGGGTTCTTACGGATGCCGGCACGGAAGAGGTGGAGCTGCTCGGCGATATAGACGGCATTTTGACCGGCGAGCCGCGGCCAGACGGGGTTCTGGCTATTGCCGTTCGGGCCGTGGCAGGAGAAGCAAACGGCCGCCTTGGTGGCGCCTGCCTGTGCGGAGCCGTCCGCGTAGGGATTGGGGGTGACTGGAGGGGTCGCTGCGGCGGCCCATACGACGGACAACAGTGCGGAGGCGGTTGCCAGCAGTACTCTTTTCGCCATCGATTCGCTCTTTCCCCGTATCGCCGTGACGCGAAAGCGCCGGATTGTACACTACGACCGTGGCTACATTTCCGAACGCAAGATTTCTCGTGAGCGCCGCTGCCGCCGAGCAGTATCCCCCCGACCGAGGTGCGGAAGTGGCCTTTGCCGGGCGCTCGAACGCAGGCAAGTCGAGCGCCATCAACGCGATCCTCGGCCGCCAGGGTCTCGCACGGACCAGCAAGACGCCGGGCCGCACGCGGCTCATCAACTTCTTCGAGCTCTCCCCGCTCGAGCGTATCGTCGACCTGCCGGGATATGGCTATGCGAGCGCACCGGAGAGCGAGCGACGCACCTGGCCGCGTCTCACCGAGGCGCTGCGTGAGCGCGATGCGCTCAAGGGCCTCTTCGTGATCGTCGATGCGCGCCGGGGGATCGGGGAGGGTGATGTGGCACTGATCGCATGGGCGTTGCCACGGCAGGCCGTGCACGTCCTGTTATCGAAGGCAGACAAGCTGAGCCGCAGCGAGGGCCGGCAGGCGCTGACGTCGGCGACTCAGGCTCTGGCGGGGCGGGCGACGGTACAGCTTTTCTCGGCCCACTCGCGCGCGGGTCTCGAGGAGGCGCAGCGAGTGCTCAAGGCCTGGCTGGCGTCGAAAGAAAAAACCCCGATGACCTCTGGTGAGGCCACCGGGGCAGACTAACCCGGCACAGGTCTCGTGTGAACCGGGTTGACCCGCTCAGGGAGGGAAGCGGGGAGTGCCGAAGCACTCGCCGAATTAGACGGGGGAGGGTGGGGGAAGTTCCGCCGCCGGGAAGCGAAAAATCCCTTATTGCTCAGGCACCTGTCTCGCTTGATCCTGAGGGTCGCGCCCAAGCTGTGCACCCCTTGGGCCAGCCATTCTCAGGCTTCGCCCCACAGTCGCCTACCGTGAGGCCGTACGCTCAGGCTGGGCGCGCGGCTCAGGCGAGCATGCGCTCCAGTGTGTGAATGGCGACCGGCTTCCTCACGTACCGATCGAAGCCGGCCGCGGTAGCGGCGGCCTCGTCGCCCTCGCGCCCGGAGAGCGCGATGAGCAGGGTTGCCCGCAGGTCGGGTCGATTTCTGAGCCGCCGAGCGACCTCGTAGCCGCTGATCCTCGGCAGATCGAGGTCCAGCAGGATCGCATCCGGCCGCAACTGCTCAGCGGCGGCGAGTGCCGAAAGGCCGGAATAGGCAACCTCCACGCGGTGTCCGCCGGCAGTGAGAATCGCTGCGATCGTGTCAGCCGCATCCGGATGGTCATCGACGACCAGGATGCACTTGCCGCGTGCTCCAGCAGCCGCGCCGGCGGGCGCACCCGGCGTCTGCGTCAGATCCATTCGCCACAGGTGGATCGCGAACGTCGAGCCCCGGCCTTCGCCTTCGCTCGCAGCCTCCACACTGCCGCCATGCATCCCGACCAGTTGCTTGACGATTGCGAGTCCGATGCCGAGCCCGCCCCGGGCATGCCTACGCGTCCCTTCACTCTGAACGAACGGCTCGAAGATCCGGGGCAGGAGCGAGGGCGCGATTCCGGCGCCGTTGTCCCGGATGAGGATCGAGACCCGCGTGCCTGACTCTGTGATCGCAACGTGGATCCGGCCGCCCGGCCGCGTGTACTTGGCTGCGTTTTGCAGCAGGTTGGCGACGCACTGGACCAGGCGGGCACCGTCGCCGAGGACGAAGGCGGGCGCCTTCAGGCGCTCGACGGTCAGCTCGTGGCGCTTCTCCCTGATGAGGGGCTGCACCGTCTCCAGGGCCTGCTCGAGGATCTCTCCGACCTCGACGGGCCGCTCCTGCAGTGTCAGGCGGCCCTGCTGGATGCGCGAGATGTCGAGGAGATCATCCACCAGCCGCGTGAGCTGATCCGTCTGGCGCCTGAGAATGGCGAGCGGGCGCTGCACGGCAGGCTCTTCGGGCAACACCTGCGCGAGGACCTCGCCGACGTTACGGATCGGGGCGAGCGGATTGCGCAGCTCGTGCGCCAGCATCGCAAGGAAGTCGTTCTTGTCACTGTCGAGCCTTTCCAGCGCGGCAACGCGCACCCGCAGGCCCGCCTCAGCCGCGCGCTGCGCCTCCTCGATGAGGGCGCGCTCGATCAGCCGGGCAACCTGCCCTGCCAAGGCATCCATCAGGAGCAGCATGTCGCGGGACGGGTGGTATACGCGTCGCCAGTAGGTCGACAGCACACCCAGGAGGGCACCGCCGCGGGAGAGAAGCGGCGCCGACTGCACCGCGCGGATGCCGCAGAGCCGCATCTGGCGCAGATCCTCGGTTCCCGCCAGATGGCTGTCGCGCTCCACATCCGTGATGAGGACGCGCTCGCCGCGACTCCACGCCTGGCCGCACGCGCTGCTCGAGCCCGCATCGACGCGCTCCCAGAATGCTGCCGCCTCCGGCGGGAGACCCCTCGCCGCGGCGAGCCGCAACTGCACTCGTTCCGGGACGCGAGTCTGGAGGGTGGCACAGTCCGCGGCGAGCAGCTCGGCGGCCACCTCGATGCTCTTGCCGTAGAGCGATTCGAGATCGCCGGCCTCGAGGAGCGCTCCCATAGCCTCGAGCGTCGCCGCGACATTGGGTGGCTCGCCACCCTGCATGTCTTCCACGCCTGCTACGCCGGTTACCCAACCTGGTCAGCCGCTGCAAGCAACTGTCGTCAAACAGCGCCGGCCGCGTACGAGTCAGTGTAGCACGCGTCCCGCAACCGGGAGCTGTCAGCTCGCATCCGGTTGTACATTGGGCGCGGCGCGCGCAAAAGCCGGCAGCGTCTCCAGGTGCGAACAGATCTCCCGTAAGGTTGGGAACGGCTCCAGGTTGCACTCCAGGCGCCGCGCGTTGAACATCTGCGGTACGAGGCAGACATCCGCGAGTGTCAGCTCCGTGCCAAACATGTGGCGGCGGTCGCCGCTCGCATGCCTCGCTTCCTCTTCGAGACTGCGGAAGCCCTCGGCAATCCAATGCCGGTACCAGGTGTCCACCGCCGCCTGGTCGTGGCCGAGCGGAGCGCGCAGATAATTCAACACGCGCAGGTTGTTGAGCGGGTGTATGTCGCAGGCGATGGCGAGCGCCAGCGAGCGCACCCGTGCCCGATCGAGGGCCGCGCGGGGCAGCAGGGGCGGTTGCGGACGGATCTCCTCCAGGTACTCGATGATGGCAAGGGACTGGCTGATGACGGCACCTGCATCCTCGAGCGCCGGGATGAGACCCTGCGGATTGATGGCCAGGTAGTGCGGCTGGCGATGCGCACCCGGCCGCAGATCGATCGGGACGGCATCGTAGGTCATCCCCTTCAGATTGAGCGCAATGCGGACCCGGAAAGCCGCGGAGCTGCGGAAGTACGTGTAGAGCTTCATACGCGTAGAATACCCCGATGGACATCTGGCGTACCGAAGTCAGCCCGGAGCTTCTCGAGCGGCTCTCGCACGGCACACTTTCCGAGCGTATGGGCATCCGTATCAGCGAGGTCGGCCCGGACTACCTCTGCGCGACGATGCCCGTCACGCCTGATGTCCACCAACCCTACGGCGTTCTGCACGGGGGAGCCTCCGTCGTCCTCGCGGAGACCGTGGGCAGTGTCGCTGCGAACCTGTGCATCGACAGGGAGCGGGTGGAGTGCTTCGGCCAGGAGATCAATGCCAATCACCTGCGCTCGATCGCATCCGGACTCGTCACCGCCACGGCCCGTCCCTACCATATCGGCAGCCGCAGCCACGTCTGGGGCATCGAGATCCGCGACGAGCAGGGCAGATTGGTCTGCGTCTCGCGCCTGACCATGGCGATCGTGCAGCGCCGGGCGCGCGCCTCATGAGAGCGCCGGCAGTACGTGGTTGGATCGCGGCCGCGGGGGCGCTGTTGGCGTGTGCGGGCTGTGGGTTCAAGGGACCGCTGTATCTTCCGGAGCGCAGCGGGACGGTAGTCACCCGTCCGGGTCAGCGGGCGCCGTCATCCAATCAGACGCAGAACCCGGGTGCGAAGCAGAAAGACAAGGTCCCGCCGGCGGCGCCGCCGCCCAGCCCTTTGCCGCCACCCCCGCAGTAACACCGCATATTTGCCGATCTGCGCCAATTCTGCGAGCGAGCGTCCCGCAGCCGGCGCCGCTCGACTAGACTTCGACCTCCACCTGCCGAGGCGAAGATCCCATGGACGTCGATGATGAGCCGAGCCGAATCCTGCGCGAGGTCTTCGGCTACAGCCGGTTTCGCGGTGAGCAGCGGGAAATCATCACGCATCTGATCGGGGGCGCCGACGCGCTCGTCCTCATGCCCACCGGCGGCGGCAAATCGCTCTGCTACCAGATCCCGGCCCTGGCCCGCCGCGGCATGGGTGTGGTCGTCTCGCCGCTCATCGCGCTGATGCAGGACCAGGTGGCGGCATTGCAGGAGGCGGGCGTGCGCGCTGCGGCCCTCAACTCGACGATGAGCTGGCCGGAGGTGCTCGAGACGGAGCGGCAGGCGCGCGCCGGGCAGCTCGAGCTGCTCTATGTCGCGCCGGAGCGGCTGCTGACGGAGCGCTGCCTGTCCTTTCTCGATGAGTGCCCGCTCGCGCTCTTCGCCATCGACGAGGCGCATTGCGTCTCGCAGTGGGGGCACGACTTCCGGCCGGAGTATCTGCAGCTTGCCGTGCTGGCGGAGCGCTATCGCGGCGTGCCGCGCATTGCGCTCACTGCGACTGCGGACCTTGCAACGCGCCAGGAAATGGTCGAGCGGCTGCGGCTGCGCGAGCCGCGGACATTCATCGCCAGCTTCGATCGTCCCAACATCCGCTACCGCATCGCGGAGAAGGACAACCCTCGCCGGCAGCTGCTGCGGTTCATCAGCGAGGAGCACCCCGGCAAGTCCGGTATCGTCTACTGCCTCGCGCGCGCGTCCGTCGAGGACACCGCCGAGTTCCTGGCGCGCCAGGGTGTCGATGCCCTGCCATACCACGCGGGGCTCGATGCCGGCACGCGTGAGGAAAATCAACGCCGCTTCATCCGTGACGACGGCATCGTCATGGTGGCGACCCTCGCCTTCGGGATGGGTATCGACAAACCCGACGTGCGTTTCGTCGCGCATCTGGATCTGCCGAAGAGCATCGAAGGCTACTATCAGGAGACCGGCCGCGCCGGGCGCGACGGACTTCCCGCCGACGCATGGATGGTGTATGGATTGCAGGATGTCGTGCAGCAGCGGCGGATGATCGATCAATCCGAGAGCAGCGCGGAATACAAACGCCGCGCCAGCGCCAAGCTCGATGCGCTATTGGGCCTCTGCGAGACCACGGCGTGCCGCCGAGTGCGCCTGCTCGATTATTTCGGCGAGGCCGCAGCGCCCTGCGGCAACTGCGACAACTGTCTGGATGCTCCCGAGGAGTGGGACGCAACGGTGGCGGCGCAGAAGCTGCTCTCCTGCATCGCCCGCTGCGAATCGGCCACCGGCTTCGGCTTCGGGGCGCAGCACGTCATCGATGTCCTGCGCGGCAACCGCACCGCAAAAGTCGAGCAGTTCCGCCACGACCGTCTGAGCACGTTCGGCATCGGGGCGGATCTCGATGCCGCACAGTGGCGGTCGGTGCTCCGGCAGCTCGTGATGCTGCGCCTGGTGCATGTCGATACCGAGCGCTACAGCGTGCTGCGGCTGATAGCGGCCAGCCGCGAGGTGCTGCGCGGCCAGAGGGCCATACGGATGCGGCGCGCCGTCGATCGTGGCGGGCTCAAGCGAGCCGACCGCCGCCCTATAGATCGCACGCGGGTGACCTCCGCCCGGGCAGCGCGGGAGCTCACAGGCGGCTCTTCCGTTGCCGCCGACGACAGCACTCACGGGGGTCTGTTTGAGGCGTTGCGTGCGTGGCGGCTGCAGGTGGCACGCGAGCACGGTGTACCCGCCTACACGGTGTTTCACGACTCCACCCTCGAGGAAATCGCGCGGCGCCGGCCAGGCTCCACTGAGGAGTTGCGTGCAGTGAGCGGGGTGGGTGCGGTAAAACTGGAGCGTTACGGCGCAGCTCTGTTGGATGTCATCGAGGGCATGCGCGCGTCGACTACGTCCGCAACAGGCCCGTGAGCGGCTGCGCCTCGCGGCTTTCCGGGAAGACCGATGTCTCCAGCGCCTTCGCCGGTATCCCGAGATGCTCGGCCAGCACGCCCTTCATCACGGCGCGGATGTCCAGGGTTGGCCTGAGATCCCGATTCTGATACAGCTTCCCGGGCGAGAGTCCCGGCCAATCGGCCACCACGCGGCCGCCCCTTACGGCGCCGCCGATGAGGTACGCGGCAGTCGCGGTGCCGTGGTCCGTGCCGCGGGTGCCGTTCTCCGCCACCGTGCGGCCGAACTCAGTCGCCAGCAACACCGCCGTGTCGCTCCAAACCGGCCCGAGCCCCGCCTTGAGCGCGCTCAACGCAGCATCGAGGCCAGCGAGCCTCGCGGCGAGCTGGCCTTTCGATCCACCCTCGTTGAAATGAGTGTCCCAGCCGATGGTATCGAACACGGCCACCTGCGGTCCGTCCTCCCGGCGAAGAAACCGCGCCGCCGCCGAGACGATCTCCGCGTATCGGGCACCTGACTTACCGGGTGTTGCGAGCAGCGGGCGCTGATTCCTGCCGCGCTCCGGTGTCGGCGCACTCGCTGCCATCCGGTCCGACGGTCCGACGCCTCCGTGACCATTCATCATGGAGCCATCAGCCTCGGTGCCGGCTGCCGGGCCCGTGACGGCGCCTGCCGCGTCCGCCGACGCCGGAGCCTTCTCGTCGGCGATCGCTTCCGCGGCAAGCGCCTCTGCCAACTTCCGCCCCAACAGCGGGTCGCGCGAGTAGAGATCCGATATCCGCTGCAGGGTGTCCTCATCGAGCGGCGCCAGGTGCGAAGGCGACCATGAGGTCACCGCGGCCGGGCCGCGCATCACGAGCGGCGCGCTCGGCGCGAGGCTGATCCCACGCTCCTTCTCCGTCGCGCGTCTTGCCGGCATTGCCGCCAATGCGCGATTCAGCCAACCCGTCTCCGTCGCGTGCGGCTGCGGATAGCCGGTCTCCAACACGTTCTGGCCGTCGAAGTGCGAGCGGTCGCGGTAAGGGCTCGCCACCGCGTGAAACACGATCAGCTCGCCGGTCGCGTACGCCTGCTGCATGAACGCGAGCGACGGATGCAACCCGAAGAACCCATCGAGCATGAGCGCTCCGCCAGCCGTGCCCGGTTTCCCGAGTGCGAGATCCCCGCGCAGTGCCGCATACCCCGGATCGCCATAGGCCGGCACCGCCGCAAGCCCGTCCAGTGCGCCACGCAGGATGATGAATACCAGTCGGGACTTGCCGCCTGCCGCGGCATCGGCGAACGTCACGCTCGAAGCGAGCAGCACCCCGCCCGCGGCCAGTGTCCGAGTCAGAAACTCACGTCGCTTCATGGCTCAGCGCCTCATGAACTCGGGGGAAGCCAGCATCAGAGCGATCGCCTGGGCGCCGCTCGCGGCATGCGCGAGCGCTTGGCGGGTTGCGGTGCTCAACGCCTTTCCCAACAGCTGCGGCGCGAGCTCCATCGCGTTGCTCCTCGAGCCGAGCCGCTGGCCGAGCGCATCCGCCCATTCGATCCGCTTCAAAAGCCCCGAGGCGCCATCCCAGTCCGCGCTCCGATCGGGCCATCCAGCCGGCGATCCAGGTCCCCAGATCCGTTGCCCGAGAAGTTGGAAGAGCCCCACGGGCGCTTTGTCGGTTGCGACGGGAATCTCCAGGCCGCGAAACGCCGAAACGATGAAATCCGAGGGCGTTTTGTACTTGCTGAGCGGCTCCTGCCAGGCCTCGGGCGAGGTGATGAGCGCCCGGTAGACCGTAGGCAGGTCCCCGCCACTCTCCGTGAACGCCGCGCTCACCCGCTCCACGGCAGCGACGGGCGGATCATCAGCAATGAAGTGACGCGTCAGCTTGGCCGCGATGAACCGGGCGGTCGCGGGCCGCGCTGCCAGGTCGCGCAGTACCGCCACGCCCTGACCGTATCCGGTGTCCGGATAGGTTTTCCCCAGCACCACCTTCGGTCCCGGCTCGTGCATGCCGGCGCGGAAGAGAAAAGTGCCGGCCTCGGTGCCGGTACGCCAGCTGTCGCGGCCGGCGATGGACCAACCGGTCAACACCTGCGACAGCACCGTGACATCGCTCTGCGAGTAGCCGCCGTCGACGCCCACGGTATGCAGCTCCATCGTCTCGCGCGCGAGGTTCTCGTTGATTCCGGTCTTGCGATCGGGATTGCGGCGGGCAACGTTGCGTGCGGCGCGTGAGTCAGGCCCCATCGACAGCTGATTGTCCAGGTAGAGCAGCATCGCCGGATGGCGCGTCGTCGCGAGCAGCAGGTCGCCGAAATTCCCGAGGACGTACGGCCGGATTGCTTCCCGCTCATAGCTGCCCGCGAGTGCGGCCAACACGCTCTTGTCGACGGAAACGGCGAAATGATTCGCCCAGAATTGGGTGAGCCGCTCGACGAAAGGCCGATCGGTCGTGACCGATTGGCGAAAGCGCGCACCGGCCTCGGCGAGATAGATGGGACGGATGAGCTGCGGAAGCTTCTCGAGCGCGCCGATCGCCGCGGCAGAGCCCGCATCCGACCGGGCCCTGTCATTGCCGCCGGCGGCGCCCACCCGCTCGGCGTGGAGGGCGCGACGCAAGTCATCGAGCTGCGTGAGGATGCTCGCGGAGCTCTCCAGCCCCTGATCGGCGATCTGCGGCGCGCGCCCGTCGAGCTGCGAGCGCAGCCAATCGGGTCCCGAGCCGCCGATGGCGGCGAGCTCGCCCGGGCGGGCGCCGAGCCCAAATCGGTTGGCCGCGATGGCCGAGGTCAGACCCTTGTCCATGGGGCTCATAGCGCGCGGAGTCTGCCTCCGGTTGACCCCGCCCGCCTTCGATATACTTACCAGAATGTCCATCCTCGACTCCCCCGATCTCGTCCTCGTCGACGCGTCCTCGTACCTTTATCGCGCCTTTCACGCGCTTCCGGGTCTCAGCACGACCCGCGGCGAGCCGACCGGCGCCGTCCTTGGCGTGCTGAACATGCTGGCCAAGTTCTTGAAGGAGTGCCGGCCGAAGCGCATTGCGCTCGTGTTCGACGCCCCGGGCAGGACTTTTCGCGATGACCTCTTCGCCGAGTACAAGGCCCATCGCACGCCGATGTCGGATGACCTGCGCTCGCAGGTCAACCCGCTGCTGACCATTCTGCGCGCGCAGGGGTTGCCGCTGCTGCGGATCGAGGGGGTCGAGGCCGATGACGTCATCGGCACGCTTGCCTGCCGGGCCGCGCGGGCCGGGCAGAGCGTGCTCATCTCGACCGGCGACAAGGACATGGCGCAGCTCGTCGACGGCTCGATCACCCTCGTCAACACGATGAGCAACTCCGTGCTCGACCGCGCCGGTGTCAAAGCGAAGTTCGACGTCTTCCCCGAGCAGATCATCGACTATCTCGCGCTGGTGGGCGACACTTCCGACAACATTCCGGGCATCGAGAAGGTCGGCCCGAAGACGGCCGCGAAGCTTCTCAATCAGTACGGCTCGCTCGAGAATCTCATCCGCAACGTCGCGGAGGTGAGCGGCAAGGTCGGCGAGAATCTGCGCGCCGGGCTCGCCACGCTCGAGCTGTCACGCAAGCTCGCCACCATCCACAGCGATCTCGATCTGCCCATCACTCTGGAGGAGCTGGTCCCGGCGCAGCCGGATACCGAGCAGCTGCGGGAGTTGTACACGCGCTACGAGCTGCGTAATTTCCTGCGCCAGCTGGACGGCGGCGGCGGCGAGGGTGGCAGCGCCGAGGCGATCGGCGGGCGCTCTCAGTCCTATGCCGCTGACACGCCCGCTCAAGTGGGCGGTAGCGCAGCGGCCGCGACTGCAGCGCTGGTAGGCTCGCCTCCCGGAGAAGCGATCGCGCACGCGCCAGCCGAGATCGTGAGGAACTACGAGACCCTCACTCGCTGGGAAGACCTCGAGCGGTGGGTCGCGAAGCTGCAGGATGCCGGCTTGATCGCGCTCGGTGCCGAGACGACGAGCCTCGATTACATGCAGGCGGAGATCGTCGGACTCTCATTCTGCATCGAGGCGGGCACGGCTGCCTATCTGCCGCTGAGTCACGACTATGCGGGCGCGCCGCCGCAACTCGACCGTGCGCGCGCATTGGAGGCCCTGAGACCGGTCCTCGAGGATCCGGAAAAGCCGAAGCTCGGCCACCACCTCAAGTACGAGGCCCACGCGCTGCAGAATCACGGTATCCGGCTGGCCGGCATGCGTTATGACACCATGCTCGAGTCCTATGTCTGGAACAGCGTGGGCACGCGGCACGACATGGACGCCACGGCGCTCTGTTATCTAGGTCGCCGCACCACCACCTACGAGGATGTGACCGGCAAGGGCGCGAAGCAGATCGCCTTCAGCCAGGTCCCGGTGGAGCGGGCCTCGGAGTATGCCGCCGAGGATGCCGATGTGACGTTGTGCCTGCACCGGGCGCTCTGGCCGAAACTCGAGTCGATGCCGGCGCTCAAGCGCCTGTACGAGGAGATCGAGCAGCCGCTCGTGCCCGTGCTCGCGCGCATGGAGCGCCAGGGCGTACTGGTCGATCGCGATCTGCTGCGGGCGCAGAGCTCGAAGTTCGCCACACAGTTGCAGGATCTGCTGCAGCAGGCGCGGCGGGAAGCGGGACACGACATCAACGTCGATTCACCGAAGCAGCTGCAGCAGGTGCTGTTCGAGAAGTTGGGACTGCCGGTTCTGCGCAAGACGCCGACCGGCCAACCCTCGACGGCGGAGGATGTGTTGGAAGAGCTCGCCGCTTCCTATGCATTGCCACGGATCGTGCTCGACTACCGCGCGCTCGCCAAGCTCAAATCGACCTATACCGACAAGCTGCCGGAGCTGATCAATCCGCGGACCGGCCGCATCCACACCTCCTACCACCAGGCGGTGGCGCAGACCGGGCGGCTCTCCTCCACCGATCCCAACCTGCAGAACATCCCGATCCGGCGGGCGGAGGGGCGGCGGATCCGGCAGGCCTTCATCGCGCCGGCGGGGCGTGTGCTGATGGCGGCGGACTACTCGCAGATCGAGCTGCGCATCATGGCGCACCTCTCCGGCGACGAGGGCCTGCTGGCCGCCTTTGCGGAGGATCGCGACGTCCACCAGGCGACCGCTGCGGAGGTGTTCGGCGTACCGCTCGCGGAGGTAACGGCGGACCAGCGGCGGGCAGCGAAGACCATCAACTTCGGCCTCATCTATGGCATGTCGCCCTTCGGACTCGCGCGCCAGCTCGGGATCGAGCGCAGCGCAGCCGCCAGCTACGTGGAGCGTTATTTCCAACGCTACCCCGGTGTGCGGCGGTTCATGGACGATACGCGCAAGCAGGCACGGGAAAAGGGTTATGTGGAGACCGTCTACGGTCGCCGCCTCTACCTTCCCGACATCCGTTCCGGTAATGCCCAGACACGGCAATACGCGGAGCGCGCCGCGATCAATGCGCCCATGCAGGGCACTGCCGCCGACGTCATCAAGCGCGCAATGATCGCTGTCGATGCGTGGTGCATACGCGAAGACGCGCCGGCTCACATCATCATGCAGGTCCACGACGAGCTGGTGCTCGAAGTGCGCAGCGACGCCGTTGAAGCCGTCGCTGCGGCGGTGCAGGAGAGAATGACCGCCGCAGCTGAGCTTCGGGTACCCCTACGGGTCGAAGTGGGGACGGGCGCCAACTGGGACGAGGCGCACTGACGCCGACTCAGGGTGTGAGTACCCCCCTTCGCGGTCTCTTCCGGCCGCCCAACGGCAACAGCATGGGCACACGGGCCCGATAAGCGCCGTACTGCTCACCGTGCGCGTGCATCAGATCGCGCTCCTCGAGCGCAATGCCTATGAGGATGTATCCGGTGGTCGCGATCGAGAAAATCAGGTGCCCCACCGACATGCGCGGCGCCGACCAGAAGGAAATCACGAACCCGAGCATGATCGGATGGCGCACGAGCTTGTAGAGCGCGCGCTGTGTGAAGCGCGGCGGCGAATATTCGACCCCGCGCAGCCGCAGGTAGACTTGCCGCAGCCCGAACAGGTCGAAGTGATTGACCATGAAGGTGGCGAGAAAAAGGATCACCCATCCGAGCCAGAAGAGGCCCTGGAGTAACCCGGCGGCGACCGGTGATCCGGACACGTCCCACACCGTGGCCGGAATGGGCCGCCACTGCCAGCAAATGAGACCAAGGAGCAGGCTCGACAGGAGGACGTACGTGCTGCGCTCGACGGAGCGGGGGACGATGCGCGTCCAGACTGCCTTGAAGCCCGGACGGGCCATGACACTATGCTGTATGGCGAAGGCACCGAGGAGCAACAAGTCGATGATGAGGGCTTGTGTAAACGGTGCGCTGGGACCTGAGTCGATCGTCCGTGGCACGACGAGATTGCCTACGAACCCGACGGCGTAGATGAACGAGCATACGAAGGCGAAATAGCAGATGACGCCGTAGACGGCAGCGATGAGACCCATGGTGATACACCTCTATGGCAGGGTCCGCCTGCAGGGCGCTCTTGCCCACCCGCCATTCACCGCAACCCTGCGCGGACGGGTGACTCGTTCTTGGGGGACCTGCAACGCAACTCTCGCCCGCCCGCGCCTGCGCCGTCCTACCCGGGCGTCTGAGATCCCTGCCCGCCCGTCCGCCCGCCGCCTCCCCCTCCTCGCAGCCGGCTCTGGCCGGAGTGCCCCGATCCGAGCAGAATGCGCTTTCCGGCACGCCTTCGGTGGATGCACAAATGGCAGAAGACCGCATCTCAGCGGCACTCGCCCGGCTCGAGGTGGCACTGCGGCGCCATCCCGGTTTCGGAGTATCCGAGGAGTCGCCCGCGGTAGCCCGATGGCAACGGGGCACGAAGTTCACCACGCACTCACCCGGCGGAGGCCAGGAGCTCGTGACCGACATGCCGGCACAGATGGGAGGCGATGGCGAGGGCGTCACCCCCGGCTGGCCGTTGCGGGCCGGGCTGGCCGCCTGCGTGGGGACTCTGATCGTATTCAAGGCTGCGGCGGAGGGCATCGAGCTCGATTCGTTGGAGCTCACCGTCGGCGGCCGATCCGATCTCCGGGGACTCTTCGCCATGCCGGACGACCAGGGCGTAACGGTCTCTGCCGCGCCCACCGAGGTGCGGCTGGAGGTGCGAATCGCGGCTCGCGGCGTTGCGCGCGACCGGCTGCTGGCGCTCGTCGAGCAAGCGAACCTCTGCTCGCCCGTCTCGAGTGCGCTGCGGCACGCGCTCCCTATGAAACTATCCGTCGAGTTTCAAGACTGACCTGAGACGCAGTACATCCGTGGACGCTTTGTCAGAAACGCTGCGCGTGGTGCAGCTCATCGGCGCGATCTTCATCAACGCCCGGTTCTCCGCGCCCTGGTGCTACGCATCGCCGCGGGCGGATTTCGCCGCCCCCCTGCTCGAGCCCGGAGCCGAGCGGGTGGTGATCTTTCATCTCATCACCGAGGGTGAGTGCTACGTCGAGTTGGACGGCGAGCCGCCACTTCGTTTGAGCGCCGGCGACACGGTGCTCTTCCCGCAGGGTCATGCCCATCGCATGTGCTCCCAGCCCGGCCTGGCCCCGGCGACCGGAGCGCCGCTGGAGCGGGTGCTGGCCCACCGCCCGCGGCAACTGGTCTATGGCGGCGGTGGCGCGGTCACCCGCCTGGTCTGCGGATACCTTGCCTGTGATGCCCGCCTGGCCCGCATGCTGCTCACCGGGCTGCCGCCGGTGGTGTGTGCCAACGTCCGGGGGTCGAGCGCCGGCAATTGGCTGGAAGCCTCGGTCCGTTACGCCCTGAATGAGGCGAGGTCGCCGCGCCCGGGAGGCGCCGGCGTGCTGGCCAAGCTCGCCGAGGTGCTCTTCATCGAGGTTCTGCGCCTCTACATCGCCGAGCAGGGCGCCAGTTGCACCGGCTGGCTCGCGGGTGTTCGCGATCCCGTGGTCGGCTCCGCTCTGCATGCACTACACAAGCGTCCCGAGCACGCATGGACGCTGGAAGAGCTCGCCCATACCGCCGGAGCCTCCCGCTCGGTGCTGGCCGAGCGCTTCCAATACCTGGTCGGCAGCTCCCCGATCCAGTACCTGACCCAGTGGCGCATGGTGTTGGCTTCCAACCTGCTGGCGCGCAGCAGCGCCCCCATGGCGCGAATCGCGGAAGCCGTGGGTTATCAGACCGACACGGCCTTCAGCCGCGCGTTTCGCCGGGAGTTCGGCACTCCGCCGGCGGCCTGGCGCCGTGCGCGAGCCACTGCACAACAGGTCCGTTAGTGTATGCGATGAAGGGATCGATGCCGGATGTTCCGAGACCTCAAAGAACTCTTGTCTGCGTTAAACGCACATCGCGTTAGATATCTCATCGTCGGCGGGTACGCGGTCTCGCTTCATGCCGAGCCGCGGGCGGCGAAAGAGGAACATAGGCGGCGGTGGCGCGAGCCACGCGCTGGCCAAGGCAGTCAGGGCTCTTTCAATTTCGCGGCGATGCGGCGGTAGGCTTCGCGGAAGGGTATGCCTTCGCTCACAACCAGCCGGTTCGCCTCCTCGGCCGCGTGGATCGCAGGATCGAGCCGGATGCGCTCCGGGCGGAAGCGCATTGCATCGAGGGCTGCGGGAAGAATGTCGAGAGTCTGTTGCGCCAGGTCGATGCCGCGGAAAAGGGGCACTTTCAGCAGCTGAAGGTCGCGCTGGTAGCCGGAAGGAAGTTTTGCGCAGAGGCCGAGCGCCTCGGCGAGACATGCCTGCGCAGTGGCGGAGCGGCCGCGGATCAGCTCGAAGACGTCCGGGTTGCGCTTCTGCGGCATGATCGAGGAGCCGGTGGTGAAGGCCTCGGGCAACTCGAGAAAGGAGAACTCCTGCGTGTAGAACAGGAGCACGTCGGCGGCGAGGCGACCGAGGTCCTGCATGAGGAGCGCGATCTCGAACAGGAGGCTCGCCTCCGCCTTGCCGCGTGAGAGTTGCACCGCGGTGACGGGGTTCTGGACTTCAGTGAACCCGAGCTTCTCTCGAGTCGACTCGCGGTCGAGCGGCAACCCGGGCGTGCCGTACCCGGCCGCGGAGCCCAACGGGGATTTGCCGAGTCGGCGCTGAACCTGCCTCAAGCCGGCCGCATCGTCGCGAATTTCCGCCGCGAACCCCCCTGCCCACAGTGGTACCGAGCTCGGCATCGCCTGCTGCATGTGGGTATAGCCCGGGAGCGCCGTGCTCTTCTCACGGTCGGCGAGGCGGTCGAGAGCCTCCGCAACCCCTTCCGCGCTATCACTCAACTCCCGAGCCCCGTCCCGCAGATACAGCCGCAGCGCCGTCAGTACTTGGTCATTGCGAGAGCGGCCCAAGTGGACGCGTCCTCCCGCATGCCCGATCCGCTCTGTCAGGCGCCGCTCGAGGGCCGTCTGCCCGTCCTCGTCTGCCAACTCGATGTGCCACTCTCCGCGAGCGTGCTGCTGCGCGAGGGTCGTCAACCCGTCGCGGATGGCTCGCAGGTCGGGCCCCGACAGGAGCTTTTGGTCATGCAGCATTTCTGCATGCGCAATCGACGCCTGGACATCGTAGCGGACCAGCCGCTCATCGAGCGCATAGTCCTCCCCCGCGGTGTATCGCAACACGCGGTCATCGAGCGGTGCCCCCTTGTCCCACAAACGAGTCATCTCGCACCCGCCCCGTAAGTGGATTGCCAATCCCGTGAAGGGAGGCTCGGATGAAAAGACCCTTTCGGCAGCTCGAGCAACAGGATGTTGCGACAGCAGCCTACATGGACGTATTCACGGCGGTCCCGAAAGGGTCTTTTCATCCAAGCCTCCCCGAACCGAATGCGCCAGAGACGCTCTAGCTCTGCGACCCCTGCTGCTCGGCAGGCGTCAAAGCATTGATATCCGCGACGATCAGCGTCCCCGTCCCCTCATTGGTGAACACTTCCCCAAGGATCCCCTCCGGCGCCTGGTAAGACACCACGTGCACCCGCCGCACCCCCCCGCGGATCGCCTCCTCGATGGCCTTCGCCTTGGGCAGCATGCCATCGGCGATCTGCCCCTCGTCGCGCAGCCGCTTCAGGCCCCGCAGGTCCAAGTAGGAAATGAGCGACCCCGGATCCGTGACGTTACCGAGTATCCCCGGCGCTCCCGTACACAGGATGAGCTTCTCCGCGCCGAGCGCCGCGCCGAGAGCCGCTGCGACAGTATCCGCATTGATGTTGAGGAGCACTCCGTTATCGTCCGCCGAGAGCGGGCTGACCACCGGCATGAGTCCGTTGTCGAGGAGCTTGCGCACCGCCGTCGGGTCCACGGCGTCGATGTCGCCAACGAAGCCGTAGTCCACCACCTCGCCGCTCGATTCGAGCCGCACCGGCGGCCGCTTGTGCGCCCGCACCAGCCCCGCATCCACCCCGCTGATCCCCACCGCCTCGATGTTGAGATCGCGGCAGATGGCGAGAATGCGCGTGTTGATGAGGCCATTCAACACCATTGCCGTCACGTCGATGGACTTCTGGTCCGTTATGCGCCGGCCTTCCACCATGCGCGTCGGCACGCCGAGGGCCGTCGACAGCTCCGTGAGCTGCGGGCCGCCGCCGTGCACGAACACTACCCGCACCCCGAAATAGTGCAGGATCGCGATCTGCTCGATGAGGATCCGCGTGGAGTCGACATCGGCGAACACCCCGCCGCCGGCCTTGATGACGAAGGTCTTGCCCTTGTACATGCGGATGTACGGGGCGGCGTTCTTGAGCGCCCGGATCGCCAGGGCCTGGTCGCCAGCATGCATGATCATTCAGCGTTTCCCTCAGAGGCTTTTCAACATGCGATAGAGGACCGCCATCTGTGCAGGCAGGCGGTTGTAGGCTTCGCGCTGCACGATGCTGCGCGGGCTGTCGAGCACTTCGTCGGCCACCGCGACGTTTCGCCGCACCGGCAGGCAGTGCATCAGGCGGCAATCTGCCGCAGTGTTCGTGAACCAGTCACCACTCACGCACCAACGCTTGAGCTCGCTGCGCAGCCGTGCATCCGCGGCCGCGTCTCCGTAGCAGGAGGTCGCACCCCACTCCTTCGCATAGATGATATGCGCGCCGGCCAGTGCCTCGGAAGGGTCGGAGCTCTCGCGCACGGAGCCGCCCGAGAGGTCCGCCGCGCGTCGCGCCTTCTCCATGAGCTCACGCGGCAGGGCGAAGCCTTCGGGCCTGAGCACGATGACCTCCATGCCGCGCATCGCCGCCATGTGAGCTGCGGTGGCCGGCACGGCCAGCGGCAGTGCGCGCGGGTGGTACGCCCACGAGAGGACGAAGCGGCCGTTTCGCGGCACTCCGAGATCATCCATCGTCTTCCAGTCTGCGAGCGCCTGACAGGGATGGCTGACCGCCGACTCGAGGTTGATCAGCGGCTTCTCGACCAGGCCAGCCATCGCGCTGAACGCCGTCTCCGCGAGGTCCGCGGCGAGGTCCTTGCCGTCCGCAAACGCCCGCAGTCCCAGGGCGTCACAGTAGGAGGCGAGCACCGGAATCCCCTCGCGCACGTGCTCCGCTGCTGCACCGCTCATGACGGCACCGAGCCGCGTCTCGAGCTGCCAGGTGCCTTGTCCAGCAGTGATTACGAACGAGCTGCCCCCGAGCCTCGCCATGCCGGCCTGGAAGGAGGCGAGCGTGCGCAGCGATGGATTGAGGAAAAGGAGCCCCAGGATCCGGCCGGCGAGCGCATGCGGCTCGGGACGCGTCTCCAGGCGGCGCGCCAGCTCGAGCAGCGCCAGCACTTCCTCGCGCTCGAGGTCGGCGAGATCGAGGAAGCGCTTCATGCAAGTTCCCATCGACTCACGTCGACCCCGACGCCATCAAGGCACAGCTTTGCGTCCAGGCACAGGGATGTGCCCCGCCGCCGCAGGTGGCGGAGCCTCGAGCAAAAAACCGCGCTTAGCCGCTTCGGGGTTGCCTGAGGCGCGCTGCGCCGGGCAGGAGCCCGGATCCAGCGCTTCATACGAGACTCGCGAGCGCATCGCGCAGCATGTCGACGTGCTCCTCCTGCAGGATGAAGGGAGGCAGGAGCCTGAGGATGTGGCTGTCGTTCGCGGTGCCGGCGAGAATGCCGCCTTCCAACAGCTCGGCCTGGATCTGCTTCGCCGGCCGGCGGGTGCGCAGCCCGAGGAGGAATCCTTCGCCCTGGCTCGCCGTCACCGGGCCCACGATGCAGGTGCGGCGGATGTACTGCGAAACGCGCTGCACGTTCTCGAGGAGCTGCTGCGACTCGATGGCCTCGATCACCGCCTCGATCGCTGCACAGGCCATGGGGCCGCCGCCGTAGGTCGTGCCGAGAAGCCCGATGCCCAGCGTCGCCGACACTTTCGGGGAAGTCAGCAGCGCTGCGCAGGGAAAGCCATTCCCGAGCGCCTTCGCGACCGTGATCATGTCGGGCGTGATGCCATAGAGATTGGCGGCGAAGGGCTGTCCGACGCGGCCGAGCCCGCACTGAATCTCATCGAAGATGAGCTGTGCCCCGACTTCATCGCAGCGCCGGCGCAATGCCGCGAGATAACTTCCGCCGAGGTCGACCGCGCCTGCGAGGCCCTGTACGGGCTCGACGATCACTGCAGCGGTCCGGTCGGTGATCTGTGCGGCGATGGCTCCGGCGTCTCCCCTCGGCATGAAGCTGACGTCGAAAGGCCTGCGTGGAAAGCCGTACCAGCCCTCGGAGCCCCAGGTGACCGCGCCCGCCGCCGCCGTCCGGCCGTGGAAGGCGCCCTCGACGGCCGCGACGTGGGGCCGGGAAGTCATGCGGAACGCCAGCCGCAGCGCATTCTCGTTGGCTTCTGCGCCGCTGTTGACGAAGAACACGCTGGTGAAGTCCAACTTCGAGAAGCGCACCAGGCGCTCTGCCGCCCGCACCCGAACGCTCATGGGGATGGCATTCGTCTGAAAGTTGCACGAGCGTGCCTGAGCGGTGAGCGCTTCGGTCCAGCCCGCATGCCCATAGCCGAGCGCCGCGACCGCGTGCCCGCCGTAGAGGTCGAGCACCCGCTCGCCGCGGCTGTTCAGCAGCCAGACGCCGTTGGCGGAGGCGACCTCGAAGGGGTACTGCGCGAACACCGGTGCGAGGAGATCCCGGGTCGGGCTATCTTGGGTTACGGCTGCTGCTGTGGCGCTCATATGACTCCCGTCAGGTCCAGCCGGGCGCACAGGCCATGAGGCCCGTCGTCTCGGGTAGACCGAACATCCGGTTCATCCACTGCACGGCGCCGCCGGCGGCGCCCTTGTTCAGGTTGTCGACTGCACACATCACAGCCAGGGTGCGGCCGTCGGCGACGGCGGAGAGGTGTGCATAGTTGGTGGTCGCGACCTCTTTGATCCGGGGGGTGGAGTCGGTCACCCGCACGAAGGGCGAGGCGGCGTAGAACTCGCGTAACGCCGCCAGCACCCGCGCAGTGTCGATCGCGCTCTTCAGGGGTGCCTGCACCGTGACGTGAATGCCCCGGGCGAATGGTCCGGAGTGCGGCACGAACGCCACTTCAGCCTCCACTCCCGTCGCGGCGAGCGCGCAGGCCGCGATCTCCGGCGCATGCCGGTGCGCCAGCGCGTTGTAGGAATAGAGATCGCTGTGGCGAAGCGGGTGATGAGTGCCCTCCACGGGCTTGCGCCCGGCGCCGGTGCTGCCGGTGATTCCGGTCACGAACAACACCGGAGGCGTGAGTCCGAGTGAAAGGATCGGCACGCTGGCGAGGAGCGTTGCCGTGGCGAAGCAGCCGGGATGCGCGACGTGCGGCGTGTCGAGCTTGCGCAGGTGCTCCGGCACCGCGCAGGTGAACTCCGCGAGCCGCGTGGGGGCATCATGGGCGTGCTTGTAGACTGCCTCGTAAGCCGCCGCGGAGCGGAAGCGGAAGTCGGCGGAGATGTCGACTACCCGGGGCCGGGCTCCGGCCTGCGAAGCGGTCTTCAACAGAGAGTCGATCAATGCTGCCGACACGCCGTGCGGGGCCGCGCAGAACACGGCGCACTCAGGCGAGCCGGCGACCAGAGACTGCACTTCAGTCTGCGATTTGAAGCGTGTGTCGGCGTAGCAAGGCGCAAGATGAGGGAACGCCTTCGCAACGGACTCCCCCGGCTGGCTGTCGGACATCACCGCGGCCAGCGCGAAACGCGGATGTCCCGCGAGCAACCGCAGAAGCTCACCGGCCACGTAACCCGTGCCGCCGAGCACGACTGTCGGAATGGGGGCTGTCATGCGGCTGATTCCCGCGCGAGACCGATCGCCTCCATGACACGATCTCCCAGTGCCGCGCCCGCGCTGAGCGCGTTGAAGGCTGCGACGCCCAGCTGCGTCGTGATGATCTCCACCCCGACCTGATTGTCGGTGGACGGGCCCGTGACCACGCACGGCTCGATCCCGAACCGATCGCGCAACAGTTTCACTCCGCCCCAGGCCGCGACCGGGTCGTTGGCCGAGAGCACGACTCCGGAGAGCGCCGTGCGGATGTCGGGACACTCGAGGATGGCATCGACGCCGTAGGTGCCGAGAATGCCGTCGCCGAGCTCGAACACGATCACGTCGGGCTTCCCGGCCGAGAGCTCGGTCAGCATCGTGCGAGTGAGCGCGGGGCCGTTGACGCGGGTGGTGGTGATGACGCCGAGGTCGGTGAAAATGGCGGAGCGGCGCGCGCCGGCATCCTCCATCGCGAGAACATCGCGACGCAGTGACACGCCGGTCGCCTTGAATGCGTCGATCACCAGCCCGCGATGGCGCATCCGGCTGATGATGGCGCAGGCCGCGGCGGTCTTGCCCGCTTCCATGCAGGTGCCTGCCAGCGCCACTACCGGTATCTGCCGTGACTCGAGCTTCGCCGCCGGATCGAGCCGGCGGTGGCCGGCTCGCGCCGGCACGCCGATGCGCTCTCCGAGATAAGGGAAGTGCAGCGCCACTCCGAGCACGCGACAATCGAAGGGCTTGCCCTTATCGGGATTGATGGAGTCACAGATCCCGAGGACACCGCCGATGTTGAGCATCTGGATGACATCACCCGCCTGTAGCGACGGCGGGACGTGACCCGAGTACCCGAAGAGCGCCTTGCGGTGGCCGAGTGCGCCCACCACGATGTCGCCCTTGCCCACCTTCGCCATGCGGCCGCTCGTGAGCTCCAGCGTGTTGTAGGTCGACTTGTTGGTCAGGACCTCGACGACGACCACCACGCCTTCCTCGGAGGGGATGTCGGTCGAGATCCGTACCTCGTGTGACAGGCCGCAGGCCTGGGCCACGGAGGCGATCTTGTCGACGACCACGCTTCTCATGTCACTCACCACGTCAGATATCCTTCGTGCGCTGATCGGCGCGCCGGTGAAACACGCCCGTCAGGGCGACGATCTTGGAGAAGCCGAGCGCGTCGGTCGGGGTCCACTCACCCGCTGCCTCGCCGTATACGCCCTTGGAGGCTGCCATGAGAGAGTAGGGCGATTCGACGCCTTCGATGAAGAGGTTTCCGGGGCGAAGCTGGATGCGCACCTGACCGGTCACCCGCTCTTGCGAGGAGAGCAGCAGCGCCTCGATGTCACGACACACGGGATCCAGGAGCTGGCCCTCGTGTACGAGGTCGCCATAAGGCTGCGCCACCGTCTCCTTGATGCGCTGCTGGCGGCCCGTGAGCACGAGCTTCTCGAGCTCCCGGTGCGCGGTGAGCAGCACCTCGGCAGCGGGCGCCTCGAATGCGACGCGCCCCTTGGTCCCGATGATGGTATCGCCGAGATGAATGCCGCGGCCGATGCCGAACGGCGCTGCGAGCGCCTCCAGCGCCTCGATGAGCGCCACGGGCGAGAGCGCGCGTCCGTCGAGTGCCACGGGGCGCCCCTGCCTGAACTCGATGACATGCGACTCCGCGGCACGCGGCTGCGTGAACGCATCGCGGGTCAGCACCCACGCGTGATCCGGGATGCTGCCCGACGATGTCAGTGTCTCCTTGCCGCCGATCGTGACACCCCAGAGACCCCGGTTGACGGAATAGGCTGCGCCGAAGGGTGGCACGGGCAGGCCGCGCGCCTGCAGGTAGTCGAGCTCCTCCTGCCGCTTGAACGCGCGGTCGCGTACGGGCGCCAGCACGTCGAGCTCCGGAGCCAGCGTGCGCATCGCGACCTCGAAGCGCACCTGGTCATTGCCCGCAGCGGTGCAGCCATGGGCAATCATGTTGGTGCCGAGCTTGCGGGCCATGTGCGCGATCGTCTGCGCCTGCATGACGCGCTCCGCGCCCACACAGAGCGGATACATCTGACCTCGCTTCACGTTGCCCATGATGAGGAAGCGCAGCACCTGCTCGAAGTAATCCGCGCGCGCATCGATCTGGTGGTGGTCCACGGCGCCAAGCGCTCGCGCACGCTCCGCGAGCGTACGGGCCGCGGCCGCATCGATTCCGCCGGTGTCGACCGTGACGGTGATGACGGGGCGGCCGTGGTTCTCCTTCAGCCAGGGCACGAGAAAGGAGGTATCGAGACCGCCGGAATAGGCGAGAACGATGGGCTGGTCGCCCTTCATCGGGACGGGGTTGGACATGCTCAAACTCGGAAAATGGCCTGAAGCCGCGCGACGAGGGCGTCCTGCGCGCCGGCGTGGGCGGTTGCGATGAAGATGGTGTCATCGCCGGAGATGGTGCCGGCGACTTCGGGCCATTCCGCCCGATCGATGGCGACCGCGACGCTTTGCGCCGCGCCGATCGTGGTCCTCACCACCGTGAGCGACGGGCCGGCCCGCCTCAGCCCACGCACGAACTGAGTGAGCATGCCGAAATCGCCGTTGGCGCGTGAGACCTCGTCGGGGGGCAGCACATACCGCCCGCTCGCCTTGAGTACGCCGAGGTCACGCAGATCGCGGCTGACGGACGATTGCGTCACCTCGAACCCCTCGGTCTTGAGCAGGCGCGCCAGGTCCTCCTGCCGGCGAACGTGTCCGTCGCGCAGGATGCGCACGATGGCCTGACGGCGCTCGAGCTGCTGGACGTCCATTGGGGCTCAATGGGGCATGAGGCTGTGCATAAAGGTGCGCAAAGTATGAATATTAATGCGCAGCGCTGTCAAGGCATCCGCACGCGGATTCAGGCCACGCCCAAGGCACCGCGCAGTCGAGAGCGCAAATCCCACACCGGCGCACCACACGAACCAGACCAGGAACAGGCAAAGCCTGGGGTCCGCGCTTCGCGAGCTCCGGCTACTGACCGCCTTCCTTACTTCTCGACGCTGAATACCAGATCTGCGCCGCGGATCTGACCGGCCTCGGTGCGGATCGTCCAATGGTCGCCGAGGCTGTAGCGAAGGCGGATAGCGTTCAACTGCTGGGTGAGCCCGACACCGTAGCTCACGTAGAGCCGTGGCGAGAGATACTTGCCGAGGACGAGCGACGTCGAATTGTTGAGATCGGTCTCCAGGCTGATGTCGGGCAGTCCGATGCGCGAGCCGAGCTGCTGCGCGAGGATGGCTCCGCCCTGTGTCAGCAGCTCGTTGGCCGCGGTCGCCTGCTGACTCTGGGGCGAGGAGCCTGCCTGCAACATCTGCAGCGAGCCGCCGCCGCCGCCGCCGGAGAGAATCAGCGAGACGATCTGCGATTGCGGCAGCGATGGGTCCGAGAAGAAGGAGATCCGCGGCCGCTGCAGCGTGCCGCGGACGTTGACCCCGACGGTGACATCGGGATAGCGCTTGATGGCACGGAGCTCGATACCGGGATCGCCGATGGGGCCGCCCGTAAAGATCAGACGGCCGCGCTGGATCTCGAGCTTGCGTCCATAGGCCGAATACTGACCCTTCTGAACCGAGAGCTCCCCGGTGGCATGCGTGATCGGATCGTAGCCGCTGCGCACCGTGATACTGCCCCCGAGCCGCCCGGTCAGGCCCGTCGTATCGATGTTCACGTCGGACCCCAGCGTCATGGTGATCTGGGTCCTGACCTTGAACTGGTTGGCGGGGTTCTGCGATGTCTCACCGACGATGACCTCGTCGGACGAGGATGTTACCGCTCCGGTGAGATCGGTCGGCACGATCTTCGCGTAAGGCACGGCCACCGCGCCCGTGATGTCGATCTGGCGCGCCGCCACCTTGAAGTCGAGGCTGGGTGACGCATCGATCTGAGCCTCGGGAATGTTGACGATCCGAAGGTTGGCGCCATCGAGATGCAGCTCGCCATAAGGGAGCGAGCCACGCCACTGAAGCTGGCCATTTGCCTGCACCTTTCCCTTCCCCGCCTGCGCGGCGCCATTGAATGCCAAACCGTCGTCCGTCAGGCGTGCCGTCAGAGCGACCTCGCGCAACCGCAAGTTGGTCTGATAGAAGTCGACCTCGCCATCGGAGACACTGAGCGTCCCGCCGAGGCGCAGATCGGCCACCGTGCCGGCAATCCGGGCATCCGCGGTCAGCTTGCCGGCGGCCCGGTCGATGTCGGGTATGTAGACCGAGACGAGATCGAGCTTGGAGGACTGAACGTGCAGCTCCCCCGCGACCGGCATGTCCTGCCAGCGTTGCGTGTCGCGACTGACTTTGAGGGTGCCCGCCAGTGTGCCGATTTCCCCGGAGGTGAGCGACGCCTGTGCGTCGATCGAGTCGGGCGAGGCGGTCGCCGTGAGGACACCCGAGCCTATTGAGGTGTGCTCGGTACGGCCGCTCACCAAGCGACGGGAGAGCGTGCCATCGTTGAGCTCCACGCGCAGTCCACCCTCTGCCGGTTTTCCGTCGCCGCCGAAGAGTCGGGCACCCATGCTGATGGTGCCTTGATACTCCACGGCAGGGGTGAGTCCTGCCGTCAACGTGCTCAGCGGCAGCTCGCTCGCCGTCAGCATCGTGGACCAGGCAGCGGGGTTCCAACTCGCCTCCGCGCAAAGGTTGCCTGGTGTGCCGACCAGACACAGTCGCCCAAGGCTGCTGCTGGCGCGGGATAGCGCCAGCGGCACCGGCTGCTGCAGATGGAGCCGCAGCGACGTGTCACCCGACAGCGTGAGTGCCTGCAGTTGCCCGGCGAAAGTGCCGCTCTTGAAGCTGCCGCTCGCAGCCGCAGTCAGATGCAGTCCGCGTGCCTGCGCGTCGAGATGAGCGGTCGCGCCCGATGCCGGTCCGTCGAGCGTGAAGTCCAGGCTGCGCAGCGTGCGGCCATGGAATTGGAATTGGCGCAGATGCGCGGCTATGACGGAGGGCCGCTGCGAGGCGGGATCGAAGTCGGCTCTGGCATCGAACCCGGCAAGCGCCATGCCCTCATAGAGGATGTCCGTTCCGCGGGCGGTTGCGTTGACGTCCGGCGCCGCGAGAGGTCCGCGAATTGTGCCCGATGCCTCCAGGCGGCCACGGCTGCCTGCGGACAGCAGACTGAGGTCCTCAGCCGTCACGCCAAATCGCAGATCGGCCGTGCGGTCGATGCGGCCGTCGAGCGCCAGTCGCGTGCGGCCGAGGCCCACACGCACCTGTTGGAACGTCCAGGTGTCACCAGCGTGCGTAACGCGGCCGCCGCCGCTGGCTGTGACGCCGCGCAGCCGCCCGCCGAGCCCATCGATCTGCACACTGAGCGGATCGCTCGCCTTGAAGCCGCGCCCAGCCACCTCGAGCCCAAAATCGAGGCTGCCGGGCAGATCCGGCCGGATTTGCCCCGGATCGATTCCCGTCGCGTGGCCGCTGACGGCCCAGCGCTGCACGGGCGCCCAGATCACCTGTCCGTGCACATCCGCGTGCCCATGGTAGAGATCGACTTGCGCGCGGCTCAGCGTGACGCCGGTGCTATCCAACTTGCCCGTGATGTCCGCGGGCACCGGGGCGAGGGCTGCGACCTGAGCCAATCCCTTGGCGTGGAGCTCGTAGGGGCGGACGCCCGCGAGCTCGAAGCTTCCCGCGCTGCTGCGAAACGGTACGTTGCGCCCTGCGAGCGGCCAGCGAAAATTGCTCCAACTGCCCTTCAGGTCGAGACGCGGGCCGCCCGGCACGATTCCGATCGTGCCCGCGGCGATCGCCCGCGCCCCCGAGCCCTGGTGGATGACGTCGATTCGACTCGCGGAGAGCACCTGTCGGGCAAAGCCGCCGTCGAACCGTACATCGAACGAGCCCGCCTTCAGTCCAGCCGGGTCGAGCGAGCCGCGTGCGCCGAATGTCCGCCCATCGCCATACAGGGCCAGCTTGCCGCTGATGAGGCCGAGCGCGCCGGTGAGGCGCCAGGCGCGCAGGTCGAAATCCTGTACGAGTGCTTCACCCTGCCAGTGAAAGTGTCGGGTGAGATCGAGCATCTCGCCGCTGATCCCACTCCGAAAGGGAGTCAGGATCCTGCCGCTGATCGCCAGCTCGTTCAGATCGCCGGCGGCATCAGCGGCGAGCGTCCACGTCGGTTGGCCGTGCGGTTGCCAGGCGATGCGGCCATTCGCTCCGAGTCGCAGCGGATCGCTGGCGTGGAGGCTCCCGTCTAGGGCGAAGTGCAGCTCGCCCATCTGCAGAACCACCTGGCGGAAGCTGATATCCCGGTGCCGCAGCAGTGCCGAGCCGCTGATCCCGCTGCCCTCCACGCGCGCGCCGTTCGGTACGACCACGAGTGCCCTCCCGACGCTGGCATGTCCGACATCGATGGTGAGCCAGCGGGGCAGGAATTGCGGCTCATGAATGAAGCGGCTGGTGGGGAGCCGCGTCGGCCGCTCGACCTCGACATAGACGCTGTCGACTGCCGCATCAGGCGTGCTGATGGTCTGCCAGAGAAGCGGCTCCAGGCGCAGCCTGGTATGCATGCCTCGGATCTCGAGGTGCACGTGCCCGTCATCGATCTCGACCAGGGTCGCGCGGACGCCGCCGGCAATCGTGCCGCTGACATTCTCGATCCTCACGCCCACGGCGCCGAAGCGTTGCGGCAGATGGCGCACGACGAACTGCAGGCCGCTCTGGGTGAAGAGGACGGAATAGAGTGCCGCGCACGGCAGCGCGATCGCGACCAGGACGAAGACGAGGGCGGCGAGCAGGAGGATTCGGCGCATCGGCGGCTACCGCGCTCTCAGAGCTTCGGCGAGAAGTTGACGTACAGGCGCGGGCTGCCCGATTGCGACAGGGGCTGCCCGATGTCGATGCCGAGCGTCAATACCGGCAGGCGGACGCGAAATCCGATACCGGCACCGTACTCGAGAAGCCTATGACATTTCTCCTGCGATGGGCTCGCATTGGCCACCGGATCGCACTGCGCGCCGAGGTGATTGAAGGCATTGCCGTAGTCGAAGAATGCAGCGATGCCGAAATTCCTCGGCAGGTCGCGGTCGAATTCCACCGTTCCCGTGAGCACGTCCTTGCCGCCTGCCTTGGCCGCGGGATCGCAGATCACGGTACCGGAGATGTTGGCACAGTACTGCTGCGTCGGCGAAAGATCGTTGTAGGCGAAGCCGCGGACGCTGCCCTCGCCGCCCGCGAAGAAGCGCATGACCGGTGGCATGGTCTCGAAGTGCGAGGCCACGGTCGCGCCGGCCTCATCGCGCAGCAGCAGGTGCCATTTCGGTGCGAGATCGAGCACCCGCTCGAACTGGACGTGGATCTGCAGGAAGTTGGACCGGGAGCCGAAGGCGCCCTCGGAGCCGCGCACCTCGGCAAAGAAACCGTGCTGGAACATCGGCTCCCCGAGATAGCCCTTGGGCACAGAGGCGAAATCGACCCCGGGCACCAGCATGTCCGTGGTCGGTATGCCGATCGTGACGTTGGTGGTGCAGGCTGCGCCCGGCGCCAAGCTCTCCGGAATGCATTGTTTCGCGGAGTTGAGGGTGCCGGCCACGGGGGTCTGCACCGTGCCGCTCGAGTGGACGCCGTTGACGAACCAAACCATCTGCCAGCGCCCCGTCACTCGGGTCACGCTCGGACCGATCGACATGGTGCGCGCCTCCACGTCTGCGAGTTGGCGCTGCTCCACGGTGCCGGCGAGAGTCAGATTCTCGACCGCGGGGTCGCCTATCGGAATGATATAGCGGCTCTGCAGGCTGTACTTTGTCACCTGGGCGGCCTCGAGGTCGACGCTCATCTTGTGGCCGTAGGAATTGACGCGTCGGTCCTGCCAGCTGATGATGCCGCGCGCTCCGGTATCGGTGGCGTAGCCGCCGGCGAAGGAATAGACGTTGGGGCGACTGGGGTCCCCATGGATGCTCACCGGCACGGTGTGATTCACCCGGTCAGGTGTCCCCGTCAACACCTCCAGGTTGGAGAAGTACTCAGCATCATCGAGGGCGAACTGGGTACGCAGGACTTGCGTCAGGTCGAACGGGGCGCCTTCGCGATAGCGTAGATACCTGCGCACGAGTTTCTCGCTCACCACGTGCTGCTCGATAGTGGTGGCGCCGAAGCGATAGCGAACGCCGGTCTGCAACTCGAGCGAGATACTGGCTGTGCGCGCGCTGGGGTCGACCAGGAGCTGGTGGCGGGTCAGCGTTGCATCGAGATAGCCGTAGGTGGCCGCCGTGCGCAACAGATCGTTCTTGACGCTGTCGTACTCCGCCTGATTGAGCCGCTTTCCCGGATGGAACGGCAGGTTGGACGTGATGCGTTTGAAGAGCCGGCGCCCGGCGCCCGGCCCCACGACCTGGACGTTGACTTTCGTCAGGATCACCGGCTGACCGGCCTTGATGGCAATCGCCACTTTCCAGTCGCCAGGTCCGGCGGCAGTCACCGTGGAGCGCACGGTCGGCTGATAGTATCCGAAGGGACGCAGCGCCGACTGAACCTCCCTGGGGATGCGGCTTTCCAGCCTGTCGGCGGTGTCCTGCGTCAGATGCTTGGTGCGCTGGTAGCGGGCGAAGCTCAGGTAGGCGAGCACGTTGCTGCGCAAAGAGTTGCTGACGCCGCTGATGGTGATGGTCACGCCGGCCCGGGCCAGCGGACAGGCAATGAGCAGTGCGAGGACGCCCGAGGCCCCCCAAAGGGGCCGAGGCCCGCGTGACGAATTGCCCTGCCTATTCTCTATTGGCGCAGAGTCGGCATCCTGCCGCTTTATGCGGCCAGCCCGATGACATGGATTCATCCCGCGGCTCTCTGAGATCCGCCCAGACGAGCGGAGGCGCCCCGGAAAACGGCAGCGGTCCTGGGCCGCTCATTCATTTGCTTTCGAACGGCGCAGACCCCAGGCCGCTGACTCATTTTGGGTTTCTTTCGCCGGCGCAAACGTGAATTGTAGACGTGACCGTTTCCCGGGGCGCGGGTTCCTTGCCTATGTGGCCGGCCAGTCGCCGGGTGCCAGGCGATACTCGGTTTCGCCGCTGAGGGTGCCGCGCGCATCGAAGCGCCGCTCGGCGAGGTAACAGGCGCCCCCCGGCTCGATGGCGAGGAGGGTCGAGCATCGGGTGCCGTAGCTCTCATTGAGGACGAAGGGGGAGGACAGGGTTCGTTCCCATTCGGGCGAGAGGCCGGTGCGCGGCAGCCCTTCTTCCGCCGTTGCGGGGTTGCGATCGGCGAGCAGCCCGAAGAGCTCGCGGCTCTCCACGCTGATGCCGCCCCGAAGCCACTCCTCGAAGCCCTGCCGCACCCGGCGGAGTTTGGGCCAGGGGGTATCGAGCCTCTCGTTCGACAATCCGTGCACGCCCGGGGACAGGACACGCGCGAACGGCGCGCCACGGTTCGAGGCATACCAGAGGGAAGCACCGTCGGCCAACAGCAGGTTGAATCCACCATATCCGCCGGCTTCGCGCTCCAGGGCGGCCAGATACTCGCCTGGACCGGCGGCACCGGTGAGATACCCGGGAATGAGTTGCCCACGCGAGGGCGCCTCGGGCGGCGCGCGCATGAGGTCGCGGAAGTTCGTGACGATGCCGAAGCGCCGACGCCGGTCTATGCCAAGCCAGGTGCCGCCCGCCCGCAGATCCCGCCCGGCGAGGATGTCATCTGGAGCGGGCCAGTGACCGAGCGCGGCCGTCGGCCGATCGTGGTACTCGTCGCGATTGGCTGCGACCACCAGCCGATAGCGCGGGTGTGTGTTCCACGCGAGCACGAGCAGGCACATGCAGGAGTCCTAGGTCGTGGCTTCTGTGGACGAGGTCTGCTCCTCGAGCCAGTTGACGATGAGGCGGCGCGAGATCGAATGTGAGAAAGGCAGGAGCGCGTTGCCCCCGGAGCGGACCTCCTCGCGGGTGAACCAGCGGGCATCCTCCAGCTCGCCATTGACGCGCACGGGAGAGCCGGGTCGTGCCCGGGCCCGAAAGCCGATCATGATCGAGGCGGGGAAGGGCCAGGGCTGGGAGGAATCGTAGCGCGCGTCGGCCACCGGTACGGCGGCCTCTTCCATCACCTCCCGCGCAACGGCATCCTCCAGACTTTCGCCGGGCTCCACGAAACCGGCGATGGTGGAGTAGCGTCCCGGCGGCCAGGTCGCCTGCCGCCCGAGGAGGGCACGCTCCCCATCAGTGACCAGCACGATGATGGCCGGGTCGAGTCGGGGGAAGAACTGCTGCGCGCAATCCTCCTTCGAGCAGCGCATGGAATGACCTGCATGTTGGGGCACCGTGGCGGCGCCGCATGCGCCACAGAACCGCTGGCGTCCGCGCCAGATCGAGAGCCCGCGCGCGTAGGCGAGAAGACCCGCCTCTTCCGCGGCGAGCAGCGGTGAGAGCGCACGCAGCTCCTCGAAGGAGCCATTTGGCGGCAATTCGACGGAAGCCTCGTCCCCGAGCTCCACGAGCACGCAGCGTCGGCCTTTGAACCAGCCGAGCAGCACCAGCCGAGTCTCATCCGCGCTGGCGGCGGCAGCCTCCCGCGCAGCCAGAAAGGCGATGCGCGGCTCGGGCCGGGTGTAGACCAGATGGCGCGTGCCGCTGCCCAGAAGATAGAGCGTTTCGGGATCCTCGAGCGCCGCCCGCGCCCAGCCCGCCTGCTCACGCTCTTCGGCGCGGCGGTCGATGTAGGGACCTGAGAAGAAGTTCGGCTGATCCGGGCGCATGGCCCCGATTGTAGTATGAAGCGCTCGATCCGGGCTCCGCACGGGGCGCGCCGCGAGCGCATGAGGGAGGCGGGGCTGTCCCGGACGGGCGCGCTGGTGACGATGAGGCCGCAGCCGCTGGCTGCCGAGACGGAGCTGGCGCAAGCTGTGGCCGTCCGGCGACTCGGGCTCCAGGATTGCAATGGGGTGCCCAACAGCGGGTACAAAGGGAACACGCTGATACCCAACAAACATATCACGAGGGCTCAGATGTCGGCGAACAACGGCCGGACCTGGATCACTGTGATTGCAACGGCGGCGCTGAAAATCGCGTCATGAGCCGGACGGGCCACGATCGCCATCGGTTGCAAGCACGGTCCAGCAGGCTCGGGGCGAGCCGGATGTGATTTCGACGCTGCAGCGCGCATACTGCCGGGCAAAATATTGATCCGGGAGGCTCCCGTGGAAGCGACCATTGTGCAGGGCGCGGCTGCGCGGGTTCAGCCGCGACGCTTTTTCGTGGTGATGGGGTGCGTATTCGTCCTCATTGCCTTCCTTGGCTTCATCCCCTCCTACTGGGCGCGCTTGGCGTCGGGCGATTTCCATCCGCCGCCGATCGTGCACATCCATGGGGCGCTGCTCTTCAGCTGGACTCTTTTCTATCTGCTGCAGACCGGCTGGGTGGCCTCCGGCAGGGTGGCGCGGCACCGTAATTGGGGGCTGGCAGGCATCTCACTGTTCACGCTTCTGATCTGCTCCATCGCGATAACCAAAATTACGGTCATGAGGCTCGATGATCTGCACGGCCAGGGCGAGGCCAGCCGGCGCTTTGCTGCGGTCATTTTCTGCGCGATCCCGGTGCTGATCGGGCTGTTCGTCGCGGCTATCGCCAACGTGCAGCGGCCGGAGGTGCACAAGCGCCTGATGTATTCTCTGCTGGCCGGCATGATGACTCCCGCCATTGCGCGGGTTTTCCTGTGGCTGTTCGCTCCTCCAGGAGCGCTGCAGGCTGGACCGCCACCGCCCTTCGTCGCGATTCCGCCGAGCTTTGTCGCGGCGCTCCTGATCGTGGTCGCAATAGTCTACGACTGGCGCACGCAGCGCCGCCTGCACCGCGTCTATCTGTACGGTGTCGTGCTGGCCATCCTGCCGAACGTGGTTGCTGCCATGATCGCGCCCACCCACGCATGGCTGGCAACCGCCACGTTTCTCGAGCATCTCGGCGGCTGAGCCCGAGGAGTTCGGCGCAGTTGCCGGGACGAACGGTCCGAAGGGTCAGCCGCGCTGCCCCGAGGCCGAGCAGTGATGGCAGCGCTTCTCCCGGATGGGGAAGCGCTCGACGACGATGAGGCCGCCGCAATCGCTGCACCGGCCGAGGCGCAGCTGGTCGCCGCGCGCCAGGCATGCTGCGAGAAAGACCGCATACTCGAACGAGATCGAGGCCGTTGGAACCATGGTGGTGTAGGTCTCGAACGCAGTGCAGAGCGAGTCGCCGCGGACGATGTCGGGGAGTGCGGCACCGGCGGCGGCCGACGGCTCTGCCGGCACCAGGCCCGCGAGCGCGAAAAAGCTCGCCAGCACGGCGGTTTCCTGTTGGATCCTCAGCGAGCGTGTGAAGTAGGCGGCCTGGTGAGGCGACTTGCCGCGATGACGGGGAACATAACAGGCGGCGCGGCCGAGATAGGACCGATAGAGCTTGCGGATGCGGTCATCGCTGAGCCCGGTCCAGACGCGGATGGTCTGCGTGCGCGCCTCGTGAGTCAGGAAACGCAACGCCAGCTCGAGGCGCTGCCGATCGCGATCGTACCGATCTTCCGAGATGCGCATGGCCGGTTCCCCCCGCCGTCTGTCATTCACCGGGCTCAGCGCCCGAGGCTATGAAGCCATACTATTGTTGGGAATAATTGTGTAAAACACAACTGCCCCATTTTGGGCAAAAATTCCCAATTTCAGCCGTTGCCTCCGGCGGAGCGCCGGGTACCATGCGGCAGAGACCGAAGGGAAAGGAGCCGTCGTGTTGACCAACGAAGTGCTAGTCGCGCTGGACCTACGCGCCCTGAGCCGCGCCGCCTCCTGGTTGCGGCGGGACATGCTCGAAGGCCTGGCCGAGGTCAATCACCGTTGTCTCGGGCTGCTCTCGGAGCAGGCCGTCGCCCTCGGGCCGCACAGCCAGCCGGCGCTGTGGCAGGTCGGGGAGCTGTGGCGCGCCCTCGACGAGCGCTCCCGCTGGCGCGCGGCCGCCTGTCCCTACCTGCTGGTCGATGCTTGCTTCGCGGAGCCGCAGCGCTGGCAGTGGCTGAGTGGCACGCGCGTCGGCGAGGGCCACTGCGCCTCACCCGCCTCGTTCTTCACCGTACCCCAGACCACCACGGTCGCCCGAATGGTCTTCGTCTACGCCTGGTCACTGGTGCTCAGTCATTCGGCCGGGGCGCGGCTGGTCCTCGGCATCCATCCGCAGTGCGCCAGGCTGCTCGGCGCCTGCACGGTGCCGCAGGTCCATGAGCTGGCGGAGCGCAACTCGGGCTGGCTGCGGCCGCGATGGCTGAAACGGGTGCGGCTGTGGCGCGAGATGCTGGTGGCCGCGGCAGCGGATGATGTCGTGACGCTGGAGCGTTCACGCATGCAGGGACTGCAGATGCTGGCCGCAGAAGCCTGGGATCTCGATCAGAGCAGGCACAGGGTGTGCCCCACCGCCGCAGGTGGCGGACATTGAGCAAAGAGCGCGCTTTTTTGCTCGACGACGCTGGGTCGGGCAGGATGCCCGGATCCGGCGTTCAAACTAATGCAGCTGCAGTGAATCGATCAGACTACGCAGCGCATCGGGCGCCACTGGCTTCACCAGGTGATGATCGATGCCCGCCCGCCGGGAACGGCGGCGATCGTCTTCCTGACCATAGCCGGTGATCGCGATGAGCACGGCATGCTTGGCCTCGGGGAGCCCGCGAAGCCGCTCGGCCACTTCGTAGCCATCCATCCCCGGCAGTCCGATGTCGAGGAATACTGCTTCCGGATGCCATTGCTCCGCGGTTTCGAGGGCGCTCGGCCCGTCATAGGCGTAGGCCACCTCATGGCCCCACATTTCGAGGAGCATCGACATGCTCTCTGCCGCGTCCTTGTTGTCGTCGACCACCAATAAGCGCCGCTTCTGTGGTCCGCCAGCACCCTCCCTCGCCAGTGCCATTCGTCTCTCCTTTTTTTCAATAAATGTCGATTTGCCGCAGTCCGCTCGAGTCGCGGGCGCCGCGAAACATGCCTTCGGTACTGAATTCCGTGACGATCCGTCCGCTGCCGTCGATCGCGATGACCCCACCGCTCCCGCCGAGCTCACGGAGCCTGCCTTGCAGCAATTCGCGTACCGCCTCCTGCAGCCCGAGTCCGCGAAATTCCACCGCTGCACAAATGTGGTGCGCCGCGACCGTGCGGATGAAGTACTCCCCATGCCCGGTCGCCGAGACTGCGCAGACTCCATTCTTTGCATAGGTTCCGGCCCCGATGATCGGCGAGTCGCCCACGCGTCCCTGGCGCTTGTTCGTCATTCCGCCGGTGGAGGTGGCAGCGGCGAGATCGCCCGCCGCATCGAAGGCGACCGCCCCGACGGTGCCCTGCGAGGAGGGGATGAGGTCGGAAACCGGTTGACCGCGGCGCTCGCTTTCGAGCTGAGCACGGCGCTCCTCGGTGCGGAAGTAGACGTTCGGTACGAGCGTCAGCCCTTCCTCCAGGGCGAATTCCTCGGCTCCCGGCCCGACGAGCAGTACGTGCCGGGACTTCTCCATGATCCGCCGCGCGAGCTCGACCGGATTTTTCACGTGCTGCACCGCCGCCACGGCGCCCGCACGCTGTTGCCGCCCCTCCATGATCGCAGCATCGAGCTCCGCGGCCCCTTCGCGAGTGAGCGCCGCGCCGCGTCCGGAGTTGAACAACGGGTTGTCTTCCAGCGCCCGCACGGCAGCGGTGACGGCATCGAGGCTCGAGCCGCCTTTCTCGAGGATGGCGTACCCGAGATCGAGAGCCGTTGCGAGGCCATCGCGGTACTGGCGCTCGCGCTCGGCGGAGAGATTCTGTCGCGGTACCGCGCCGGCGCCGCCGTGGATGGCAATCGAATACATCGAGCGTCCTCTGATCAACCGGTGGAACTTCAGTGGTCAGCGTCCCAGGAAACGCTATGATCGGGCGAGATAGTACAAGCGAAAGCTCTCATGCTGCAGCGGATCCGAAGCATTCTGGTCGCCAACCGGGGCGAGATCGCCATCCGTGTCATGAGAGCCGCGAGCGAGCTCGGCCTGCGCACGGTCGCCGTCTACTCGCAGGAAGACCGCTTCTCCTTGCATCGCACCAAGGCGGATGAGAGCTATCTCGTCGGTCGCGGCAAGGGGCCGATCGAGGCTTATCTCGACATCGAGGACATCCTGCGCATCGCGAAAGAGGCCAGGGTCGATGCCGTGCATCCGGGCTACGGCTTTCTCTCCGAGAACCCCGAGTTCGCGCAGGTCTGCACGGCGGCCGGAGTCGTCTTCGTCGGCCCGAGGCCACAGACCATGCGCGTCCTCGGCAACAAGGTGGCGGCGCGCAATCTGGCAATCTCCGCCGGCGTGGCGGTCATGCCGGCGACGCCGCCGTTGCCCGCGAACCTCGAGGAATGCCGGCGGCTCGCGCAGGAGATCGGCTATCCGGTGATGCTCAAGGCGAGCTGGGGAGGCGGTGGCCGGGGCATGAGAGTGGTCGAGAGCGATGCGCAGCTCGCGGAGCTGCTGCCGGTGGCGCGCCGGGAGGCCAGGGCGGCGTTCGGCAACGATGAGGTGTATCTCGAGAAACTGGTGCGCCGTGCCAGGCACGTCGAGGTGCAGATCCTGGGCGATGACCACGGCGGCCTGGTACATCTGTACGAGCGCGATTGCACGGTGCAGCGCCGCAACCAGAAGGTCGTCGAGCGCGCGCCCGCGGTATTTCTCAGCGACGAGCAGCGCTCGAAGCTGTGCCAGGCCGCGCTCGTCATCGGTCGGGCCGCGAATTATCTCAACGCCGGCACTGTGGAGTTCCTGCAGGATGCAGACTCGGGCAGTTTCTACTTCATCGAGGTCAATCCGCGCATCCAGGTCGAGCACACCGTCACGGAGTGCATGACCGGCATCGACATCGTCAAGGCGCAGATCCGCATCGCCGGGGGGGCGCGGATCGGGACGGTGGAAAGCGGCGTGCCGCCGCAGGAGCAGATCCGGATCGGTGCGCACGCGCTGCAGTGCCGCGTGACCACGGAGGATCCGGAAAACAACTTCATCCCGGACTACGGCAAGATCACCGCCTACCGCAGCCCCGCGGGCTTCGGCATCCGCCTGGATGCCGGCACGGCGTATACCGGGGCGATCATCACCCGCTCCTACGACTCCCTGCTGGTGAAGGTGACGGCCTGGGCACCGACCCCGGAGGAGACCAATGCGCGCATGCACCGCGCGTTGTGGGAATTCCGCATCCGCGGCGTCGTCACCAACTTGCGCTTCCTCGATCAGGTGATCACGCACCCGCGGTTCGCGCGCGGCGAATACACCACGCGCTTCATCGACGAGACACCGGAGCTCTTCCGCTGGCCGCCGAAGCGCGATCGGGCCACGCGCATCCTGACCTTCCTCGCCGAGACCATCGTCAACGGCAACCCCGAGACCCGTAGTCGCCCGCGGCCTGCGCGGCTCGACACGCCGCGGCTGCCGCAGGCGGCCCTGCCCGAGCCACAGCCGGGCACCCGCCAGCGGCTCGCGGAGCTGGGGCCGGAGCGCTTTGCCAAATGGATGCTCGCCGAGGAGCGGGTGTTGCTCACGGATACGACGCTGCGCGATGCGCACCAGTCGCTGCTCGCCACCCGGATGCGCACGCAGGACATGACCGTCATCGCGCCCTACTACGCGAGCCTGCTGCCGCAACTCTTCTCGCTCGAATGCTGGGGCGGCGCCACGTTCGATGTGGCGCTGCGCTTTCTCAAGGAGGATCCGTGGCAGCGCCTGACCGCGCTGCGCGAGCGGGTGCCGAATCTGCTGTTGCAGATGCTGCTGCGATCGGCGAATGCGGTCGGCTATGCCAACTATCCTGACAATGTCGTGCGGTTCTTCATCGCGCGCGCGGCCGAGCGCGGCATCGACGTATTCCGGATCTTCGACTCACTCAACTGGGTCGAGAATATGCGCATGCCCATCGAGGCGGTGCTCGAGTCGGGCAAGCTCTGCGAGGCGGCAATCTGCTATACCGGGAACCTCAGCGACCCGCGCGAGAAGAAGTACACCCTGGACTACTACCTGAGGCTCGCGCGTGAGCTCAAGGCCGCCGGCACGCACGTGCTCGGCATCAAGGACATGGCGGGACTCTGCCGTCCGCGCGCCGCCTACACGCTGGTGAAGGCATTGAAGGAGGAGGTCGGCCTGCCGGTCCATTTCCATACCCATGACACGAGCGGCATCGCCGCAGCCAGCGTGCTCGCCGCGGTCGAGGCCGGCGCCGACGCCGTGGATGGCGCCATCGATGCGATGAGCGGCCTGACATCCCAGCCCAACCTCGGCTCGATCGTCGAGGCGCTGTGCCACGGGCCGCGCGACTCGGGTGTCGACCCGGCGAAGCTGCGCCTCATCTCTTCCTACTGGGAGCAGGTGCGCAGGCTCTATGCGGCATTCGAGAGCGACATCCGTTCCGGCGCCTCGGAGGTCTACGTGCACGGCATGCCCGGCGGGCAGTACACCAATCTGCGCGAGCAGGCCCGCTCGTTAGGGATCGACAACGCGCACTGGCCCGATGTCGCGCAGGCCTATGCCGATGTCAACGCGATGCTCGGCGACATCGTGAAGGTGACTCCGACCTCGAAGGTCGTCGGCGACCTGGCCCTGCTCATGGTGACGAGCGGTCTGACACCGAGGCAGGTGCTCGATCCCCAGGTCGATGTGCCCTTCCCCGAGTCCGTGGTGCAGCTCTTTCGTGGCGACCTCGGCCAGCCCTACGGGGGATTCCCCGAAGGCCTGCTGCGCAAGGTGCTGAAGGGCGCGACGCCCCTCACCCGGCGGCCCGGCGCCGAAATGCCCGCCGTCGACCTTGCCGCCGAGCGCGCCCGGATCCAACAGAAAGTGGCGCATCCGGTCACCGACGATGACCTGGCCTCATACCTCATGTACCCGCGCGTGTGGCTCGACTATGCAGCAGAGCGCGCACAGTACGGCGATGTCAGCATCCTGCCGAGCGCGATCTTCTTCTACGGAATGGAGCCGGGACAGGAGGTCAGCATCGAGTTGGAGCGCGGCAAGACACTCATCGTGCGCTATGTTGCCGCCAGCGAGACACACGAGGATGGCACCCGGACGGTTTTCTTCGAGCTCAACGGCCAGCCGCGCTCGGTGCGCGTGCCCGACCGCAGCCAGGTCGCCAAGCGTCCGCCGCAGCGCAAGGCCGAGGCCGGCAATCCCAGGCAGGTCGGTGCGCCAATGCCCGGGACCATCGCGACAGTTGCGGTGGCTGCGGGCCGCAAGGTGGCGCGCGGGGACCTGCTCGCCACCCTCGAGGCGATGAAGATGGAAACCGCGGTGCGCGCGGAAGCTGACGGGGAGGTGGTGGAGGTGCTCGTCAGCCCGGGACAGCAGGTGGATGCGAAGGACCTGCTGCTGGTATTGAGCTGACGCGCAACAGCGGGCGCGAGTGGCGCCCATGACAGTTTCAGGTCAAATGAGCGGTCGGAGGGCGCTCGCCGGCGGTGCTTTGGATGA
>DASRDO010000093.1:0-5089 GCA_035652555.1 Steroidobacteraceae bacterium | reverse complement strand
GCCCGCATCGGCTCACACCCAGTGAACCGCCTGCACGAGCTGCTGCCCTGGAACATCGACCTACCGGCGACGCAGAGCGTCGCCGCCTGAGCCCGCGGTCGTCAAGCGGATAACGCCGCAGTGTTGGGAAGACGCTTACGACCATGGTGCGGCAAGCGCGCTTGTCGCCGAGCCCGGCAAGCAGTGCATCGAAGGCGCGCTTGTAGGCCGCGCGCGGGAAGACTATGGCAGACCGATCGTCTGCTCGCGAATCCCAAGCTTCGTAGAAATCGCGCAGGAGCATGCAGTCTATGTCGGGATCGAGTCCGCGCCCATGTTAGCCAATGAGCTTGCGGCAGCGTGGAATTTGATCAGGGCGCGCGCTGCTCCGAACTCGAGCGCGATTCGCCGGCTCACGTGGGAGGAGAGCACAGAGGAGCTCCTCAGGGTGGTAATCGACGAGAACTGGTATTGGATGGCATGATAGAGTAATGGACTGGTCGGCGTGCTGACGCGGCGCCTCGCTCACAGCCAGCGGCAATTCGGGTGTCCGCAGATCGTGATATCTAGCACGACGCAGCGACGCGCGGCGGCGGCACTGGTCCGGACACCGGATATCGCAACTGCTGCATGAAGCAGCGAGTCCGGCTTAGATGTGAGGAATGGGGTGGCAAAATGCCACCTGCAGGAGATGCCAAGATGAAGGGTTACCGAAGGATCGATGGCTGCCGGGTCAGCGGTAGCCCGAATATGGTTTCGGTGCTGAGTCTCGGCCACCAAGCGCTGACTGGGGTATTCCCAAGGAGCGTTAAGGACAAGATTACGAGCGGTCCGCTTGAGCTCGTCTGGTGTCCGGACAGCGGACTTCTTCAGCTTGCGCACTCCTACGAAGCCACGGAGATGTACGGAGAAAACTATGGCTATCGGTCTGGGCTCAACCGATCGATGGTCGTGCACCTCACCGACAAGGTTGCTCATCTTGAACGTTTAGTGCCGCTGCGTTCTGGCGATGTAATCCTCGATATCGGTGCCAATGACGCCACGACACTGAAAGCCTATCAGTCCAAGGGGCTGCGCCGCATCGGAATCGACCCCACCGGCTTCAAATTCCGAGCGCATTATACCGACGACATCATCCTCGTGCCCGACTTTTTTTCCGCGGACGCGTACCGCTCGGTGGAGAAGAAACCGGCACGAATCGTGACCTCGATCGCGATGTTCTACGATGTCGATCAGCCGGTGGAATTCGCCAAACAGGTCGAAAGAATCCTAGCCGACGATGGCGTATGGCATTTCGAACAAAGCTATATGCCCTCGATGCTGCGGCTCAACTCCTACGACACCATCTGCCATGAGCATCTTGAGTACTACTCCCTCGGCGTCGTCAAACGAATTCTGGAAGAGGCCAATTTGCGGCTCCTCGACGTGGTTATGAATGGCATCAACGGCGGCAGTTTCGCGGTCACAGCGGCAAAGCGCTCAAACACCTCAATTAGGCCGAACGACACAGTCATCAATTGGCTTCTCGAACAGGAAGATCGCATGGGTCTTGCAACGCCCAGACCGTTCAGAGATTTCGAGGAGCGTGTATTTCGGCACCGTGAGGACCTCCTACGGCTCATTCGCGCGCTCAACGCAGATGGCAAGAGAGTCCTCGGCTACGGCGCCTCGACCAAAGGCAACGTCGTGTTGCAGTTCTGCGGCTTCACGAGTAAGGATATTGCTGCCATCGCCGAGGTCAATCCCGACAAGTTCGGTGCCTTCACGCCCGGCACTCACATCCCGATCGTCTCAGAGGCAGACGCGCGCGCCATGAAGCCCGATTATTTCCTCGTGCTGCCGTGGCATTTCAAAGACGGCATCATTCGGCGGGAGAAAGAGTACCTCAGCGCAGGGGGCAAGATGATCTTTCCGTTCCCGGAGATCGAGATTGTTTGAACGGAGTGGCGTCCCGTCAGGTCAGGCGAGCGCGCGCCCGTCTGGAATATCGTGCCCTGTTGCTGAGTTCGATCTTCACCCGGGGCGTCGAGGTGCTGATGCGAGCGTTCGCGAGATCATCGTCGAGGAGGAGCTTCGCCTGTTCGGCAACAGCGTCATCACCATGCACGGAGCCGAGGTAGTGCCATGTGTCGATGCGCTGCCGGGCCACGCCGCACCAGGCCGATGCGACTGAACTATGCGGCATTGGTTCCACAGACATATTTGGCCGCTCTTTCCCTACCATCTACGACGAGCGGTCCTTTTTGGAGCTTCCGCTAGGCTAGCCAAGCGGTTTCCAGCAGCGGACGCGCGGCTCCCGATTATAATCGCCGGCACGTTTGGCTCCGCATCAGGACTGGCGCAATCGGCGGTCCTTTCGTACCGCGCTCTGACGCAAATGGCTGTTCCAACCTTTGCCATTGATCTTACGGCTCAATTGTTCCAGCCTATCGATAGCTTTCCCATGGAATTTGTTGATGGAGTTGCACACCGGGGACCGGGTACCGTCATCCTGCATATCAATAGTCCGTTGGTCCCGCTTGCTGTTCTAGCCCTCGGGCGTAGCGTGCTTCGCCAGAAACGTATCGTTGGCTGCTGGGCTTGGGAGCTTCCGCAGGTCCCTCATGATTGGAAACACGGGATTTCCTTTGTTCATGAGATTTGGGTGCCGAGCACGTTTACCGCGAACGCCATTAGGCCGATTGCGGGCGATGTTCCCGTCCGCGTGGTCCCGTATCCAGTGGCTGGTAAGCAAGCGCTCGCGCCTAGGACTCGAAGTGCGACCTTTGGACGACCATTTACAGTATTGGTCATTTTTGATATGGCGTCGGGTTTTTCTAGAAAAAACCCGTTAGCTGCAATTGCAGCCTTTCGCAAAGCTTTCAATGAGGATGGTTCTGTTCGGCTCGTGATAAAGATTTCTCGTTCCGAGACGTTCCCTCCAGGCAAGAGGGCAATCGACGATGCCGTTCGATGCTCGCGCAATATTGTCGTTATCGACCGCTTGATGACCCACGCGGAGATCGATGATCTCTACGTCGAGAGCGACGTGCTCTTGTCATTGCATCGCGCCGAGGGGTTTGGCCTTACTCTTGCGGAGGCCATGCTGCGCGGGATCCCTGTCATAGCTACTAATTGGTCTGGCAATGCCGATTACCTTAGTACCGAGACAGGAGTGCCCGTCCCGAGCGTGCTTGTGCCAGCCACTGACCCTCAGCGGACGTACCATTATCCAGGAATGGTTTGGGCTGAGCCAGACATTGATGCGGCGGCGGAAGCCTTGCGCTTGTTGCGCAACGACCCAGTGCTCGCCGATCGCCTCGGACGAGCTGGAGCCGCGTATGCAGTCCGCCACTGGTGTTCAGAGAAGTACGTCGACATCATACGCGGTTACCTGCAACTATGACGCGAATGGCGTGCGTGCGCGGTTGCGCGTCCTCTGACCGGATGAGATCGTGCCGTTTTCCGAATAGATAATGGTCGATTGTCCGAGGCGCGCCGGCGTTCGTGCAGTGAGCGGCTTCCTCGTGATCTCCGCGAAGAACCGTTCGACCAGATTGAGCCAGGAAGCGCTGGTCGGCGTGAAGTGCAGCTTGAAGCGCGGATGCTTGGCAAGCCAAGCCTTCACCTCGGCCGTTTTGTGCGTCGAAGAGTTGTCGAGCACGACGTGAATGCCGAGCGCCTTGCGGACGCAGCGGTCGATCTGCTTCAGGAACGCGATGAATTCCTTGGCGTGATGGCGCGGCTTGCAATCGCCGATGACGAGACCACTCTTCACGTCCATCGCCGCATAGAGCGGCGTCACGCCGTGCCGCTTGTAGTCGTGCGTCATCGTCGCCGCGCGGCCCTTCTTCATCGGCAGGCCTGGCTGCGCGCGGTCGAGGGCTTGCACCTGCGTTTTTTCGTCGACACACAGCACCAACGCCTTGTCAGGCGGGTTCATGTAGAGGCCGACGACGTCGCTCACTTTCTCTTCGAAGTGCGGATCCTTCGAGATCTTGAAGGTCCGCACGAGATGCGGCTTCAGGCCGGCCTCGGCCCAGATGCGCTGTACGCTCGTGTGACTGATGCCGATCTCCGCGCCCATCGTGCGCACGCTCCATTGCGTCGCATCCGCCGGCGTCTCGGTCGCCGTCTTCGCCAGCACTTTGCGCTTCACCGCCTCCGACAGCGGTTGCGTTCCAGGCGGTCGCGTCTTGTCACGCAGCAAGCCTTCGACACCTTCCTCGACGAAGCGCTCCTGCCAGCGCCACGCGCACGGCTTCGATTTGCCCGTGCACCTCATGATGGCGTTGGTGCCGAGGCCATCGGCCGTTGCCAGCACGATCGCGGAGCGCCAAACCGCCTTGGCTTTGCTGTTGCGATCCGAGATGATTGCCTCGAGCCTCTCCCGGTTGGCCGGGCTCACGTAGATGCAGATCTCGTCTCGCCGCATGACGACACTCTGGCTGATCTGAAGCTCGATGGGAACCATCCGTCAGTGACGGAACACTAGGCGGAAGGGCGATGAGCGGGCGGGTCGAGATTATCACGCAACCTGAGCGTCGGCGCGCCTGCCACTTCCTAGCCTTTCTCTGCCTCGCCGGAGCCGTACTATGGATGCGCTGAATGTGGATTCAGCCTAGCAGAGGTTGATCATGCCGGCCTTGAAACCTAGCGTGCACAATGCCGATGATCCCCCTGATCTTGCAACCCATCGAGTTCCCCTTGTGGGCGAACACATGCTCGGGTATCGCTGCCGTGATAGCGGTTGAGCGCCAATTGGTTGTGGGTGTGAAAGCACACAGCGCCCCGAACGCCTGTCGGTGACGTGCTACGGCGAAGTGAGCGGCGCCTCCTGTCGCGGGGCAACGGAGAATCTGATCATATCGTCTCCTCGGGCACGCGGTTGTAGATGTCGTCGCTGCGCACGATGTCGTCCTCGCCCAGGTAGCTGCCGATCTGCACCTCGATCATCTCGAGCGGCGTCTTGCCGGGATTCTCGAGCCGATGCCACTGGGTGGCGGTGATGTAGACCGACTCGTTCTCGCGCACGAGCTTCTCCTCGCCGCCGATCGACACGCGTGCCGTGCCGTGCACCACCACCCAGTGCTCGGAGCGGTGATGGTGCATCTGCATGGAGAGCTTGCCG
>DASRDO010000092.1:0-133661 GCA_035652555.1 Steroidobacteraceae bacterium | reverse complement strand
CAGGAATCCATACATGGAGGCCATCGACCGCAACGTCGACTACCTGCGCCAGGTACTGCGGAGCGAGAATTGGCGGTTGCTGCGGCGCAAGCCGCCGATCTTCGCCGCGGCCGACGACCCCATGTCCACGATGCGCGGCCTGATGGTCGGCTACATCAAGAAAGTCTGGTCGGGGTTTTAACCCACGGATAATATCGGGGGCCGACTGAGCGATTAGCCTCCCCAGTGACTGCTGCCAACCTCAAGCTGAAGTATGCGAGCGCCGCGTTTGCGGTGGTGCTGCTCGCGACTGCGGCGGTGATCGCCTTCCTGGTCTGGCGGCTCCCACCCGATCCACTGACCGCCCAAGGGGTAGGCGCGCTGGCGGTGCTCGGGAGCATCGCGGCGGCGGTGCTCGCCTGGCGGGCGGCCCGCGGCATCCAGTCCTCCACCGCGGCCCTCATCCGCAGCGCCGATCGCGTCGGACAGGGGGACTACACCCGCCAGATCGAAGTCCGTCGCAGCGACATCATCGGTGAGCTGGAGCAGGCGCTCGAGCGCATGCGCTCGCGGCTGCGGCAGTCGACCATCCACAAGAACTACCTCCACAGCGTCCTCAACAGCATGACGGACGCCGTGTTCGTCACCTCTCCCGACGGCGTGGTGAAAGTGGCCAACTCCGCGGCCTGCAAGCTCCTCGGCTACAGCGAGGAGGAGATCCTCGGCCGCGGCATCATCGCGATCCTCGATGAGCGGGAGCGCGACGGCTTCGACCTGCTGCAGGCCGCGCAGGAGACCCGCGAGACGGTGGTGCGTACGCGGGGCGCGCAGACCATCCCCGTGTCGCTCACCGGCTCGAGGATCGAGAGCGCCGATCCGCAGTTCCAGGGCAACATCTTCGTCGCCCGCAACATCACCGAGCGCAAGCGCGCCGAGCGCCGCATCCGCTACCTCGCCCGCTATGACGCGCTCACCAAAGTTGCCAACCGGATGCAGTTCCACCACGTGCTGCAGCAGACCATCGCCAGGGGGTTGCGCAGCGGACAGGCGGTGGCGGTGCTTTACCTCGACATGGATCGCTTCAAGGAGGTCAACGACACCTTCGGGCACGGCGCCGGAGACAGGGTGCTCGAGGTGTTGGCGGAGCGGTTGACGCGTGCACTGCCGAAAGGCGCTCTTCTCGGACGGCTCGCCGGCGATGAGTTTGCCCTGTGCATCGATGGCCTTCCGGCCGAGGCTGACAATCGCGGTCCGATCGCGCACCTCGCGCGCGCCGTGCTCACTGAGGTGAGCCGCGCCTTCCAGCTGAATCAGCACGAGGTGTTCCTCACCGCCAGCATCGGCATTGCCTTCTGCCCGCGCGATGCGGAGAACGTCATCGATCTCATCCGCAACGCCGATGCGGCGATGTACTACTCGAAGCAGAATGGCGGCAATACGTTCGCCTTCTACTCCCCGGAGATGAACGCGGCGGCGGTCGAGCGGCTGATCCTGAAGAGCAAGCTGCGCCGCGCACTCGAGCGCGACGAGCTCGTGATCCGCTACCAGCCCAAGGTGGACCTCGCCACCGGCCGTATCATCGGGGCCGAGGCGCTGCTGCGCTGGCGCCTGCCCGGGCATGGTGACATCCCTCCCTCGCAGTTCATCCCGCTGGCGGAAGAAACCAACCTCATCCTCGACATCGGCGAGTGGGTGTTGAATCGGGTCTGCATGGACTACCGGCAGATGCAGGGCGAGATCGGCGATCCCGGCCGCATCTCACTCAACCTCTCGCTGAAGCAGCTGCGCCAGGCGAGCTTCATCCTGCGCTGCCGCTCGGTGTTCCGCCGCCACGGCGTCTCACCGACCGCCTTCGAGCTCGAGATCACCGAGACGACCCTGATGGCGGATGCCAAGCGCACGCTGCGCCTGCTCGATGAGCTCTATGCGATGGGGCTGCATCTGTCGATCGATGACTTCGGCACCGGCTACTCATCGCTCTCGGCCCTGCAACAGTTCCCGATCGATACCCTGAAGATCGACCAGTCCTTCGTGCGCGATGTCGGCGAGAACGCCGGCAATGCCACACTGGTGCGGACCATCATCGAGATGGGCCGTAACCTCGAGATGGAAGTCATTGCCGAGGGTGTGGAGTCGGTGAGCCAGCTCGAGTTCCTGCGCCGCAATGGCTGCCATTACGCGCAGGGCCGGCTCTTCGGCGAGCCGCTCAAGGCCGAGGAGCTGCTCGGCCTGCTGCAGCGGCAGATGGCATCCGGCGCCGCCTTCAGGCGCTACGCGGCGGATGCAACTCCGGTCGCGGTCGGCGACTAAATCGCCACTGCTCCATGCTGACGCTCGCCGACGTCCGCCTGCGGCGCGGACCACAGGTACTCGTCGACGCCGCAACCTGCAGCATCTTTCGCGGCGAGAAAGTCGGGATCGTCGGCCGCAACGGCTGCGGGAAATCCACCCTCCTGGCACTCATCCGCGGCGAGCTCGCGCCGGATGCGGGTGAGTACCGTGCGCCCCCGGGCCTCGCGATCGCGGCCGTCGCGCAGGAGCTGCCCGCGACCGAGGCGGTGCTGGTCGATTACATCCGGCACGGGGATCTCGAGCTCATCGCCCTCGAGGCGCAGATCGCGCAGGCGGAGGCGATCGGCGCCGGCGCGCGGCTCGCCACGCTACACGGCGAGTACGAGCGTCTGGACGGCTACTCCGCCCGCAGCCGCGCCGCGCAGCTCGCGGCCGGCCTGGGATTTGCGCCCCAGGACATCGAGCGGCCCGTGTGTCAGTTCTCGGGCGGGCTGCAGATGCGCGCCAACCTCGCCCGTGCGCTGATGCGCCGTTCCGATGTACTGCTGCTCGATGAGCCGACCAACCATCTCGACCTCGATGCCGTCCTATGGCTCGAGACGTGGTTGCGAGGTTATCCCGGCACGCTGCTGCTCGTCTCGCACGATCGGGAATTCCTCGATGGCGTGGTCGGCCGCATCCTCAACATCGCGAATGCGCATCTGCGCGCCTATCCGGGCAACTACAGCGCCTTCGAGATTCAGCGCGCCGCCGAGGCCGAGCGCACCCAGGCGATGTTGGCCGGACAGCAACGCGAGCGGGCGCGGGTCGAGAGCTTCGTTGCCCGCTTTCGCGCCCAGGCCAGCAAGGCGCGCCAGGTGCAGAGCCGTCTGAAATGGTTGGCGCGCCTGCCCGACATCGCGCCCGTTCACCTGGAGGAAGGCTTCGAGTGGGAATTTGCCGCCCCTGCGAAGCTGCCCCGGCCGCTCATCAGCCTGGAGCACATCGGCGCGGGCTACGGCGAACATCGCGTGCTCAACGACGTGTCACTCGATATCACTCCCGGCGATCGCATCGGCATCCTAGGACGCAACGGGGCAGGAAAGTCGACGCTGATGCGGACGCTGGCCGGGCAGATCGACCCTCTCGCTGGCGGCCGCGAGGCAGCGCCGGACCTTGCAACCGGGTTCTTCGCGCAACTCGAGCTCGAGCACCTCGATGCCGACGGCACCGCTCTCGGTGAGCTCGAGCGCCGTGGCGGACCCGAGCCAGTGCGCTGGAGCGAGCTCGAGCGGCGCAATCATCTCGGGCGCTTCGGTTTCCGCGGCGATCGGGTCTTCGAGCCGACGCGGCAGTTCTCGGGTGGCGAGCGCGCGCGCCTCGCGCTCGCCATCCTCGTCGCCCGCAAACCCAACCTGCTGCTGCTCGATGAGCCGACGAATCACCTGGATCTCGACATGCGCCACGCGTTGCTGGTGGCGCTGCAGGACTTCGCGGGCGCCGTGGTGATCGTCTCGCATGATCGTGCGCTGTTGCGTGGGGCGTGCGACCGGTTCCTCCTGGTTGCCAACGGTGTCGTCACCGGCTTCGATGGCGACCTCGAGGACTACGCCGCGTGGCTCGCGCGCGGCGCGGGCGCTGCCCAGCCGGAAGAGCCGGGCGGCGCGATGCCGTCCCGCCGTGAGCAGCGCCGGCTCGAAGCCGAGGCCCGCAACCGCCTGACGCCGCTGCGCGTCGAGCAGCGCAAGCTCGAGAGGCTGCTCGAGCGGTTGACCGCCGAGCGGCGGGAGATCGAAGCCCGCCTTGCCGACCCTGCGATTTACGTTGTCGCAAATGCCGATGAGCAGCGGCGCCTGAGCGCCCGGCACGGCGAGCTGTCGCGCGAGATCCCGACGATCGAGGAGCGCTGGCTCGAAGTCGCCTCGACCCTGGAGGCAGCCGATTGAGCAGTCAGGAATTTCCGGCAATTCCGTGAGTCGGTCCACGAGCCGGCGCGGCCCGACGTCCACGGGTCTGCAGTTTCTCGACGATCACCGTTGATTCTCGGGGGACCTGCCGCCGCCCGCCGCCCGTATGCTTCCCCTCTCATGAGCATCGCGACGGTTGGCGCGAAGTTGGTCCGAAGCCCGGGAATCACCGGGGATCACGTACAGGCGCTGACGGCGGCGGCGCAAGGCGATCTGGAGCGGCTGTGCGAACCGGAGATCGTTGCGCGGGTGCATCTGCCGCCGGCCGCGCAGGAGTTTCTACAGAAGCCCGACGAGCGCGCCCTGGAGGCCGACCTCGCGTGGCTGCACGCGAGCGGCGCCCGGATGGTGTTGTGGGGAGAGCCGGAATATCCACAGCAGCTCGCCGCAATTCCAGGCGCACCGGCCGCGCTCTATGTATTGGGAGACCTCGGTGTCTTGAGTACCCCGCAGCTTGCGCTCGTGGGAGCGCGGGGAGCCTCACCCCTCGGCAGAGCGATCGCCCGGGAGTTTGCCGAGGCGCTGGCGCTGGCCGGGCTGACGATTACGAGCGGTCTGGCGGCTGGCATCGATGCCGCCGGCCACGAGGGAGCACTGGCCGCCGGCGGGCGAACCGTGGCCGTGGCCGGTACCGGACTCGACCGGGTTTATCCGCGTCAGCACGCCGCCCTTGCAGCGCGCATCAGGGCGGGCGGGGCGCTGGTCTCGGAGTTTCCACCGGGAATGGGCCCGCAGCGGCAGAACTTTCCCCGGCGCAACCGGGTCATCAGCGGCCTGGCGCGCGGCACGCTGGTGGTGGAGGCCGCCGACCGCAGCGGCTCGCTCATCACGGCGGAGCGGGCCGCGGAGCAGGGACGGGAGGTGTTCGCGGTGCCCGGATCGATCCGCAGCCCCCTCTCCCGGGGCTGCCACCGCCTCATCCGGGACGGAGCGCAGCTCGTGGAAGGGCCTGCGGATGTGCTGGCAGGGCTAGGACTTTCCGCTGAAATTCAAAGGCTTGCCTCCATGGGCCGGGGTCGGCCGGAGGGCCTGGTCACGCCCTCGGGCGATGGCGCCCTATTGGACAAGGAGTATGAAATGCTGTTAGATGCGCTCGGTTTCGAACCCGCGACCCTCGATACGCTCGTGGCCCGCTCAGGCTTGCCCGGCGAGTCGGTCGCCTCGATGTTGCTGATTCTCGAGCTTGAAGGGCGCATCGCGCCGTTTCCGGGCGGCCTGTACGGCCGACTATCCAAATGACCACCGGCAGTGTTCTGAAAGTACTGATTTACGTTTACGACCACTACATGCTGGGCGATCCGGCAGGCGTTCCCGAGCGGCGCCGCATGCTCGAGGACCTGCAGAAGCGAGGCTTCTCGGTGAGCGAGGTCGTTGCGGCGATGGAGTGGTTGTCCGCGCTGGTGGGGGATCAGCGGGCATCGTCCACGGCGGATGCGCTCAGCCCGCCAGGCATGCGCGTGTTCGCCGACGGTGAGCTGTCGCGCCTGGCGCCCGACTGCCGTGCTTTCCTCATGCTGCTGGACCGGCAGCATGTGCTCACACCCCAGCAGCGGGAGCTCGTCATCGAGCGCGCACTGGCGCTCGATGTCGAGGAAGTCGATGTCGAGCAGCTGAAGTGGGTGGTACTCCTCGTCCTCTCGAGTCAGCCGGGACAGGAGCTGGCGTTTGCCCGCTTCGAGAGCGTCATGTCGGGCGCCGGCGGCCCCGTCCGGCACTGATCGGACAGAGAGACCCGCTGACACATGGCTGACAATCTGGTCGTGGTGGAGTCGCCTGCCAAGGCGAAGACCATCAAGAAATACCTGGGTAAGGATTTCGAGGTGCTGGCCTCCTACGGCCACGTGCGCGACCTCGTGCCCAAGGAGGGCGCGGTCGATCCGGGCCGCGGCTATGCGATGCGATATCAGGTGCTCGAAAAAAACGAGCGCCACATCGAGAGCATCGCCCGCGGGCTCGCGAAATCGAAGGCACTGTATCTGGCGACCGACCCTGATCGCGAGGGCGAGGCGATCGCCTGGCATCTGAAGGAAATCCTCCAGTCCCGGGGTGATCTCGACGGCAAGGCGGTCCACCGGGTGGTCTTCTATGAGATCACCCGCAACGCTGTGCGCGAGGCGGTGGCGCAACCGCGCAACCTGTCGCTCGATCTCGTGAACGCGCAGCAGGCGCGGCGGGCGCTCGACTACCTGGTCGGCTTCAACCTCTCGCCGCTTCTTTGGAAGAAAGTGCGCCGCGGCCTCTCGGCAGGCCGCGTGCAGAGTCCCGCGCTGCGCATGATCTGCGAGCGCGAGGAAGAGATCGCCGCCTTCATCGCGCAGGAGTATTGGACGCTCGAAGGGGAGGGCACACGCCAGTCGCCTCCCTTCCCGCTGAAGCTCACCGAATACGCCGGCCGGAAAGTCGAGCAGTTCTCTTTTACGAACGAGACGCAGGCGCGGGAGGTCGAGCGCGCCATCCGCGAGGCGGCCCGGCAGGCCGCTGCAGAGGCGGGCGCCGCGTCGGACCGGCTCGGTCAGCTGCGCGTCATTGCAGTCGACCGCAAGCAGCGGCGGCGTACACCGGCCCCGCCCTTCACCACGTCCACTCTCCAACAGGAAGCGGCGCGCAAGCTGGGCTACAACGCCCGGCGAACGATGCGCCTGGCGCAGCAACTCTACGAGGGCCTCGATCTGGGTGAGGGCAACGTCGGCCTCATCACCTACATGCGTACCGACTCCGTCTCGCTTGCGGCAGAAGCCGTCCGCGAGATTCGCGAGGTGGCCGGCCGGCTGTACGGCAACGAGGAGGTGGCCGAGGAGCCGCGCATCTACAAGACGAAGTCGAAGAATGCGCAGGAGGCGCACGAGGCGATCCGTCCGACGTCGGCTGCCGTCACGCCGGGCGAGGTCGAGGGCAAGATCGACGGGGACCTTTACAGGCTCTACGCGTTGATCTGGAAGCGCGCGGTTGCCTCGCAGATGGCGCAGGCGGTTTTCGACACGGTCGCGATCGACATGCTCGCGGGCGCGGACGGTGCCGAGCGCCACGTGCTGCGTGCAAATGGCTCGACACTGGTGAAGCCGGGATTCATCGCCGTCTACCAGGAGGGGGCGGACGACGTTACGGCCGACGAAGGCGATCACGTCCTGCCGCCACTGGCGGAAGGTGATCTCGTCGACCTCGTCACGCTGCACGCCGACCAACACTTCACGGAGCCGCCGCCGCGCTACTCCGAGGCCTCTCTGGTCAAGGCCCTGGAGGAGCACGGGATCGGCCGTCCCTCGACCTATGCAACCATCATCTCGACGCTTCAGGACCGGGAGTATGTCGAGATGGACAACCGCCGCTTCGTGCCGACCGACATAGGCAAAATCGTCAATCGCTTCCTGACGCACCATTTCCACCGTTACGTGGAGTACGGCTTTACGGCGGCGATGGAGGACGAGCTCGACGCGATCTCCCGCGGCGAGGAGGAATGGACTCAGCCGCTCGACAAATTCTGGAAGCCCTTCATCCGCCAGGTGGAGCGGATCGAGAAGAACGTCTCCCGCGAGGAAGTCGCGCAGGCGCGCGAGCTCGGCAAGGACCCGGCGAGCGGCAAGCCGGTCACCGTGCGGATGGGACGGTACGGCCCCTTCGTGCAGATCGGGACCAAGGACGATGTCGAGAAACCGCGCTTTGCGGGGTTGCGTCCGGGGCAGAAGATGGATGCCATCGCGCTTGCCGATGCGATGGAGCTCTTCAAGCTGCCGCGCACTCTGGGTGAGACGGCCGCGGGCGAAACCATCGTCGCCAACGTCGGGCGGTTCGGCCCGTACGTCAAGTACGGCAGCAAATATGTCTCCCTGAAGGAAGACGATCCCTACACCGTGACACTGGAGCGCGCGCTCGAAGTCATTCGCCTCAAGCAGGAAGCCGATGCCAACCGGATCATCGCCGACTTCGGCGTCGACAACCTCCAGGTGTTGAACGGCCGCTACGGCCCGTACATCACCGACGGGAAGAAGAACGCCAAGGTGCCGAAGGAGCGGGATCCGAAGTCACTGACCCTCGAGGAGTGCCGGGCGCTGATCGCGCAGGCTCCGGAAAGGGGCAAGGGCAGATTCGGGCGGTTCAGGCGGGGCGCAGGGGCTGGACGCGCGGCTGCGGCCGCCAAACCAACAGCCGAGGCGGGCGGTGCCGCGAGCACCCGGCGCTCCCAGGGCCGGCCGGCCGCTTCCTCGAGGGGTCGCGTGCCCGCAGCGGGCGCAAGGGCGGAACGCGCTCAGGCAGCGGCACCGCGCCACTCCAAGGCATCCGCGGAGCGAGGCAACGGATCCTCGACCGCCGAGGGTGTCAGGCGCCGCGCAGCCAGCGCGAAGAAGCCCGCAAAAACCAAGGCGCCGCCGCGCAAACCGGCGCGCAAAGCCGCACCCACCCGCACGCGCGTCCTCAAATAGAACGGCTCGATTCGGGCTCAGGTACAGGATGTACCCCGCCGCCGCAGGTGGCGGGTGTCGAGCAAAAAGCCGCGTTTTTTTGCCAGGCGCGCGCTGGGCCGGGCAGGATGCCCGGAGCCAGTCATCAATCAAGGGTTGCGGACTATGTCGCCGACCGAGATCGTGTCGGAAGCGCCCACGATCAGCCCGAAGCTCACCTCAGCGTAGGTCTTGAAGATGAGCAGCGTGCCCGAGCGCTCGTTCGGCAATCGCACGCGCGGCGCCAGTGACGATCCCATTTCCCCCAGGTGCCGGAGCACGCCCTCATGCGGGCCGTAGGTGTCCCGCACTTCCTCGCCGGCCTGATCCACCTCCAACACGTTACCTACCTCGAGCCCCTGGTCGGACCCGCGGTTGATCACCACGATGTCGTACTGGCCTGCGAGGGCGCTGATGCCCGTGTCGCCGACAATCCAGGCGATCTTGCCGTTGACCTGGGTGGCGGGCGCCCGCGGCTCCAGGTTGAGGGGCACCTGGGTATCCGTCGAGACGAGCTTGTCACCCCGCAGCGTCTCGCGCGAGGTATCGATGAGCGTTGCCCGCGCAGGGTCGCCCGCGGGCTGTGAGATCAGAGCCGTGGCCGTGTATATGCCCAAATAACCCAACACGTGTCCGGTGTCCGGGTCGCGCAGCCGCTCAGCGACGTGAATGACGCTGTAGCGCGCATGCTCATCGGTCCCGAGACCCCGGATGTACGCGATGTGGCCGGAGCCGGCGATCACGTGCTCGTTGCGGAAGGCGACCACGTGGGGCGCGGCCTCAACCTCCTCCTGGCTCAGCACCGTCGGCCGCTCGAGGAACGAGGCGATCGCCGAATAGGGAATGGTCGGGATCGCGGCTGTTATCGGGGTGCTGCGCAGGCGCGGCTCGAGCCGCAGCGCACTCGCCTCGACCAGCCGGACCTGTGGCCGGCCGTTGCTGTCGTATGCCAGGGCCAGCTTGTCGCCCGGATAAATGAGATGGGGGTTACGGACGTGTGGATTGATGTACCAGACTTCCGGCCAGTCCCATGGATCGCGCAGGTACATGGAGGCGATACCCCAGAGCGTATCGCCACGCTTGACCGTGTAGCTCATCGGCGCCGTAGGATTCAGCTGCGGGACCGGCGCAGCGGAGGCCTGGGGGGGCGCATCCGCGGCAGAGACCGCCGCCTCGGTGGCGGTCTGGCCTGCATCGCCAGCCGGCGCCTGGCTTGCAGGCGAGCTGGCAGTCTCGGGTGTGCTGGGCGCTGACTGGCGCGAGCCGTGCAGCAGCGAACACGCAGCGAGCGTGAGCGAGAAAGCGAGACCCGCAGCCAGGCGGGCCGGGAAAGCGTGCTTCGAGACCATCCTCCACCCCTCGTGTATCGGCCCAAGTCGGCTGCGCCGCTGTGGGCGAGCGCGGGCCATGCTGCGACGGCGGCTACCTGCATGAATGGGCGGGCTATAATCGCATGGCGGCATTCGGCACAGGGGGGCTTAATGTCAAGTTGTGCGCTGGGTCACGGCCCGGCGCCCCCCCGGGTAACCCCTTGAACCCTCGTTTCCTGCCCAAATCGAACCGTCATGGCGATTAGAACGATTCTCGAATTCCCCGACCCGCGGCTGCGCACCCGCGCCCAGCCCGTCACCCGGTTCGATGCGGAGCTTCATCGGGTCATCGATGACATGCTGGAGACCATGTACGCGGCGCCCGGCATCGGGCTGGCCGCGACGCAGGTGGATTTCCACCAGCGGCTGATCGTCATCGACATCTCGGCGGAGCGCAACGACCCCCTGATCCTGATCAACCCGGAGATCCTCTCCCGCGAGGGTGAGATCGCCACCGAGGAGGGTTGCCTCTCGGTTCCGGGCTACTTCGATGAAGTGAAGCGCGCTTCGAGGATCCGGGTCCGCGCCCAGGACCGGGATGGCAATGTCCGCGAGCGCGACTGCGAAGACATTCTCGCCGTATGCGTTCAGCACGAGATGGATCACATCGACGGCAAGCTGTTCGTCGATTATCTCTCCAGCCTCAAGCGTGAGCGCGTGCGCAAGAAGCTGGAGAAGGAGCGCAAGGAGCGCGCAGCCCGATCGTCGGCCCCGCGCGAGCGGCGCGCCCTGTAGGGCGTCGCCCGTCGCTGTTTTTCTCGAGCCATGACGCGGTTACGCGTTGCGTTCGCCGGCACGCCGGAATTTGCCGTGCCGACGCTACGCTCTCTCATGGACTCACCCCATGAGCTCGTGGGTGTCCTGACGCAACCGGATCGGCCGTCGGGGCGCGGGCGGCGCCTGACTCCTTCGCGCGTGAAGGTTGCGGTCGGCACCTCCGTGCCGGTGGCCCAGCCGGCGACTCTCAAGTCCGTCGATGATCGAGCGCCGCTGGCGAGCTGGCGCCCGGACGTATTGGTGGTCGTGGCATATGGCCTCATCCTGCCGAAAGCCGTTCTGGAGATCCCGCGGCTAGGCTGTGTCAACGTCCACGCCTCTCTTCTGCCCCGCTGGCGAGGTGCGGCACCCGTCGAGCGCGCCCTGCTCGCCGGCGACGAGGTGACCGGAGTGACGATCATGCTCATGGAGGAGGGGCTCGACACCGGGCCCGTGCTCTTGCAGCGTCAGGTGACGATCGACAGCCGGGATACCGGCATCAGCCTGCGCACGCGACTCGCGGCTCTGGGTGCTCCTTTGCTGCTCGAGGCACTGCAAGGTCTGGCAGACGGCACCGCGCGGCCCCGTCCTCAGCCTGCCGAGGGTGTCACTTACGCGCGGAAGCTGGAAAAGCGGGAAGCTTCCATCGATTGGAGCCAGGCCGCCGTTAGGATCGAGCGCCAGGTCCGGGCGCTGCAGCCGTGGCCGGTCGCCGAGACCGCCCGCTTTGATCCGCGCACCGGAGCGCCCGAGCGGCTGCTCGTCCATGCCGCACGAGTGGCGCCCGAGGACACGATGGCGGTGCCGGCCCGACCCGGCTGCATCATCGAGGCCAACGGAGATCACCGCGAGGGGTACATCCGCGTGCAGTGTGGTGCCGGCCGTCTGGACCTTCTGACCTTGCAACGGCCCGGAGGGACGCCGATGCCGGCATCCCTGTTCACCCGGGGATCGCAGCCGCTCGAGCCGCTGACGTTCCTGGGTGGCGCCGCTTGACCGGGCGGCCGGCGAATCCGGGCGTGACTGCCCTCGCCGAGGCCGCGCGCGCAATCGCCGCAGTCGTCTCGGGCCGCTCGGCCGACGAAGCGTTGTCGCCTTTCGACGCGGGCCCCCGGGCCTCAGCCGTCCGGGCCATCGCGCTCGGTACCCTGCGCTGGTACCTGCGCATGCTTCCCGCCATCAATTTGCTGCTCTCCTCACCGCAAACACTGGCCCGTGAGATTCATGCCCTGCTCGTCGCGGCTGCCTATCAGATCGAGTATTCGCGCAACGCCGCGCCGCTCGTCGTGGACATGGCCGTGGATGCGGCTCGAGTGATCGGGCAGCCACGTGCTTCGGGGCTCGTCAACGCCGTTCTGCGCCGCTTCGTGCGAGAGCGCCAGGCGCTCCTGACCGGCGTGGATGCCGATTTGGCCGTCCGTACGGCGCATCCTACCTGGCTGATCGATGCACTCGCCGCGGCCTGGCCGGAGCACTACGAGCAGATCCTCGAAGCCAACAATGGCCATCCCCCCATGGTGCTGCGCCTGAATACCCGCCACCGTTCTCCCGCTGATTACCTGGGCGATCTGGCAGCCGCCGGCCTGGCGGGACGCTTGCTCGAGTGGACGGCCGAACACTCTGGCACGAGTGCGGTGGTGCTCGAACGGCCGGCCTCCGTCGGCTCGCTCCCAGGCTTCAAGGAGGGGTGGGTGTCGGTTCAGGACGCCGGCGCACAGCTCGCGCCCACACTCCTCCAAGCTGCGCCCGGTATGCGCGTCCTCGATGCCTGCGCCGCCCCCGGGAGCAAGGCGAGCCATCTGCTCGAGAGCACCGGGGGCGCACTCGACCTCACCGCTGTCGACATCGACGCCGGGCGCCTCGGGCGCGTGGCGGAGAACCTTCGCCGGCTGGGCCTTGCGGCGCGGCTCGTCGCCGCAGACGTGCGCGAGCCCTGGTCGTTCTGGGACGGGCGCTACTACGATCGGATCCTGGTGGATGCCCCCTGCTCCGGCACCGGCGTGGTTCGCCGCCACCCCGATATCAAGCTCCTGAGGCGCCCCGGGGACATCCCGGCGTTCGGCCGAGCTCAGCTCGAGATCCTCACCGCCGCGTTCGGGATGCTCGCACCCGGCGGGCGCCTCGTTTATTCGACCTGCTCGGTCCTCCCGGCGGAGAACGAGGCCGTAGTCGCAGAGCTCCTGCAGGCGCAGCCGCAGGCCCGGCCGGGGGCAATGCCTGAGGGGGAGGCGCTCGCCCCCGGTGGCTTTGCGCGTGCCATCGGCACCCAGCTCCTTTGCGGAGGAGCGGCGGGAACCGACGGGTTCTATTATGCTTGTGTCGAAAAGACAACGGGAGGAACCTGAGCGGCACGTCCGGGTCCGAAAGACTTACGCTTTTGCCGTTGCATTCATGCCACGACGGTTTGCAAGACCGCAGCGCGCCTCTTTGCCCTCACCCCCCCGCGGCGGCTGGAGGCGCCTGGCCGCTTTCGCCGGCGCCCTCCTGCTCGTCCTCTCGAGTACGCTGGCTCTGGCCAATGCGCTCGATGGCGCGCTCGAGGTCAGCTCCGCCTACGTCAACTTCGATCACGGGGTGATCCAGCTCTATGCGCGCGTCGAGTACCCCCTGAATCCGGCGATCCGCGAAGCGCTGCAGGATGGGGTGACGCTGACGTTCGACGTCGAGGCCAGGGTCGATCGCGTTCGGCACCTATGGTTCGATGCCAACGTCGTCGATCTCACGTTGCGGCGGGAGCTTGCCTATCATGTGGTCACCGACCGCTTCGTGGTGCGCGACGTGCGCAGCGGCGACCAGCAGAGCTTCGATACCCTGAAGGAGGCGCTCGCTTACCTCGGCAAAGTCGAGAACTGGCCCATTCTCGTCGAGCCGCAGCTCGATGGAGGCCGCTATATCATCAGCGTGCGCGCAGGCGTGCGACGCGGCAAGCTCCCTGCCTCGCTCCGTGCGCTGCTCTTCTGGACTGACGACTGGCAACGCGTGAGCAAGTGGTACTCATGGTCTCTGCCGGTGTAACCGACGATCGGGACGCGGCGCAGCGGCTGCTGGCAGGCCGCCGCGGTGCGTGGTCGCTGGCGCTCTGGAGCGCCGTCGGCCTCGGCGCGCTGCTGCTGCTGCTCGCCATGAGCGTGCAGAACTCCTCGGAGTTCGGCCGCCTGCAGCCCTGGATCCTGCTGCTCAACATCGCCGGTGTTCTGACTCTCACCGTTCTGCTGGTGCGCAAGCTCTGGCAGTTGGTGCGCGACTATCGCAACCACGTTCCGGGCTCGCGCCTGACGGCCCGCACCGTGATCATCTTCGGCACGCTGGTGATCGCGCCGCTGCTGATCGTCTACCTCTCATCGCTCGAGTTCCTCAACCGCGGCATCGACAGTTGGTTTCGGGTGGAGGTGCGCCAGGGCCTGAAGGATGCGCTGGTCCTGTCGCGCGCGGCGCTCGACCTGCGGGTCGAGGAGTGCTCGCGGCGCACGGAGCTGCTGGCCCGCTCGCTCGCCGCACGCTCGCGCGTGGAGATCCAGACCCGCCTGGATGAGGAGCGGCGCGCGACCGCCGCCTCGGAGATCATTCTCTTCGGTGCCCACGAGCGCATCTTCGCGGCGAGTCTCGAGAACCCGCTCGCGAGCCTCCTGCTCACGCCGCCCGCGGACCTGGTCCGTCGGGTGAACGACCATCGCCCCTACGTGAGCCTCGAGCCGCAGTCGAACGGCCAGTACCTCATCAGGATCGGTGCACCGCTCAGCGACTCCTCGACGAGCCCGGATGACCGCTACGTCATGGCGGTCTATCCGGTCCCGGAACAGCTCGCGGGTCTCTCCGATGCCGTACAGCGCTCCTATTCGCAGTACGGTAACCTGGCTGCGCTGCGCGAGCCGTTGAAGTACAGCTTCAGCCTGACACTGACACTCGTCCTCCTGCTCGCCATGCTGGCGGCGTGCTACGGCGCGATCTTCTCCGCGCAACGCCTGGTGCGCCCGGTCCAGGATCTCATTGCCGGAACCCGCGCGGTCGGCAAGGGCGACTTCGACACGCGCCTGCCGCTGCCCTCGCGCGACGAGATGGGATTCCTGGTGCATTCCTTCAACGACATGACCAAGCGCCTGCGGCGCGCGCACGAGGAGGCGACCCGCAGCCAGCAGGCCGTGGAGCGCGAGCGCGAGCGGTTGGGAGTGATCCTGGCGCGCCTTTCCACCGGCGTGCTCGCGGTCGATCGGACGCTCACCGTGCGCATGGCCAACGAAGCCGCCGGCGCCATTCTCGGCACCGATCTCTCGGCCGCGACCGGCCGTTCGCTGCCGGAGCTCTCCGCAGGCAACGAGCGCCTCGGACAATTCGTGGCGGCGCTTGCCGTGCGCTTCGCGCGCGGGCGAGAGGAATGGCGGGAGCAGCTCGATCTCGAAAGCGGTGCCACGCATGGCTCGCACGGCCGCCGCAATCTCATGTGCGCCTGCACACCCCTGCCCAACGAACAAGGCGACAGGGGATACGTCATCGTCTTCGATGACATCACGACCCTGCTCCAGGCCCAGCGGGATGCCGCCTGGGGCGAGGTCGCCCGGCGCCTGGCCCACGAGATCAAGAATCCGCTCACCCCGATCCAACTCTCCGCCGAGCGGCTGCGCCGGCGGCTGCTCGCCAGCATGGGACCGCGGGACGCGGAGATCCTGGAGCGGGCCACCCATACCATCGTGCAGCAGGTCGAGAGCATGCAGCAGATGGTGAACGCGTTCAGCGAATACGCGCGCGCGCCCGAGATCCGGGTGAGCCGCTTCAGCCTCAATCAGCTCGTGACCGAGGTCGCCGAGCTCTACCGCTCGCAGGACCCCCGCGCGGCCATCCATTTGAGCCTCGATGAGCGGCTGGAGGGCATCGAAGCCGATCGCGGCCGGGTGCGCCAGATCCTCAACAACCTGGTCACCAATGCCCTCGAGGCGCTCGAGGGCGCCCCGCAGCCGCGGCTCGAGATCACGACCCGGCTCGAGGCCGGCGAAGACGGCCAGCACGAGGACAATTACGCGGCAGTGGCCGTGTGTGACAATGGCCCGGGATTCCAGCGCGAGCTCCTCGGCCGGGTCTTCGACCCCTACGTCACGAGCAAGCCCAAGGGCACCGGGCTCGGCCTCGCGATCGTGAAGAAGATCGTCGAGGAGCATGGCGGCCGGATCGAGGCCGACAACCGGCCGGAAGGCGGCGCCCGTGTGAAAGTGCTGTTGCCCGTCGTTGACAGCACGCGGACTGCGGCCGGCGCGCGTGACAGAAGAGAGCAATTGCGGAGAGAGAGGGCATGACAAAATTGTCCGGAACGATTTTACTCGGCCCATCCATGGTCCTCGGGCCTGCGGGCCCGCCCGACGCTGCCGGGCGTTCAAAATCCGCTCCAACGGATGTTGTGGATGGCGACAGCCGGCCCGAAGGGGTATCCCAATGAGTGTCGACTCGCGAATGCGGGGCTCAGAGGGCGCAGGGACGGGGCCTCGCAACGCGCCACACATCCTGGTTGTCGATGATGAGGCGGACATCCGCGGCCTGTTGAAGGAGATCCTTTCCGAGGAAGGCTACGAGGTCGACGTTGCTGCGAACGCAGCCCAGGCACGCGCGTCGCGCGCGCGACAAACACCCGACCTCGTGCTGCTCGACATCTGGATGCCGGACGTCGATGGCATCACGCTGCTGCGCGAATGGTCATCTTCGGCGGCAGACGGCTGTCCCGTGGTGATGATGTCGGGTCACGGAACCGTGGAAACTGCCGTCGAAGCGACGCGTCTCGGCGCGTTCGATTTCGTGGAGAAGCCGCTATCGCTCGCGAAACTGCTGCGCACCGTGGAGCGGGCGCTGGATGCCGGCAAGCGCCGCCGCCAGTCGGGCAAGCTCCTCGTGCCGGCGCTCACGGTGCCCGCCGGAAAGAGCAAGCTGATGCAACAGCTGCGCGCCGAGCTGCAGCAGATCGCCACCCACTCCTCCTCCGTGCTCCTCATCGGCGAGCCGGGCTCCGGCCGCGAGGCCTTTGCCCGGTATCTGCACGAGCGCGCACCGCGCGCCGGCTCGCCTTTCGTCGCGCTCGTCGCGAGCAGCCTGCGCGAGGCGGACGCAGAAACCCGACTCTTCGGCCGGGTGGACGGCGCGAGCCGCCATCCCGGGCTCATCGAGCAGGCGTCCGACGGCACGCTCTTCGTCCAGGAGATCGAGGATCTGCCGCCCGGCGCGCAGCGCCTGCTGGTCGGGGCCCTCGAGTCCGGCCGCTTCACGCCGGTCGGCGGCACCGAGCCGATCGAGTTGCGCGCCCGTGTGGTCTCCTCCGCGCAGCCCGGTGTCGAGGGACGCGCGGGTGCGGAAGGGCTGCGTCGCGACCTCCTCGCGCATCTCAACACGCTCATCATCAGAGTGCCGCCGCTGCGCGACTACGCCGAGGACGTTCCGGAGCTGCTGCGGCAACAGGTGGACCGCATCGTCGATACCGAGGGCCTGCCCTTCCGCCGTTTCAGCGTGGCCGCGCAGAACCGGTTGCGCAACTATCCCTGGCCGGACAACGTGCGCGAGCTCAAGAATCTCGTCCATCGCCTGCTGATCCAGGGCGGCAGTGAAGAGATCAGTCTCGATGAGATCGAGCGCGAGCTCGCCGTGCAGGCGCCTCCAGGCGAGCCGCTCGTCAAGCAGGATCTGCTCGCGCTGCCGTTGCGGGAGGCACGCGAGCAGTTCGAGCGCGCGTATCTGCAGCAGCAGCTGCTCCTCTGTAACGGCAAGGTCGGTCAGCTCGCCAAGCGTGTCGGCATGGAGCGAACGCATCTTTACCGCAAGCTGCGCTCCCTGGGTCTCGATTTCCGCTCGATCGGCGAGGAGTAGACAGAGTCTACGCATCGGAGCGGCAACCGCTCGACCGTTGTTGTATCCTGTGAGAGACAACGTTGTCGGAGTGTGACAACTGGCGAACGCCGGCGATGGCAAGAGGAAAGGGGGGGCCGCTCGAGCGCGCAATGGAGCTGTGTCGGCGGCGGCGGGGGACTCCGTTACCGCCGCGAAAGGATTGCGATTGCTCATCGTGGAGGATGTCGCCGCCGAGGCCGCGCTTGCGGTGCGCCACCTGGCTTCGGGCGGTCTCACCTGCGTCCCGCGCACCGTCGCCGACGAGCAGCAGTTTCGCTCTGCGCTCAAGCGATTCCGTCCCCACGTCATCCTTTCGGACTTCACGCTGCCCGGCTTCGACGGGCTCGCCGCCCTCGACATCGCGCGTGCGGAAGCACCGGATGTCCCCTTCATCTTTCTCTCGGGCACGATCGGCGAGGAGCGCGCCATCGAGGCCCTGCAGCGCGGAGCCGTCGATTACGTCCTGAAGAGCAATCCCGCGCGCCTGGTGCCGGCGGTACGCCGCGCACTGCGCGAGGTGCAGGAGCGCCTGCGCCGTCGCGCCGCGGAGCGTGAGATCGCGCGCCTCACCCGCAGCCTGAAGATGCAAAGCGGAATCAACAGCGCCGTGATCCGCATCCGCGACCGGGACGAGCTGTTGCGCGAAGCCTGCAGGCTCGCCTTCGAAGTGGGCGAGTACGATCGCTCTGTCATTTTCCGCGTCGGCCGGGACGGCCGCAGCATCGCGCCCTGGTACTGGCTCGGCGCGGATCACACGGCCGGGCCGAACCCTGCCGCGCTGACCATCGGCGATGGCACGGAGCCCGATACCAGCCTCACCGGCCGGGCGCTGCGGACCGGTGAAATCGCGCTGTGCGCCGATCTGGCCCGATCGGAGCCGCCGGTCGCGATCCGCGACAAGCTCCTCAAGGCGGGGTTGCGATCGCTGGTCGCGCTGCCGCTCATCGTCGATGGCGTGCCGGTCGGCGCTCTGGCACTCGCGTCCCGCGAGCCGCACGTGGTCGGCGACGAGGAGCTGCGGTTGCTGCAGGACGTGGCCGTCAATCTGTCATTCGCGCTGCGCTATCGGCAACAGGAGGATGCGGCTCAATACCTGGCATCCTTCGATCCGCTGACCGGGCTCGCCAAGCGGGCTCTCTTCTGTCAGCGGCTCGATCAGCGTCTGCGCAACCTGACGGTGCTCGAGAGTGCCCCCAACGTGGTTGCCTTCGATGTCATGCACCTCAGCAAGGTCAATGACAGCTTCGGGCGGCATGCGGGCGATCTGCTGCTGCAGACCGTGGCGAAGCGGCTCAAGTACCACATTGCAGATGATGAGCGCATCGGATATCTCGGCGGTGGGACTTTCGTGTTGGTGCTGCCGCAGGAGGAAACCTCGGCGGAGAGCGTCACCACTCTCCTCGAGAACACCGTATTCCGCGAGCCGTTCGGCATCGAGGGCCGGGTGCTGCGCACTTCCTTCCGATCCGGCATCGCCCGCTCGCCGGCGGACGGAAACGACGGCAACACACTCGCGCAGCATGCGGAGGCGGCGCTCAAGCAGGCGAAGGAGGCCGGCGAGCAATACCTGCATTACCAGATCGACATGCACAGCGACATCGCCGAGCGGCTCGCGCTGGAGCATCGTCTGCGCGTCGCGCTCGATGAGCAGCAGCTCGTGCTTTACTACCAGCCGCAGATCAGTCTCGCGACGGGCCGCATCGAGAGCGTCGAGGCGCTGTTGCGCTGGCAGGATCCGCAACAGGGCCTGGTCCACCCCGGACAGTTCCTGCCGGTCCTCGAGTCTTCGGGCATGATCGTGGCGGTCGGGGAGTGGGTGCTGCGGCGGGCCGCCGCCGACTGTCTGCGCTGGCACCGGGCCGGATTGTCGCCGCTGCGGGTGGCGGTGAACGTGTCGGCGCAGCAGATCCGGCGCCGCACCTTCGTCGACCAGGTGCTGGAAGCGGCGCAGCCGTGCCTCGGCGAGGGCTGCGGCATCGACCTCGAGATCACCGAGACGGGGCTCCTGCACGATGTGGAGCGGGCGAGCCGCAAGCTGCGTGAGCTGCGCGCTGCAGGCTTGAGAATAGCGCTCGATGACTTCGGGACGGGCTACTCGTCACTCGGGTTGCTGTCGAAGCTTCCCGTGGACCTGGTGAAGATCGACCGCTCCTTCATCACGGGGCTGCCGGACGACAAGGCGAGCGTCACGCTGGTATCGAGCGTGATCGGCCTGGCGTCGGCTTTCGGCCTGAAGGTGGTGGCGGAAGGCGTGGAGACCGAGGGGCAGCTCGCCATGCTCAGGAAGTTGGGTTGCGATCAATCGCAGGGCTACCTGCACTCCCGGCCGGTACCAGCGGAGCAATTCGAGCGGCTACTGCGACAGCAGCGGGAAGCGGCGAAGCGATGAGGTGTCCGGTCGAACCCCCGGATGGCTAGCGCCGTTTGGCTCGCCCCTTTCGTCCGGCGTGCCGCAGGGACCTCGGTGGCGTCGTACGTTTGGCGGGAGCTCGCCGCGTAGCGGTCTTCGGCGCAGCTCTGCGCTTCACGCCGCGCGCAACGGCTGCGGATTTGCTCTTTCTCGAGCGCCGCTTTGCTTTGGCCGCCGCGGATTTTCCGCCTGCGGATTTTACGCTCGCGTGTTTGCGCGCTGCGCCGCGCCGGGCACGCCCCGCACGCAATGACGACTTCCCGGCGGCCGGGCTCGCTTTCCTGCGCGCCGCGCCAGAACGCTGTCCGCCGGGCCGCGACGGCGCTGCCTTCGCCTCTCCTGCAGGCGCTTCGACGCCCCGGAGTTGATCGAGTATCGCGGGGTTTTCCAGCGTGGAGACGTCCTGAGCGATCTCCTCGCCGCGCGCGATCGCCCGCAGCAGCCGCCGCATGATCTTGCCGGAGCGTGTCTTCGGCAGGTTGTCGGCGAAGCGGATCTCGTCCGGCTTGGCGATGGCGCCGAGGTGCTCCGCTACCCACGTGCGCAGCTCGTCGACGAGCGCGCGGGTGTCACCGGTGGGGCGGTGGCCGCGGCAGACGACGTAAGCGAATACCGCCTCGCCCTTGATCTCGTGCGGCTTACCGACGACGGCCGCTTCTGCGACCCGAGCGTGTGAGACCAGCGCAGACTCGATCTCCATCGTTCCGAGCCTGTGCCCGGCGACGTTCAGCACGTCATCGATACGGCCCATGATCCAGAAGTACCCATCCTGGTCGCGGTGGGCACTGTCGCCGGCCACGTAGAAGCGCTTGTTGAATTTCTCCCAGTACGCGGCGAGGTAGCGCGCATTGTTGCCCCAGATGGTACGCAGCATCGACGGCCAGGGCTTCTTGATGACCAGGTAGCCGCCGGCATCGGGCCGTGTGACCGACTGCCCGCGCTCATCGACGATGTCCGCCTCGATGCCAGGCAGCGGCAGCGTGCACGAGCCCGGTTTCGTCGGCGTGATTCCGGGCAGCGGAGAGATGAGGATCACGCCCGTCTCCGTCTGCCACCAGGTATCCACGATCGGGCATCGGCCGCGGCCGATCACCCGGTGATACCACATCCACGCCTCCGGATTGATCGGCTCGCCGACGCTACCGAGGAGCCGCAGGCGCGAGAGGTCGTACCGCGCAGGGATCTCGTCGCCGAGCTTCATCAGCGCGCGGATCGCGGTGGGCGCGGTATAGAAGACGGTGACGCCGTGGTCCTGGCATATCTTCCAGAAACGCCCGGCATCGGGGGTCGTCGGCGCTCCTTCGTACAACACGACGGTCGCACCCGCTGCGAGCGGCCCGTAAGCGACGTAACTGTGGCCGGTCACCCAGCCGACATCGGCCGTGCACCAGAAGACATCCTCATCCCGAAGGTCGAACACCCACTGGGTGGTCAGCTTCGCGCCGAGCAGATAGCCGCCGCTCGAATGTTGAATTCCCTTAGGTTTCCCGGTCGAGCCGGAGGTGTAGAGGAGGTAGAGCGGGTGCTCCGCCTCCACCCACTCCGGCTCGCAGGTGGGCGGTTGGCCTTCGAGCATCTCGTGCCACCAGAGATCCCGCCCGCGCTGCATCGCGACAGGCCGTGCCGTTCGCCTGAGGACGATCACGCGCTCGATCGTCCTGCAGCCATCGGCCATGGCCTTGTCCGCCGCTGATTTGAGCTCTATCGGATGGCCCCCGCGCCAGCCGCCGTCGGCGGTGATCAGGACCTTGGCCGCGGTGTCCTCGATACGATCCTTCAGCGCGGGCGCGGAGAAGCCGCCGAACACGACGGAATGAATGGCTCCGATGCGGTTGCAGGCATGCATCGCGACCACGGTCTCGGGCACGAGCGGCATGTAGATCGCCACCCGATCACCCTTGCGGACGCCCTGCGCCCGCAGGGCATTCGCGAACCGGCAGACCTCGGCATGAAGCTCCTCGTAGGAGAGCCTGCGGGTATCACCCGGCTCGCCCTCGAAGAGGATCGCGGTCTTCTGTCCCCGTTCGGCGAGATGCACGTCCAGGCAATTGAACGAAACGTTGAGGCGCCCGTCGGTGAACCAGCGGTAATTGGGCGCCGCGGAGTCGTCGAGGGCTACCGTGAAGGGCTGGTGCCAGGTGAGCTCCTCGCGGGCGAGGCGGGCCCAGAAGCCGTTGGCGTCTTCGGCTGCCTCACGGCGCATGCGCTCCAGGTCCGCGGGTTTGATGCGCGCTCGCGCGGCGAAATCGGCGGCAGGGGCGAACGTGCGCTCCTCCTGAAGCACGGACACGATGTTCTTGCTCGCCATGAGTCATTCCCCTTGCAGACACACCAGCGCAGGCCGGGGAGCATAGCCGAATCGGGAGCGCGCCTGGGAGTCTGCGCGTCAGCCTCTGACCTCGGCGAGGAGCTTCTCCATGCTCGCGCGCGCCTGGCGGGCGTAGCCGCCGCCAAACAGGTTGGCGTGATTCAACACGTGATAGAGGTTGTAAAGCTCCGCGCGCACGGCATGCCCGGCGGGCAGGGGCGCCGCGACGAGATACGCGTCGTAAAAAGCGCGGCCGAAGCCGCCGAAGAGCCGGGTCATCGCGAGGTCCGTCTCGCGATCTCCGAAATACACTGCCGGGTCGAAGATCACGGGCTCCTCGCGCTCGTCCGCGAGCCAGTTGCCGGCCCAGAGATCACCGTGCAGGAGCGAGGCTGCCGGACGATGGCCCGCGAGCAGGGCTGCGGTCGCCTCGAGGAGCCGCGCGCCGGGTGTCTCGAGGAGCTCGGCGAAGCCGTTTTGCACCGCGAGTGTGAGCTGCTGGCGCAGGCGCCGCTCCCGAAAGAACTCCGGCCAGTCCGGTAGGCAGCCGTTCGGCTGCGGCGTGCGTCCGATGAAGTTGTCGCTCGTGAAACCGAACTGCTGCGCCGTCACCCGGTGCTGCGCCGCGAGCTGCTCGCCGAGCCTGTGCTCCGCGGTGCGGCCCGCCGGCCGGGATTCGATCCACTCGAGAGCGAGGAATGCAGTGGCTCCAGCGCGGCCGCTCGCGAGCACGCGTGGCACGCGAACGGCCCGCGCATCCGCGAGCGTCTGCAGGCCTGTCGCTTCCGCTGCCAGATCGGCGCCGCTGCCGTGATCGGCCACCTTCACGAAGAGCGGCGTCCCACCGCACCGCCAGCGGTAGGTGCGATGAATGCTGCCGCCCGAGACACCGCTTTGCGGCTCCGGAGCGCACTCCTTGCCGATTTGCGCGCCGATCTCGCGCGCGAGGCTGTCGAATCCGTCCTCGCTCAAGCGCGGCCCCTCACGGTTGCAATGCTCAGCTCGCGATAGCTGCGGCGCAGGTGGCCTGCTGCTCGGCGAGCCGCTCGCCCTGGCGGCGCAGCAGCGGTCCGAACCCGAGGCGATCGTAGAGCGCTCCGAGAGACGCAAGATCCGGAGTCCTCGGTCGCAGATCCGAGGCCGATACGCCGAGCGGCATGTCGCACACGATCTTCGTGAGCCGGCGCGCCAGGAAGACCGAGTCGCGATGCGCGGTGAGACGCGCGCCGAGCGCGTGGCCGCCGCGCAGCCCCAGGGCGGGGACGCGGCCGATGTTGGCGTAGAGCTCATCGAGCGAGCCGAATTTGCGCAGCAGGGTGGTTGCGATCTTCGGCCCTATCCCGGGTACGCCGGGAATGTTGTCGGAAGTGTCGCCGGTGAGGGCGAGGAAGTCGGCGAAGCTCTCGGGCGCGACGCCGAAGTAGCTCTGGACGTCGCGGTAGCCGATCTGAGTACGGGCGCCGAAGTCCCACAGCAGGTCGCCGTCGCGCACCAGCTGCGCGAGATCCTTGTCGCGCGTGATGAAGGCCGAGCGGACGCCTTCCGCACGCATCACGCAGGAGAGCGTGCCGATGATGTCGTCGGCCTCGAACTCCCGATCGACGAATGCCCGCACACCGAGATGGCGGCAGAGCTCCCGGCAGTACTCGAACTGGCGCGGCAGCCCGGCCGGCGTCGGCTCACGGTTGGCCTTGTAGGCTGGGTAGATCCTGTTGCGATACGACGTCGCCAACCGCTGGTCGAATGCGACGCCGATGTAGCGAGGCCGAATGCGCTCCATCAGGTCGCCCAGGAATCGGGCGAAGCCGAACACCGCATGCACAGGGTTGCCGTCGCCGTCCACCATGTCCGGCAGCTGCGAATGAAATGCCCGAAAAACGTAAACCGATGCGTCGACGAGGAAAATCAAGGCGAGCGCCCCGGGCACACGGACGCGCGCCGGGCGGGGCAGGATGCCCCGATCCAGCGCTTCATCAAGCGAGCCAGCGCTGAATGCGGTCGTGCAGCGGGCTCGAGCGCGGGAAGTGCGCCAGCAGATACTGCATCTGATCCGCGAGCACACGCCGGCCCTTGAGGAAGATGTACTCCGCGTAGGTCGGGGTGAACGGCACGGCGATGAGCTGCATCTTCGCCTGCTCCGGCGTGCGCGAGGCCTTCTGGTTATTGCAACGGCGGCATGCAGTCACGACATTGGTCCAGACGTCGAGGCCGCCCTGGCTGAACGGCCTGATGTGGTCGCGCGAGAGCTCGCGTGACGGGAACCGAAGGGCGCAATACATGCAGAGGAAGGCGTCCCTGCGGAACAGAGTCTGGTTGTTGAGCGGCGGCACGTAGTCGTGGCGCGTATTGCCCGGATTACCCGTATGGCCGACGGTGGCGACGATGGAATTGATCTCGAGCATCGTGCGCCGGCCGGTCAGGGCGTTCACGCCGCCGTACAGCTCGAAGAGCGGCGAGCCGCAGGTATAGGCCACCTGCTCCTGGTGGTAGAGACGGGCTGCCTCCTTGTAGTCGATCCACTCGAGCGGCATGCCGGCGATGTCCGTCCGCAGGACGAGTTGGGATAGCCCGCGCGCCGTCCCGGTCGGGACGATCCGCAGGTCATCCGCCAAGCCGCGGTCCGCCCGTTCGAGGTCTATGCCCATCATGACGACTGTAAGATACGGCAATTTTATGCGAATATTCAACATCCCACGCCCAGGACCCCCGCAGAGGGCCGCAGATGCCAGTAACCATAGGTGCGCTCCGCGAGAGCGCGCCGCGCGAGACTCGTGTGAGTTTGGTTCCGGAGGTGGCCGAGAAGCTGGCCAAGGGCGGCGCGCGAGTGCTGCTCGAGCGAGGTGCCGGAGCGAACGCCCAGTTCCCTGATTCGGCCTACCGCGGGGTCGAATGGGCCGATTCGGCTGCCGCCGTGCTCGAGCAGTCGCAGGTACTGCTGACGGTCCAGCCGCTGTCGCGCGAGCAGATCGGCGCGCTGCAGCCGGGTGCCGTGCTCATAGGGTTCCTGCAGCCCTATGCGCAGCGTGACGGAGTAAGGGCGCTCAAGGACCGGCGGATCACGAGCTTCGCGATGGAGCTGGTGCCGCGCATCTCGCGCGCCCAGTCGATGGATGCGCTGTCGTCGCAGGCTGCCATCGCAGGGTACAAAGCGGTCCTGATCGCCGCCAATCATTTACAGAAGTTTCTGCCGATGCTCACCACGGCCGCCGGGACGATTCGTCCGGCGCAAGTGCTCGTCATCGGTGCAGGCGTCGCAGGGTTGCAGGCAATTGCGACGGCGAAACGTCTCGGAGCAGTCGTGGAGGCATATGACGTCCGCGGGGCGACGCGCGAGCAGGTGAAGTCGCTGGGAGCCAAGTTCGTCGAGACAGGAGTGAGCGCGGAAGGCGCAGGGGGCTACGCGCGCGAGCTCACCGAAGAAGAGAAGCGCAAGCAGCAGGAGGTTCTCGACTCGCGCATCGCCGCCGCCGATGCCGTGGTGACGACGGCGGCCGTCCCCGGCCGGCCCGCGCCAAAGATCATCCTGCGCGGCGTGGTGGAGCGCATGCGCCCGGGATCGGTGATCGTCGACATCGCCGCTGAGCAGGGCGGCAATTGCGAGCTCACCCGCCCCGGCGAGCTCGTGACCCACCAGGGGGTCAAGGTGATCGGCCCGCTCGGGCTCGCCGCCGATCTCGCCTACAACGCAAGCGAGATGTACGCCCGCAACCTGCTCAATTTCCTGAAGCCCGCCATCCAGAATGGCGAGCTCGTCATCGACTGGAGCGATGAGGTATTCGCCAAGGCGTGTCTCACGCACGCCGGCGAGATCAAACACGAGCCCACCGCCAAGGCAATCGAAGGTTGATCCCATGACCGGAATCGTTGCGCTCTACATCTTCATGCTCGCGGCCTTCACCGGCTACGAGGTCATCTCCCGCGTGCCGGTGATCCTGCACACACCGCTGATGTCGGGCTCCAACTTCGTCCATGGAATCGTGCTGGTGGGCGCGATGGTGGCGCTCGGCAGTGCACACACGCCGCTCGAGAAGACCATCGGCTTCATCGGCGTGCTGCTCGCGGCCGGCAATGCCATGGGCGGCTACGTCGTGACGGAGCGCATGCTGGAGATGTTCAAGTCGAGCAGAGCGGCCGGCGCGCGCGCGGGGAAGCACTAGATGCCGGGCGCACCGATGTCGGCTTTCCTCGGAACCGACACTCTCATCCAGGCGAGCTACTTCGTCACTGCGGTGCTCTTCATCATCGGATTGAAGCGCATGAGCTCGCCGGTCACGGCGCGCAGCGGCATCCTCTGGGCGGGCGCCGGCATGCTGGTCGCGACGCTCGTCACCTTCGCCTATCCGGGGATGAGCAACTATCCGCTCATCGGCGCCGCCATCGTCGTGGGCGCCGTGGCGGCATGGTGGACCGGCAAGCGCGTCGCCATGACCAACATGCCGCAGATGATCGCCCTCTACAACGGCATGGGCGGCGGCGCCGCCGCGGCGATCGCCGCGGTGGAGCTCTACCGCGGCGGGGCGGAGGGCTACGGGCTGGCGACTCTCGCCGTGATCGGCGGTCTGATCGGCGCGGTGTCCTTCAGCGGCAGCCTCATCGCCTTCGGCAAGCTGCAGGGTCTCATCAAGCGCAGCTTCCGGTTCCGCGGACAGCAGGCGCTCAATGTGCTGATACTGGCGGCGGCGCTCGCCTGCGCCGGGCTGCTCGCCGGACACTTCAACGACTCTCCGGATGTCGTCACCGCGCTCTTCGTCCTCGCGCTGATCCTCGGCATCACCATGACGCTGCCGATCGGCGGCGCGGACATGCCGGTGGTCATCTCGCTGTACAACGCCCTCACCGGCCTCGCGGTCGGCCTCGACGGCTTCGTGCTGCACAACGCAGCGATGATCATCGCAGGCACCGTCGTCGGCTCGGCCGGCACTCTGCTCACCCAACTCATGGCGAAGGCCATGAACCGCTCACTCGGCAACGTGCTCTTCTCCGGTTTCGGGGATACGAGCGGCGGGCCGGCCGGCACCGTGACGGGAAGCCTCAAGCCGATCGAGGCGTCGGATGTCGGCGTGATGTTGGCATTCGCGCAGAAAGTGATCGTCGTGCCGGGCTATGGCATGGCCGTCGCTCAGGCGCAGCACAAGATCTGGGAGCTCTGTCAGCAGCTGCTCGATCGCGGCGTGACGGTGAAGTTCGCCATTCACCCGGTGGCCGGCCGCATGCCGGGACACATGAACGTGCTGCTGGCGGAGGCCGGCGTCCCGTACGACCTGATCGCCGATCTCGATGAGATCAACGCCGAGTTCGACACCGCGGACGCTGCCCTCATCATAGGTGCCAACGATGTCGTCAATCCCGTCGCGCGCACGGACAAATCGAGTCCGATCTACGGCATGCCGATCCTGAACGCCGACCGGGCGAAGAACGTGATCGTCATCAAGCGGGGTCAGGGCGCCGGCTTCTCGGGCATCGAGAATGCGCTCTTCTATCTCGACAACACCCGGATGCTCTATGGCGATGCGCAGAAGGCCGGCGCGGAGCTGATTCAGGCGATCAAAGCGGTCGGTTGAGACGGAGGTTGGCTGTGCGTGACGTAGTGGCACTTGGCCTGACGCTGGCGGCTCTGGCCGCCTTCCCCTGCCTTGCTCAGAATGCAACGGACGATACGCCGCCCTCCATGCAGGCGCTGCGGGCTCATGCCGCGGCTGTGCCCTCTGCGCTGCTGGCGAACGCGCCGGCGTCCGCGTGGCGGGCGCTCGACCCGGACAACACGCTGTACCTGACGCTGCCGCAGGGGCGGGTAGTGATCGAGCTGGCGCCGCAGTTCGCGCCGCGGTATGTCGCCAACGTCAAGAAGCTGGTGCGGCAGGGCTTTTTCGATGGGCTGTCGATCTTTCGCGTACAGGACAATGCCGTGGCGGAATGGGGCGACCCTACCGGTCACCGGTCGGTGGGCACCGCCAGGCGCATGGTGGCCGCAGAGTTCGAGCGGCCGGCGCGCGACCTGCCGTTCACGCCGCTGCCCGATCCTGACACCTACGCCCCGCAGGTTGGATTCTCGGGTGGCTTTCCGGCGGCCCGCGATCCGGTGTTCGGCCGGGCCTGGCTGGCCAACTGCTACGGCATGGTCGGCGCGGCACGCGGCATCAACGTCGACAGCGGGGGCGGCACCGCCCTCTACGCGATCATCGGGGGGCCGCAGAGGCAGTGGGATCGCAACACCACCCTGGTCGGGCGGGTCGTGCAAGGCATGCCGCTGCTCTCGAGCCTGCCGCGGGGCGAGGGTCCCCTGGGTGTGTACACGGACCGGCACCACTGGGTCCGCATCGAGTCGGTGCGGATCGCCGCGGATCTTCCGGCCGCGCAGCGGACTGCACTCGAGGTGCTGCGCACGGAGACGCCGACTTTCTCGCAGTACGTGGAATCGCTGCGCAATCGCCGCGAGCCCTGGTTCAAGGTGCCGGCCGGGCGCATCTCCGTCTGCAGCATCCCTCTGCCCGTCAGGTCCGGCGCTCCCTAACGCGGCGGTCGGCGGGAGGGGGCTCCCATGCGGAAACGCGGCATCGGCATCATCTGCCGCTGACGCCGCATCTGGTTGGCGTGCTGCATCATCAGCTGCTTCTGCGCGGGCGTGGCGTTCTGCCACTCGCGGCGCAGCAGGCTGCGCTGCCCCGGCGGCAGCCGCTGGAACTGGCGGTAGCTCTGGCGGATCGCCTGCTGCTGTTGCGGCGGCAGGGCTCTGAACTGCTGCCAGCGGCGCCGCAGCGTCTGTCGTTGCTGCGGAGTGAGCTGCCGCCACTGCTGGAAGCGCTGACGTGCCATCGAGCGCTGCTCGGGACTCATCTTCAGCCAGCGCTGGCTGCCGCGCACCAGCGCCTCCTGGCGAGTCGCCGGCAGCGACCCCCAGCGGGCCGCGAGCGGGCCGAGCAGCCGCTGCTGCTCGGGTGAGAGGCTCGACCACGGCACGGGGGTGGGGGCGGGCACGCCGGCCGGGGCCGGCGGCGGGGTGGGAGCAGACGCCGGGGCCGGGGCGGCCGGCTGTTGCTGCGCCAGGGCGTACGCCGGCGCCACGGCCAGCAGCAGCCCGAGCAGCAGCGCCCTGCGCTCGTTGATCATCGTCTTGGACCCGTTACCCATTTGGCTTCTCGGTGCCGGCGGAGCTCGCGGGCTTCTGATGCGCCGGAGCCTGCGCCGGCGTTTGCGAAGCCTTGGCCACCTTGTCGATGTTGATCTGCGATAGATACGCCAGCCAGCCGTCGTCGTCGGACTGCTGCGTCGGATCGGCCGGCGAATCGACGCTGCCCAGAAATTCCAACAGGTCCTGGTCCGGGGAGCTCGCGCTCTGCTTCGGCGGGTCGCCGGCGTGGGCAGCGCCGGCTACAACCGCCAGCGCCGCCGTGATGGCGGTGATTCCGGTGCGGCGCGCGATACCCATGTCAGCCGCTGTTGGGATCCGCGCCGCCGCGCTGCTCGTGTTCCCGGCCCTGATTCGAAGCGGCCTGCGACTGCGCCATCGCCCACTCGTAGAACTGCCCGCCGCCGCTCTGCATGAGGTCCATCCCATCGCGATCGGCGAGGAGGTCGAGATCCTCCACCGTAGTATGGGTCACCTCGACTGCGGGGTACCCCTGGGGGGCATGTGACCAGAGCACGAAGGTAACCAACACCGCGGCGACGGCCCCCGAGGCCGGCATCCACAGCAGGGGCCGCCTGATCCACGCCGCCACCCGTGCAGGCAGGTACCAGCGCTGCCGCGCCGCCTCGGCGATCGCCGCGTGCCGCGCCTGATTCAAACGCGAGCGGGCGTGGCCGCCGACACGCTGGAGGCTCTCCTCGAGAAGCACGTGCAGCTGGCGCTCGAAATCAGTGGTGCCGTTGAGGTCCCGGCTCATACGTAGAGCTCTCCGAGTTGCGCGCGCAGGGTCTGCAACGCGCGGAAATAATGTGTCTTGACACTCCCTTCCGAGCAACCCATGGCCCGAGCGGTCTGAGCGACATCCAGCCCTTCCAGGGTACGCAGGAGGAACGCCTGCTGCTGCCTGCGTGGCAGCGTGCCGAGCGCCTTCTCCAGCGCCGACATGGCCTCGTCGATTTCCAGGCGGCGCACCGGAAGCGGATCGTCGCTGGCGGCCTCCGCGATCGGGTCCGGCTCGTCCTCATCGGGGTCCGCCCGGAAGGGTAGCCAGGAAATCACCCGGTTGCGTACGGTACGCCTGCGCTGCATGTCCCGGATGCGGTTCTCGAGGATGCGGTAGAAGAGCGGCTTCCACTCCTCCGCGGGTCGTGCCGAATAGGCGCGAGCGAGCTGCAGCATGGCATCCTGCACGGCATCCAGCGCGTCGTCCTCGTGCCGCAGCGCGGCCTGGGCGATCTTGAACGCGCGCACTTCGACGCCTGCCAGGAACTGGCTGAGCGTCGTACCACGGGCATTGCTAGACGAATCCGACAGGTCCACGTCGCCGTGAGAGGCAGCCGGCATGCTATAAGGCGGCGCGAGCGTAGCAAACTCTGGCATGACAGGTACAACGCGGCTGCGGCGGGTACGGTTGACGGAGGCGGCTGCATGCGTAAGCCTCTGATTCATCTGGATTCATGAATTCCCTTCCCGTCGTCCGCGTGGCATTGCCCACGCCACTCAGGCGTCTGTTCGACTATCGCACGGAGCCCCCGGGCGGTCTGGCTGCAGCGATCGAGCCCGGAATGCGCGTACGGGTGGCTTTTGGGCGGCAGCGCCTGATCGGTGTGGCTGTGGAAATGGCCGCCGGGTCGGAGCTCCCCGAGGAGCGGCTGAAGCCCGTGCTGGAGCGCCTCGACGCACAGCCGATCTTCGACCCCGCCGCGCTCGCTCTGCTCGGCTGGGCGGCCGAGTACTACCACCATCCGATCGGCGAGGTGCTGACGGCGGCACTGCCCAGGGCCCTGCGGCTGGGGGCATCTGTGCATTCCGCCGAAGAGCGCTGGCTGCTCACGGCCGCCGGCCGCGAGGCGTGGAGGCAGGGAAAGCCCAAGCGCGCGCCGCGACAGCGGCAGCTGCTGGCGATCCTGGCAGAGCGGGATGCCCCGGCGCCGGATGGAGCCGATGCCGATTGCCGAGTGCCCGGTCTCACGGCCACAGACCTCGACGGCAGGCTGGACTCGTGGCGGGAGGCGGCTCGTGCGCTCGTCACCCGCGGATGGGTCGTCCGCCTCGAGGCGAGAGCAGCGGCCGCCCCTGTGCCGGCGCCCGCATCCGCCGACCTCGGCCCCGGTCCGGATCCCAACGAGGAGCAGCGCCTGGCGATCGGGCGCATCTGCGAATCGCTCGGCACCTTCGGTGCCTTCGTGCTTCACGGCGTGACCGGCAGCGGCAAGACGGAGGTCTACCTGAGAGTGGTCGAGCGCGCCTTGCGGCTCGGCCGCAGCGCTCTGGTGCTGGTGCCGGAAATCGGCCTGACACCGCAGCTCGTGGGCCGCTTCCGCCAGCGGTTCGGAGTGCCGATGGCCGTGCTGCATTCGGCACTGACCGATCATGAGCGGCTGCTCGCCTGGCGGCAGGCATTCAGCGCAGAGGCGCGGGTCGTGCTCGGCACGCGCTCGGCAGTGTTTGCCCCCGCTCGAGACCTCGGTGTCATCATCGTCGACGAAGAGCATGACACCTCGTTCAAGCAGCACGAGGGGGGCTTTCGCTATTCCGCACGCGATCTCGCAGTGGTGCGCGCGCATCGGGCCGGTGTGCCCGTGGTGTTGGGATCCGCGACGCCGGCGCTGGAGACGCTGCAGAATGTCGCGACCGGGCGATACTCGCGCCTGGTGTTGAGTCGCAGGGCCGCCGAGGCGGCGCCGCCGCGCATCGCGCTGATCGACTTGCGGACGTGCGCCGCACGCGCCGGCATCTCCACACCTGCCGTGCAGGCGATCGAGCGGCACCTCGGGGCTGGCGGGCAGGTGCTCGTCTTCCTCAACAGACGCGGCTATGCGCCAACGCTGCTCTGCACGGCTTGCGGTTGGATGGCGCCGTGCCGCGACTGCGATGCCCGTCTCACCGTGCACCTCTCGGCCGGCCGGCTTCGCTGTCATCACTGCGGCGCCGACATCCAATTGCCGCAGCGCTGCCCGCAGTGCGGATTCGCGGTAAAGCCCGTCGGGCAGGGTACGGAAAGGATCGAGGAAACGCTCGCCACGCTCTTTCCGGGTATTCCCTGCATCCGTCTCGATCGCGACGTCGTCAGGCGTCGAGGTGACATGGAGAAGGCGATGCACCGGATGTCCTCCGGCGAAGCGAGGATCCTCGTCGGCACGCAGATGGTCACCAAAGGGCATGACTTCCCCAACGTCACGCTCGTCGTCGTGCTGAATGCGGACCAGGGCTTCTTCAGCACCGACTTTCGCGCACCGGAGCGTCTCGCGCAGACCATCGTGCAGGTCGCCGGCCGCGCCGGGCGCGGCCAGAAGGCCGGGGAAGTGCTCATACAAACGGAGTTTCCCGATCATCCTCTGCTTCTCAGCCTGCTGGCAGAAGGTTATGACGGCTTTGCGCGCGCGGCGCTCGCCGAACGCAGCCAGGCATCGTGGCCGCCCTTCAGCCGGCTCGCCGCCGTGCGCGATTCGGCGCAGACCGCGGAGGCCGCGTTGGCGTTTCTCACCGAGGCGCGCCGGGCTGGCGAGGACTTGCGTGCCGCCCGCAACGCAGTCCGGCTGCTCGGACCGGCGCCCGCAGCGATGGCGAAGCGCGCCGGGCGGCATCACGCGCAATTGCTCGTCGAGAGCGCGGACCGCGCGGCGCTGCACCGCTTTCTCGATGAGTGGCTGCCGGCTCTGCAGGCGCTACCGACCGCGCGGCGTGTGCGCTGGGCGCTGGATGTAGATCCCATCGAATTGTTTTGAGCCGATCAGGTAAGATTTCGCGCTCGATCCACCGAATCTCACGACCGTTTTGAAGCAGGAAATAGAGCAGCTACTCGCGCGCGCCGTCACGTCGCTCGTCGGCAGCGTGCTGCCCGGGCCGCCGCCGCCCGGGTCCATCACGATCGAGCGCACGCGCGATCCCCAGCACGGCGATTTCGCGACCAACGTGGCGATGCGCCTGGCGAAGGCGGCCGGCTGCAAGCCGCGGGAGCTGGCACAGAAGATCGTTGCCGCTTTGCCCGCGAGCCCGCTCGTGGCGCGCACCGAGATCGCCGGCGCCGGCTTCATCAATCTCTTTCTGACGGCCGATGCCTATGGCCGTGAGCTCGCCGCGATCCACGAGCGTGGCGAGCGCTACGGTCGCAGCGCGGGCGAGGGCAGTTTCGGCCAGGGCGAGCGGGTGCTGCTCGAGTTCGTGTCTGCCAACCCGACAGGGCCATTACATGTCGGCCATGGGCGCCAGGCGGCGTACGGAGCAACGCTGGCCAACATCCTGACTGCTGTCGGCTTCGACGTCTCGCGCGAATACTACATCAACGACGCCGGCCGGCAGGTCGACATCCTCGCGGTGAGCACCTGGATCAGATACCTGGAGGCCTGCGGCGAGAGGCTGCCTTTTCCGGAGAACGGCTATCGCGGCGACTACGTCCGGGCGCTGGGGCAGCAGCTTCTCACGGTCGAAGGCGATGGCTGCAGACGAGCCGCGGCGACGGTGCTCGCCGGTCTGCCGCCGGATGCGCCGACAGGAGACAAGGAGATCTATATCGATGCGTTGATCGCGCGCGCGCGCGATCTCATCGGGCCGGAGGCATTCGGTCGGGTGCTGGAGCTCTCCCTCGCGGCGATGCTCGCCGACATTCGTGAGGATCTCGGACAGTTCGGCGTCACCTTCGACCAATGGTATTCCGAGCGTGCGCTCGAGAAAGGCGGCGCAATCGAGCGGGCGCTCACGCGGCTCGAGCGCGAGTCGCGCCTATACGTAAAGGACGGGGCGACCTGGTTCCGCGCCACCGAGTTTGGTGACGAGAAGGATCGCGTGGTGGTGCGCGAGAACGGGCAGAAGACCTACTTCGCGTCCGACATCGCCTATCACCTGGATAAGCGCGAACGCGGCTTCCAGCGTCTGATCGACGTACTCGGTGCCGACCACCACGGCTACGTAGCGCGCGTGCGGGCTGGACTGACGGCGATGGGAGAGCCCGGTGACTCTCTGGAAGTAAACCTGATTCAGTTCGTGAGCCTGTTCCGCGGCGGCGAAAAAGTACCGATGGGCAAGCGCGAGGCGCAGTTCGTGACGCTTCGACAGCTCCGTGAGGAGGTCGGCAACGATGCCTGTCGGTTGTTCTATCTGATGCGCAGCCACGATCAGCCGCTCGACTTCGATCTCGAGCTGGCCAAGTCGCGCACCAACGAGAACCCCGTGTACTACATCCAGTACGCGCACGCCCGCGTCGCGAGCGTCATCAAGCAGCTTGGCGCGCGGGGCCTGTCCTTCGATCGCGCCGAGGGGCTCGCCAACGTTCCGTTGCTGCAGGGATCGCAGGAACAGGCCGTGCTCAGTGCGCTGGCGCGCTATCCGGAGGTCTTGGAGCAGGCCGCGGCGAATCGCGCTCCGCACGCCCTCGTTCATTACCTGCGCGACCTCGCCAACACCCTCCATACCTACTACAACGCCGAGCAGTTCATCGTAGGCGATTCCAGGCTGCGCAACGCGCGCCTCGCGCTGGTGCTCGGTGTCCAGCAGGTGATCCGCAACGGTTTGACCCTGCTCGGGGTCTCCGCGCCGGAGAGCATGTAAGTCCAGCATGCCTCGGCTGACCACGCGCGACTACAAGCGGACCTCCCGCACCTCGGGCGCCGGCAGGCTGAAGGAGTTCGGCCTCGGCGTTCTCGTCGGCGGCGTGCTCGCGAGCGCCGCATTCCTGATCGTGGGTGCCCGCGCGCGCCATGATGCGGCTTCTGCTGCGCACGGACATGCAGTGGACGATTCGTCGGGCTCGGCGCCACACGCCCCGGCGCCTGATGACAGTTCCTCCAATCCGGCGGACGCTGCCGACGACACTGCATCGCCGCCGCAATCCGCTTCCGCACACACGGCCAAGCAGCCCCAGCAGTACGACTTCTACAAGATGTTGCCGAGCTTCAAGGTGCCCGTCCCGCACGATGACGAGCATACGTCGCGGCCGCCGCCGCTGCCGGCAAAGGCGTCCGAAACGAGTCAGCCGGCGCGCTCCGCCGGCGTCCGCTCGTACCTGCTGCAGGTCGGTTCCTACCGCAGTAGAGCCGAAGCCGACCAGGTTCGCGCCCGCCTGGCACACGTGGGGATCACCGCACAGATCCAACACGTCGTGGACGGCACCCGGACCTGGAACCGGGTCCGCATCGGTCCGCTCAGCGACGCCGAGCTGGTCAGAGTCCGCGACCAGCTGCGAACCGCCAACCTCCACGCGCTCGTGATCCGGGCGGACCGCTAGCCGCCCGAGCCTGCCGGCGCCGCCACGCGGCCTCGCTACATGGACGGTCCTCTTCCCGTCCTCGCTCATTGCAGGGGCGACTACTCGCGAATTGCGAAGGCCTGCAGCTTGAGCGCCAGCGTGGTCTGGCTTCTCGCACCGGTCTTCCCGAAGAGGCTCTTCAGATGCGTGCGCACCGTGCCAATCCCGATGTGCAGCGCCCTCGCAGCTTCTTTCGAGTTGCGGCCGGCGGCGAGCAACGCAGCGACATCCGTTTCACGGGGAGTCAACAGAAAATAGTCTGCGGCACTCTCCGGGTCTATCCGGGTCTGCACGTCGGACTCGGTGATGCAGAGGGCTGCATAGCCGGCCGTGCCGGCGCCTCCGATGGGCAGGACCGATACCAGCCAGGGCGGTCGCGCAAGTTGCCTCGCCACCGTGACATGCAAGTTGAGCGGCCGGGTGTGTGAGGAGTGCGCATTCGCTGCTGCATCGGCAATGGCGGCGCGCAGCTCGCGTGTCGCTTTCCTTGAGCGGGTCGTCAGTCCGGCCGGGCCGATTGCCAGGCCGTCGCCTCGCGCGAGAATCCGTGCGGCGCGACGGTTGACGAAGATCGGCGTGGCCGCCTCGTCGACGAGCAGCAGCGGTGGCCCGAGCACATCCAGGATGGCCTGCAGCGTGCCCTCCGCGAGCGCGGGCCGGGACTGAGGAGGCGGTGTGGCGCCGGCGCAGGGCCGCGACGAGAGCTGCGGCAGGGATGGGCGATTCGACATGTGAGTCCCCTATCCCAGTTGAGGGAGGCGGGTCGACGGGGCTGAGTGTATGAGTACGTGCGCAGCCGGGGTCCCCGGCCGCACCTGATAGCGAGGGGTCTCGGCATGGCCATCGACAACGACCGACTGAACGCGTTTCTGGGCAAGGCAGTGGGCGACCTCGGCGCCGCCGTCAGCGCCGTGCTGGTCTCGATCGGCGACGAGCTCGGCCTCTATCGCGCTCTCGCCAAAGAGCCCTTGACCGCCGGGCAGCTGGCCGAGCAGACCCGAACCAACACGCGCTACGTGCGCGAATGGCTGGGAAATCAGACTGCCGGCGGCTACGTCGAGCATGATGCCGAAACGGACCGGTACTACCTGACTCCGGAGCAGACAGCCTGTCTCGCGGACCCGGCTGGTCCCGTCGATCTACCGGGCGCGTATCTCATCGTCCAGGATCTCTATCATATTCGCGATCGCGCCCTGCGCAACTTCCGCACGGGGGATGGCATGGAATGGGGCGAGCATCACTCCTGCCTGTTCCACGGCACGGAGCGATTCTTCCGAGCGGGCTACAACGCCAACCTGATCGGCGCGTGGCTCCCGGCCCTCGCCGGCGTGGTCGCGAAGCTGGAACGCGGCGGGCGAGCGGCCGACGTGGGCTGCGGCCATGGCGCGAGCACCATCCTTCTCGCCAAGACGTTTCCGAATTCGCAGTTCATCGGTTACGACTATCACGTGGGTTCGATCGAAACCGCTCGCAAGCGCGCTTCCGAGGCCGGCGTGGGCAACGCACAGTTCGAGGTTGCCGATGCCGTCAGTTACGCCTCATCCGATCTCGACTTCGTCGCCTTCTTCGACTGTCTGCATGACATGGCCGACCCGGTCGGTGCCGCGCGCCATGCACGCGACGCGCTCAAGCCTGATGGGGTTTGCATGCTCGTGGAGCCGATGGCCGGCGATACTCTGGAGGACAATCGCAATCCTGTCGGGCGGGTCTACTATGGCGCATCCTCGCTCGTCTGTGTGCCGGTCTCGCTGGCGCGAAGGGGTCCCGCACTGGGCGCCCAGGCGGGGGAGAAACGCCTGCGCCAGGTGATGGAAAGCGGCGGCTTCACGCGCTTCCGGCGTGCGACGGAAACGCCTTTCAACCTGGTGCTCGAGGCAAGGCCGTAACTCTACGCGAGTCGCGGCTCTCCGCCTCAGTCGTCGTCCTCGGAGCTTGGGACCTTGGAGCTCACTTCCTCGGCGATGCGGCCTGCATCGGCACCCGCCACCGGGTATGATTTCGACCACTTCACCGAACCGTCATCCACCGCGATGACTTTGACGGTGAGTTGTAGATTCGGTGCGTTACCGTCTATGGCGCCGTAGACGATGTAGGTCGAATGATGAGCGCGCCCCATTACGGTGGCGACCGACGGATCCAGGATCGGCAGCGGCTCGTCGGCCAACGCGACATGTCCATGACGGGCAATGGCGAGTTGTCCGTACATCTGACCAAAGGCTGACCTGGCGAGCTTACGAGCCGCGCCGTCGTCCGCGGGCGCGGCGAATGGAATGGCGAGCACCGGGGCGTATGCGGTCGAGTCGTCCGCGTCTGCGGGGACTTCCTTCGCGATCTGCGAGATGAGTTGTGCAGTATCGGCCGCCGTCCAGGGGCCGGGGTGGCCCACTCCCAGGCTCTGGCCGATATGCATGAGGGTCTGCGCCTGTGGGGAGGAAATCCGTGGTGGTGCGTAAGGATGCGCCGCGGAGGAAATCCGCGGGGGTGCGTGACGATGCTCGTCCGAGGAGGAACATCCCCGCGACATGAGCAGCACGGCGAGCCAGCAGTAGATACCGATCCTCGCCCACCTCGGGACGCGACTGAAGGCGACCCAGCTCGACTGCAGCGCCCAGCCGGCCACCTGGAACCCGAAGCGGATCCTCTGTCCCGGCTCCTCGCGGGGAAATGCAGGAAATTCGTAGTGGCGCCGCGGTGGCCGTCGCCCGGCGGCGGATGGCTCCCGGCTCTTGCGTACCGGCGGCTGCTCCTCGGGTGAACCGGCTACCAGCCTGCGGCAGAGGGCCTCGAGCGCCGCGCTCGGCTGCCCGCCCGGAAGCCGCAGCCACTGCACTGCGCGAAATCTCTCGGGAACGCGCGCACCGGCTTCTGCGGTTGCATCGATCGCCACAGGGAGGAGAAAAGTGTGATCGTCCGCCATATCGAGCGTCCGCTCGACGGCGAGCCGCCACTCTCTGCGAAAGTACCCTTCATGCCGTGCTTCCGTGTGCGCGGAAATGACGGGCATGAAGTAATCGCACTCGCGGATCTGACGACGGATCTTCTGGTCCCACGCGTCCCCGCCTACGAGGTCGCTCTCGTCGTACCACACCTCGAGGCCATGGGCAGGCAGAGCATCTCTTAGAATTTGCGCCGCCCGGCGATCTTCCGAAGCGTAGCTCAGAAAGACGGTCGGACGACGGCGATCGGATGGTTCGAGGGGTTGAGGATCAATAGCAGACATCGGCGTCGGAAATAAGGTCTATTTGCGCTGCGCATCGTCGCCGGCCGGGATGTAGCGCCGTTCGCCGCTCGCCCGGTCGTAATGCACCTCCATGGTCTCGCCCGTCGTGGGGTCCTCGAAGCGCTCACCGGTGCGCTCCCAGTGCGCGCCGGCCGGAGGGGAGGCGCGATAGCGCCAACGCTCGAAGGCCGTGCCGAGAACCATGGCCAATCCAACACAGAGCAGATAAATGCCGGATCCCCTGATGCCACTGCTCACGAGCACCGCGCCTGCAGTCACGGCGAGGCCGCCCAGCACGAGCACCGCTGCACGCAACATCACGCGGACGCCTTCTCCAGCACCACGGCCGTGCCGTATGCGACGATCTCGCTCATCGTCTGTCCGATCTCAGCGGAATCGAACCTCATCATGATGATGGCGTTTGCCTGCATGAGTGTCGCGTTCTTGACCATACGGTCCACTGCGTGTCGGCGGGCCTCCTCGAGCAGCTGCGTGTACTCGGTAATCTCACCGCCGGCGAGCGAGCGCAGCCCGGCCATGATGTTGCCACCGAGACCGCGGCTGCGCACCACGACACCGAATACCTGACCCTTGACGTCTCGGACGTGATAACCCGGTACGTTCTCTGTCGTGACGACCAGCATGACAGCTACCCCTTTTCGTGGCCAACCGGCCGTCGGGCGAAAGTATACCCCGCGGCGGGCGCGGACCGTGGCTTTGGCGGGCGACAGGCCCCCTGCGCCCGCAATGCCCGCGATACCCAGGCAATTTGCCGCAAATCTGCGTAAACGCGTGGTAAAGGCCGCCTGTCCCATGGCAAAGCGCGGGCCTACGCTGCCCCCGTGGTCGATACCTCGAGGAGTGACTCAAATGGCTCGCAAGAAGAACCGCCGGGCGGCGCCGATGTCGGTGCAGGCGCGCTATGAGTTCGCCGTGGCTTATCTCAATGCAATGCTGGAAGACGCCGCCCCGGAGGAGTTGACAGCGGCTCTGGGCCGTATCGCGCGCGCCGCCGGCGGCCCGAAGTTGGCGGAGAAGGTGGAGCTGAGCGCCGATTCGCTCTATCGCACGTTGTGTCGGCGCGGCAACCCGGAGCTGCGGAGCGCGACCGTGTTGCTGAAAGCCATGGGCATGCGACTGGTGCTCGAGCGTATCCCCATGGCCGTTGCCAGGCCGGGTTCTACGCCCGTTTCCCCGTGCCCCTCCGGCTCACGGCGGCGGCACTCCGGCCTTGCAGGCGTCCCCGAGGGGCCAGCGGCCGATGGCGGCGGGGCACGGAACTTGCGTCAGGTCGCCTGCCGAAATGCATGAGAGAGACAGTCATGGGTGAGGTCATACACGTGGCCTTCGGCACGGAGCGCGAGTGGGAGCAGACTCGGGCGAAGACGGTCGACGGCCTGGTCACCATCGGCTCGCTGTTCGGCGATGATGAGTCGCTGATGCGCGCGAAGGCGGATTGCGTGTACCAGATACTGCGTCAGATCGTGGAGGAAGTCCCCACCGTACAGATCACCACCAAATTGCCGGAGAATCTGTCGGCGGAGCAGCTCGACCTGCTGACCGGAGCGATCAAGGAGGCGGCGCTGAAGGGCATCGAGATCGCCATGACGCATTCCGTGCAGGTGCTGATGGCATCGATCTACGATCTTTGTACCTCGAAGCTCCATGCGAGGCCTTCCTGATTGGCGCAAAGTCGGCATCCTGCCGGTGTGCGCAGCCAACCGAGTTACTCTTTACATCCCCGCGGCCCAGGGCCGCTCACTCACTTGCTTTCGGCCGGCGCCAGGACCAACTGGTAGTGGACCGTAACGGCGTTGCCTACCCACACCGTTGACTTCCATTGTCCCTGGCCGATGCCGAAGTCGAGCCGCTGCAGCGTGATCTGGCCGTCGAGATAGCCGACCCTGCGGCCCTGATCGGTCGCGGTGCGCCAGGTGAAGGGGATCGTGACGGTGCGCGTCACGCCGTGCAGCGTCAGCGACCCTGTCGCATCGTAGCCGGTTGCACTGCGTTCCACGTGTGTCGCGGCGAAGCGGGCCTGGCCGTACCGGGCGACGTCGAAGAAGTCCTTGCCGCCCAGGAGGTCGTTGCGTTGCCGGTCGCCGGTATCGAATGAGCGCATGTCGATCACGACCTGGAGCTGGCCCGCGGTCGGATCGAAGCTCACGACGAAGGACTTGAATCGTCCCTGGTTTGCGGCGCCGGCCTGCGTGAAGGTGTAAGTCAGCGAGCTCTGCGCCGGAAGCGCGCTGTAGCTGCGGCCGGTAGCGGCGTGCGCCGCCGGTGCCGCGAGCAGCACCGCAACGAGCGCGCCGAGCGTGATCCGCCCGAAGGGCAGCATCCGCCGCAGGGTATCGTCCTTCAGCACGTAGTGGTGCTTGAGCGCTCCTGCTATGTGCAGCGCCACGATAACCGCGAGGGCGCTTGCGAGGGTCGCGTGAGTCACCACCATGGCACCGTAGAGCGCCTCGCTCTTCGAGACGAGATCGGGAAGTTGGAACAGATTGAACCAGCTCACCGGGAAGCCGCGCGCGGAGGACATGATCCAGCCGGTGAGCGGCATCGCAAAAAGCAGCACGTAGAGCCCCTTGTGAGTGAAATGCGCCAGGACGCGCTCGTAAGGTTTCAGATTGGACGGCAACGGCGGCGTGGGGTTCATCCAGCGCCACAGCAGCCGCAGCACCGCGAGGGTGAGTATGGTGATGCCGATCGATTTGTGCGTCGCCAGCACCCCCAGCTTCCCGACACCGAGCGGCAGCATGATCCCGGTGAGGCCGAGGGCAGCCTGCAGGGCGATCAGCACGACGATCAGCCAATGCAGGAGCTGGGAGACTGCGCCCCAGCGGTCACGGGTGTTGCGGAGGGTCATGCGGGGGTCAAGCGGGATCGCCGGTATCTTGCAGCAACAGCAGCACGGTGCCCTCGGGCGCCTGCAGCAATGAATTTGCGTGGGTGTCGAGTCCACTCGGCGGCGGTTCAAGCGGGCCGACGCCGAGCTCGCGCAGGCGCCCGAGCCGTGCGGACATGTCGCCATCACGAAAGACGAGGAGCGGCTCCGGGAAAAATCCCTGCCGATGCAGGGCGAGCTGGAAGTCTTCACTCTCGAGACGGAGGCGGCGGTAGGGCTGTGATCCCTCCTCGAGGGGTGCGAGCCCGAGCATCTGCCAGAACCGGCCGACCCGATCGAAGTCTGCTGCCGGCAGACTGATGCTGCAGAACGCGCCACAGCGTGAGGTCTCGCGGGGGGAGCGGTCCGCTGGCGAGAAGGTCCGTGCCTCGAGCAGTCTCACCGTGTGGCCCGCGGGGTCCCGAAAAGCCAACTCATTGAACACCTCGCTGTCCAGGTTGATCGTCGAGAGCTTCACGCCTGCCTGCTCGAGCGATGGTGCGTGCGCGGCTATTCCCGGCCGGACGAAGGTAATGGCCGGCGAATCCAGCCGGACCTGGTGCAGCCCGATGTACACCCTGCCGTCGGTGAGCACGCCGTACGGATGCGGCCAGATGTCGCCGGTCCGTGCCTGCGTGAATCCGAGCCGCTCGTAGAATTCCACCGAGGCCCGGATGTCAGCCGTAGCAACTCCGAATTCCAGAAAACGTCCAAGCATGGCGCCGTGCGAAAGCAAGTGGCCCTGCTGCCCGTGTCGAGGGATCTCGGGGCGCCGCGGGATCAGTGGCGGTCGATGGGTTGGCTGCCTGAAGCGCCGTAGGCGACCTCGGGCCAGGCCGGCGATATCCACCCCTGGCAGTGTCGCGCGATGTGGCTCGCCAGGAACCGCGCGTGCTCGGCGCGGGCATTGAGCGCCGGCACGTACTCGAGCCGCTCGCCGCCGGCGCGCAGGAAGTTGTCGCGGTTCTCGATGCCGATTTCCTCCAGGGTCTCGAGGCAATCGATCGCGAACCCGGGACACAGCACCGTCACATCGCGTACGCCGCGCCCGGGAAGCTGCGCCAGCACCTCGCTGGTATAGGGCTTGAGCCAGGCTGCGGGGCCGAACCGGGACTGGAAACTGACGCTCCATTCGCCATCGCGCAGCAGCAACTCCTCGGCGAGCAGGCGCGCGGTCTTCTGACACTTGCAGAAGTAGGGATCGCCCTGCTGGAAATAACGCTCCGGTATGCCGTGGAAGGAAATCAACAGGTGCCGCGTGCGGCCGTGAGTCTGCCAATGCTCGAGCACGCTGAGGCGCAGCGCATCGATGTACTCGGGCTGATCGTGGTACTCCGCGATGAAGCGCAGCTCCGGCAGCCAGCGCCAGCGCGCGAGCTCCGCGCTCACCTGATCGTAGACGGCCCCCGTGGTCGCGCCGCAGTACTGCGGGAACAGCGGCAACACCAGGATGCGCTGGGCGCCTGACTCGCGCAGCCGGGTCAGCCCCTGCGAGACGCCCGGATCGCCGTAGAGCATGCCGAGCTCCACCGAGAAGGGCGCCAGCATTCGTTGCGCCAGGGTGCCGGTGAGCTGGGTGCGCAGCTTCTCGGAAAGATCGAGCAGCGGCGAGCCCGACTGCGACCAGATCCTGCGGTATTTGCGCGCAATCCGCGCCGGGCGCAGCGGCAGGATGAGTCCGTAGAGAATCGGCAGCCAGAGCGCCCGGGGAAGCTCCACCACCCGCCGGTCGCCGAGCAGCCGCGCCAGAAAGCGGCGCACCGCCCGCGGCTCAGCCGCTGCCGGAGTGCCGGAGTTGACGAGGAGGATGCCGATGCGCTCGGCGGAATCGCGATGGAAATCGGGAGAGCTGATGTAGCGCATGCCGGTCGGAACCTTATACCGAGAAAGCATAGGCCCAGGGAAGTGCCCCGCGGCCGCAGGTGGCGGCGCCGCGGGTAAGAGCCACGCTCTGTGCTCGCGCCGCGCCGGGCACGAGCCCGGATCCGCCACGTCATGCTACAGCCCCGTGCACAGGTACTTGAGCTCGGTGTAATCGAGGATGCCGTATTTGGAGCCCTCGCGCCCCGTGCCGGACTCCTTGATACCGCCGAAGGGTGCCACCTCGGTCGAGATGATGCCGGTATTGAGCCCAACTATGCCGTATTCGAGAGCCTCCGCCACGCGCCAGGAGCGCGCGAGGTCGCGCGTGTAGAAATAGGCGGCCAGGCCGAACTCCGTGTCATTGGCCATCCGGATCGCGTCGGCCTCGGTTTCGAAGCGAAACAGTGGCGCCACGGGCCCGAACGTCTCCTCCCGGGCCACCAACATCTCGGTAGTGACGTCCGTGATCACGGTGGGCTGGAAGAACGTGCCGCCGAGCGCGTGGCGCTTGCCGCCATGCGCTATACGGGCGCCCTTCTTCACGGCATCGGCGATGTGCTGCTCCACTTTGGCGAGAGCGTTGGTGTCGATCAGCGGGCCCTGATCGGTCGGACCCTCGAGGCCATTGCCGATGCGCAACCGGCCGACGGCATCGACCAGCTTGCGCGTAAATGCCTCGTAGACCCCGGCCTGTACCAGCAGCCGGTTGGCGCACACGCACGTCTGGCCGGTGTTGCGGTATTTGCTCGCGAGCGCCCCTGTGATCGCGGCATCGAGATCGGCATCGTCGAACACGATGAAAGGCGCGTTGCCTCCGAGCTCCAAGGAAAGCTTCTTGAGGGTGCCGGCGCATTGCGCCATGAGGCGCTTGCCGACTGCCGTGGAGCCGGTGAAGGTCAGCTTGCGCACCACGGGGTTGGAAGTCATCTCCCCGCCGATCGCGGCGGCATCGGCACCGGTCACTATGTTGAGAACGCCGGCGGGTACCCCTGCGCGCGCTGCGAGCTCCGCCATCGCCAGCGCGGAGTAGGGGGTCTGCATCGCGGGCTTGCAGACGAAGGTGCAGCCGGCGGCGAGCGCAGGGCCCGCCTTGCGCGTGATCATGGCGGCCGGAAAATTCCACGGTGTGATCGCCGCCACCACGCCCACCGGTTGGCGCAGCACGAGGATGCGCTTGTCGCTCTGGTGGCCCGGGATGACATCGCCATAGAGCCGCTTGCCTTCCTCGGCGAACCACTCGATGAAGGACGCCGCGTAGGCGATCTCACCCTTCGATTCGGCGAGCGGCTTGCCCTGCTCGGCGGTCATGAGCACGGCCAGATCGTCCTGATTCGCCATCATGAGCTCATACCAGCGCCGCAGCGCTGCCGCGCGGTCTTTGGCCGTCCTTGCGGCCCAGCCCGGAAAGGCCCTGTGTGCCGCCTCGATGGCGCGTCGGGTTTCTGCCGCCCCCATGTCAGGAACCGTGCCGAGGCGCCCGCCCGTGGCCGGGTTGAGGACCTCACGCGTGGCGCCACTGTCGGCATTCACCCAGGCGCCATCGACGTATGCCTGCTGGCGCAGCAGCGTCGGGTCTTGCAACCTGAGCATCACCCGCTCTCCCGTGCCGTGCTCAGGCATCCTGTTCCGCCTCACGGCTGCGGTCCTCACCGGCCAGCCTGCGCGCCAGAAAATCGAGCGTGCGCTGGCGGGCGAGAGCGGCCGCAGCCGCGTCGTAGCTCGGCCGTAGATCGCAGTTGAAGCCGTGCCCCGCCCCGTCGTAGACATAGAAGATCCCCTGTGGGTGCGCCGCCTTCAGGCGGTCGACCTCGGAGAGGGGGATGCTCTTGTCGGCCGAGCCGAAGTGATAGAGGACCGGGCACCTGGGCGTTTTGCCGGTGTCCCGCGGGTTGCCGTAGTAGACGACCGCGCAGGCGATGGGCAGCTCGCAGGCCGCGCGGTACGAGAGCGCACCGCCCCAGCAGAAGCCCACCGTGCCGACACGGCCTGAATGGCGGACGACCGCTATGGCGGCCGCGAGATCCTTCAGGGTCTCCTCGGGCTTCAGCTGCTGCACATAACCCCGCCCCTCGTCGCTGCCGGAGCTGTCATAGCCCAGCTCTATGCCGCGGCGGATGCGGTCGAACAGGGCAGGGGCTATCGCGGTGTAGCCCTCTGCCGCAAAGCCGTCGGTCACGGCGCGGATATGACCGTTGATGCCGAAGATTTCCTGGATCACCACGACTGCGCCCCGGGGGCGGGCCGGTGGGGCGGCAAGATAGGCCTGGAACTCATGACCGTCACGGGCCATGAGGGTCGTGAAATCGCCCATGCGGGAAATCCCTTCGGGTGATGCGGGTCGGGCCGGGCAGAATACCGCTGGCGGCCGGTGCGCTGCCAGTGGCCGCATGGCCTGCAAGGCCGAGGCCCAGGATGGGCCAGCACAAAATCGCCTGGAGCGATTTTGGACGGCGCGCAGCGCCGGGCCTGCAAGGCCGAGGCCCAGGATGGGCCGAGCAATGGTAGCGTAGCGGGTCGGGAGCGCTTCTTTACCGGAGGTTCCATGCTCGTCGGCACAACAGCACGGCGCGTCGCCATCCTGGGCGGGGCACGTATTCCGTTCGCGAGAGCGCACACGACCTACGCCACGGTCGACAACCAGGAAATGCTCACGGCGGTATTTCGTGCCGTGGTGGATCGCTTCGGCCTGACCGGTGTGCGGCTGGGGGACGTTGCCGCCGGCGCCGTCATCAAGCACTCACGGGACTACAACCTCACGCGCGAGAGCGTGCTGTCCTCGGGCCTCGACCCGCAGACCCCGGGGCTCGATCTGCAGCGCGCGTGCGGCACCAGTCTCGAGGCCGCCATTCTCACGGCCAACAAGATCGCCCTCGGCCAGATCGAGTGCGGTATCGCGGGCGGCGTCGATACGATCAGCGATCCACCAGTGGTCTATCCGCGCGCTTATCAACAGATGCTGCTCGAGAGCGCCCGCGGCAAGACCTTCGGGCAGCGCCTGGCGCCCTGGCTGCGGCTGCGGCCGCGCTACTTCAAGCCGGTTCTGCCGGCGGTGGTCGAGCCGCGCACCGGCCTTTCCATGGGCCAGAGCGCCGAGCTCATGGCGCAGCGCTGGGGCATCAGCCGCGAGGAGCAGGATCGGCTCGCTTACGAGAGTCACATGAAGGCCGCCGCGGCGTGGCGGGAGGGATTCTACGACGACCTGGTCGTGCCCTATCTCGGCCTGAAGACCGACAACAACATCCGGGCCGACACCTCGCTCGAGAAGCTCTCGCGGCTGCGCGCGAGCTTCGATCCTCGCGATGGCACTCTGACCGCCGGCAACAGCACGCCGCTGACGGACGGAGCGAGCGCCGTGCTGTTGGCTTCAGAGGAGTGGGCGGCGCGCCGGAATCTTCCGGTGCAGGCATGGTTGTCCTACGGCAAGGTGTGGGCGGTGGACTTCGCGAGCGGCAAGGAAGGTCTGCTCATGGCGCCCGCGTACGCCGTGCCCGCGATGCTGCGCGATGCCGGAATCACGCTGCAGGATTTCGACTACTACGAGATCCACGAGGCTTTCGCGGCGCAGGTGCTGTGTACATTGGCCGCCTGGCAGTCGCCGGAGTTCTGCCGCGAAGCGCTGGGCCTCACGGCGCCGCTCGGCGCAATCGACCGTGCCCGCCTCAACGTCAAGGGCGGCAGCGTCGCCATTGGTCATCCCTTCGCCGCCACCGGCACGCGGATCGTCGCCACGCTCGCGAAGCTCATCGCGGGCAACCCGGCGGCGAAGCGGGGCCTGATCTCGGTGTGTACGGCAGGCGGAATGGGCGTCACCGCCATCGTGGAGCGCTGACGGCGAGCCCTGCCGGCGCAGGCATATACTGCCGGTGGCGCGCGCGGATTGCCGGCATGGCTGCTCGCGCAAAGAACTATAGACACGCGCGAACATGCGTCGGGGGGCAGGTCTCATGATCAAAGGGTGTGTGGCCACTGTGCTCGTCACAGTGGCCCTGTTAGGGGCCACCGCGAATGCCGCAACGCCGGCCGTGCCCGCCGCAGCGTTCGCCGCGCTGCCGCAAGTCAGCAACGTCACGCTGAGCCCTGATGGTCGACTGCTCGCCTGGCGCGAGCGCAGCGGTCCTCAGCCCAAAGTGCTGGTGCTCGATATCGCCGCAAAGAGCTATCGCCAGACGCTCGGCATAGGTCCGGGGATGGAGCTGCGCTCGCTAGGCTGGGCTGACGACGCAACGCTCCTCATCAATCTCAAGCAGGTACGCACCATAGACACCGCGCAAGGGCTGCGTAGCTACACCTACTACCGGACCGTGTCGGTTGACATTGGGAGCGGCAGGAGCCAGATGCTTCTGATGTCAGGCGGCGCGCGAGAGTGGGTTACAGGCGCCGACCTCGTCGCCTCGCACACGACGAAGCCGCACACCGTCATCATGTCCACGTGGGATTACTCCTCGCAGGCGGCGCGTGAGCAGACCGGCACGCATATCTTCGATCCCGGCGCTGACTCCGGCTGGGTGAGTGAACTCTTCCAGGTCGACACGATCAGCGGCAAAGGCACCCTGATCGATGAGGGTGATCAGTACTGGGCTCAATGGGTGGTCGATGCCGACGGTACACCGCTTGCCCGCAGCGAATGGCGGCGCTCGGACGACCAATATGTCGTCGAGGCCAGAACCGCGGCCGGCTGGCGGCACATTCTCGAGCGGGCTCACGGTGATGAGTGGACGCTCGATGGGCGCAGCTCCGATGGCAAGAGCATCATCGCCATGGGCCCGAGTCAGGATGGCCGGGTCACGGTGTGGGCGATTGCGCTCGATGGCTCCGGTGCCAGAGACCTCCTACCGGAGGTGTCGGCAGATGTGACGGACGTCATCGTGGACGGCTTCACGGGCGTGCTCATGGGCGTCGATCTGGGCGGCCTGACTTCGAAGGTTCTTTGGTTGGAGCCGGCCGCGCAGCGACGGGGTGAAGCGGTCGCCCGGGCTTTTCAGGGGCGCAATACCGACGTCTACGCCCACTCGCGGGACGGCAGCCGTGTGTTGGTGAAGAGCGATGACCGGTCTCATCCGCCCGTCTATTACCTGGTCGATTTCACGACCCACCGCGCGGACATCGTGGGCGAGGCATACCCCGGGCTCGAGAATGCGACGCTCGGCTCGGTCCGCACCATCACGTATCCGGCGCGCGACGGAACTGCCATCCCAGCCTATCTGACAGTTCCTCCGGCAATGGCGCCCAAAGGGCTGCCGATGGTCGTGTTGCCGCACGGCGGACCGGCGGCCAACGATGACGACGACTTCGATTGGCTGGCGCAGTTCCTGGCGACGCGGGGCTATGCCGTCCTGCAGCCGGAGTTTCGCGGCTCCACTGGCTTCGGCGAGGCGTTCCGCAACGCGGGCCGGGGCCAGTGGGGCGGGCTGATGCAGGATGATGTAACCGACGGCGTGAAGGCGATGATCCGTGAGGGCATAGCCGACCCGCGCCGGATTTGCATCGTCGGCGCCAACTATGGGGGATACGCTGCGTTGGCCGGTGCGGCATTCACGCCCCATCTTTATGCCTGCGCCGTCAGCATCGACGGCATCTCCGACCTTCCCGAGTTCCTGAGCTATGAAAAGGACCACTACGGGGCGGAATCCCAGGCCGTGGCGTACCTGCGAACGGAGGTCGGTTCGGCGTTCGACCGTAAAGTCATCGACCGCTCGCCGGCGCATGCCGCCGCTGCGATCGAGGTGCCCGTGCTGCTGTTCCACGCTGTCGATGACACCTTCGTGCCGATCGCGCAGTCGCAGGAGATGCAGAGCGCACTGGCCAGCCTGGGCAAGCCCGTCACGCTGGTCAAGCTGCCGGGCGAAGATTGGCTGTCCACGGTGGCAACTCGCCTCGAAGTGCTGGAGGATATGGACCGCTTCTTACGGCAGTATCTGCAGTAGTCGATCGCGCGAGGCACCACCGAGATCACGCGAATGGACGGTAATCCTTTCGAAGAGACTGCGACGCTGCGTTCCGACGTAGGCGCACTGATCGGGGAGATGCCGCTTTTCAGTGGGCTCGATCCCGGACTGCTGCGAGAGATCGCTGCAGTCGTCGAATGGCTGTCCCTTCCAGGGGGCGCGAAGCTCTTCTCCGCCGGCGATCCGCCCGATGCGCTCTACATGGTGCTGAGCGGCTGTCTCGGCGCCTTCTCCGCTGATCCTGCCCGACGGCGCTTCCTGGCCCGCATTGCTGCGGGGGACATGGTGGGGGAGATGGGCCTGATTTCCGGCCGGCCGCGCAGCGCGGATGTCGTGGCGCTGCGCGACACCGAGCTCGCGCGGATCTCAACGAAGGCTTTCAATGAGGTGTTGCGCGGCCAGCCCGAGGCGATGCTGCGCATCGCGCGCCTCACCGTGGATCGCCTGGCGCAGTCGCAGTCCCCTGCGGCAGCGGCCCGCGGCCGCGGCGCGTGCACCTTCACCGTTCTGCCGCAGAGCGTGGAGGTCGATTTTGGCGGGTTTGCGAGCAGGCTCGTCAAAGCGCTCTCGGACCTCGGCCGCGCGGAGCTCGTCTGGAGCGTGCGCGCCAAGACCCACACCAGCCAGTGGTTCAACAGGATCGAGGCCGTTAACGACTACGTGGTGTACGTCGCCGACCCGACGCCGGACCGCTGGACCAAGCTCTGCGTTCGGCAGGCAGATGCGCTGCTCCTGCTTGCGCGCGCCGAGAGTCCCGCGGGGAGCTGGGCCGCACTGCGCTGGCCGCACGATCACAGCATGGCCCCGCAACGCTCGGAGCTGGTCCTGCTGCACGACAGCACGCTCGAGAGCGGCGCCGCGGCGCGTTGGCTGGCGGACCTGCCGGAGGTGCCGCACCATCACGTGCAGTCCCCCGACGACTATGCGCGGCTCGCGCGCGTGTTGACGGGTCGGGGCGTGGGGTTGGTGCTGTCGGGCGGCGGCGCGCGCGGATTCGCCCACATTGGCGTCGTCAAAGCATTGCGGGAGGCCGGTGTTCCGGTGGACCTGGTCGGCGGCACGAGCATGGGCGCGATCCTCGGTGCAGGCGTCGCGCTGCGGTGGAGCACTGATGAGCTCAAGGCGCGCTTTCGGCGCGCTTTCGTCGACTCCAGACCGCTTCGCGACTACACGCTGCCCTTCGTGTCGCTCGTTTCCGGCCGCAAGGTGAGCACGCGCCTCTATGAGGCGTTCGGGGACCTCGCCATCGAGGACCTGCCGATCGATTTCTTCTGTGTGTCATCCAACCTCACCACCGGCCAGACGATGGTGCATCGGCGCGGCACCCTGTGGCGCTGGTTGCGCTCCTCGGTAGCTGTCCCGGGCGTCCTGCCGCCCGTGCTGCATCGGGGAGAGGTGCTGGTCGACGGCGCCACGATGAACAATCTGCCGGTCGATGTGATGCGCGAGCTCGGCCGTGGGCCGGTGATCGGCTGCGATGTCGGGGGCGCCGACAGGGCTTTCAACGCCAGCAGTGATGAGGTCGACGTTCCTTTGCCCTGGCAGGTTCTGCGTTGGATCAAGGCACGGCGCCAGTGTCCGACCATCTTCCAGATTCTGTGGCGCGCCGGCATGGTCAACAGCAACGCCAGCACCGTCGCGCACCGCGCACAGTCGGACCTCATCCTGCAGCCGCCGCTCGCCGAGGTCGACATGCTCGATTGGGACGCCTTCGACCGGGCGATCCAGGCAGGTTACGAGTACGCGAGCAGGAGACTCGAGGCGCTGCCGGCGGACTCGCCGCTGTTGCGTTGCGCCACGAGCGGCTGAGGCTGCGCCGCTCGTGGCGGTTGACTCAGTCGATGCGTGCCGGGGCGAGCCGCGGCGAGAGCAGGTGGACCACGAGCAGCGCCAGCAGATAGGCGCAGCCCGCGAACACGAATAGCGGCTTGAAGGTGCCCAGGTGCTCGAGCACCCAGCCCGCGTATTTGGCGAGCAGCATGCCACCGATCGCGCCCGCCGTGCCGCCGATGCCGATCAGCGAGCCGACCGCCCGGCGCGGGAAGACATCCGACGGCAGCGTGAAGAGATTGCAGGAGAAGCCCTGGTGCGCTGCGGTCGCGAGGCCGACGATCGCCACCGCTCCCCAGAGACTGTCGACATAGGCAACTCCGAATACCGGCAGGACCAATACCGCGCAGACGAGCATGGCCCACTTGCGCGCCGCATTGAGGGAGCAGCCCGCGTGCAGCAGTCTCGATGACAGCCAACCGCCGGCGATGCTGCCGAGGTCCGACAGGATGTAAATGGCGACCAGGGGCGGACCGAACGTCTCGAGATCGAGGTGGTGCCGCTTGACGAGGAAGTCGGGCAGCCAGAAAAGCCACATCCACCAGACCGGATCGATCAGGAATTTGCCGAGCGCATAGGCCCACGTCTCGCGTACCGCGAGCAGCCTTCTCCAGGGGATCGATACCACCGGGTCAGGCGGATCACTCTCGATGAGCGCAAGCTCTGCCGCACCGAGGCGCGAATGCCGCTGCGGCGGCCGATACACGGCGAGCCACACGATCACCCATATCACGGTAAAGCTGCCCGTGATCAGGAAGGCCGCCTGCCAGCCGAGCGTCAGGGTGATGGCCGGTACGATGAGCGGTGTGACGATGGCGCCGACGTTGGCACCGGCGTTGAAGATTCCGGTTGCCAACGCGCGCTCGCGCTTCGGGAACCATTCGGCGACTGCCTTGAGGCCCGCTGGAAAGTTGCCCGACTCCCCGAGTCCGATGGCGAAGCGCGCCACGATGAAGTCGGTCAGCGAGCTCGCCCAGGCATGCGCGACGTGCGCGACGGTCCAGATCGCCACCGCGAGAGCGTATCCGGCGCGGGCACCGATCCGATCGATCAGCTTGCCGAAGATGATGTACCCGATGGCGTAGGCGAGCTGAAAGGAGAGCACGATGTTGCTGTAGTCGATCTCGCTCCAGTGGAACTTCTGCGCCAGCATCGGCTGCAGGATCCCGATGATCTGGCGGTCGACATAGTTGAGCGCAGTGGCGGCGAAGAGCAGCGCACAGATGACCCACCGGAACCTGCCGGCGCGTTCGGCCGCGGCGTGTGGGTGTGCGGCCGGCGTGGCGTCGCGAGCCTCCGTCCCTGCGCCCTCTGAGAGCCGCGTTTGCGAGTCGACACTCACCGGGAAACCCGGTCAGGCCGGCCGGTCGCGGACTCCGCGGCGGCCGTTACCGCGGCGAGAACGCCGCGAGCCGCGATGAGGTCGTATGCCTCGCCGAGGGCGCGCGAGAATTGCGCCTCCTGCGCCAGAGCTGGCGGAATGACCCCAGGCAGTGCGAAGAACAGCGGCAGGTCATCGCTCGAGTTGCCCGCCATCTGCCGGCCGATCGCCGTCAGTTGCGCAGCGAGGGGATCAACGATCGCCACTCCGTCCCGGGTCCGCGCGCGCACGAAGTGCATCCACGCGGCCATCGGTACTGTCAGCCGCCTCAGTGGACGTCCGGCACGCAATGCATCGGCGATCGTGCCGAGAATCCGGATCGGCAGCTTCTGCGAGCCGTCCCAGGCGATCTGCGCAAGCTGGTGCCGCATGGCCGGGTTCTCGAACCGCTGCAGAACCGACCGGCGGTAGGCGGCAAGCGCGCGCGGCTCCGGCGCGGTGAGGGTCGGCTCGATGTCCTCGGCCATCAGGCGCTCGATGAAGGTTCGCAGCACGGGCTGCGCCATCGCTTCGGCGACCGTCTCGAGGCCGGCGAGCAGGCCCAGGTAGGCGAGACTGGAGTGGGCACCGTTCAACATGCGCAGCTTCGCGCGCTCGTACGCGGTCACATCGCGGCTCACCGTGACACCGACCGAGGCCCAATCGGGTTGCGCAGTGAAGTCGACCTCCTCCACGACCCACTGCACGAAGCGCTCGCGCTGGACCGGCCAGGCATCTTCGAGGCCAGTTGCCTGCGCCACGCGCTCGCGCAGCGCCTGGTCGGTAGCGGGAGTGATGCTGTCGACCATCGTGCGCGGGAAGCGCGCCTCGGCTTCGATCCAGGCGGCAAGTGCAGCATCGGATCGCTCGGCGAAGGCCAGCACCGCGCGCCGCAGAGTCGGACCGTTGTCCGACAGGTTGTCGCACGAGACGATGAGACAGGGCGGAAGCCGGCGCTCGCGCCGCAGCGAAAGGCCGCGCACGAGCCAGCCGATGAGGCTGCGTGGGGTCGCCGGGTGGCGCAGGTCGTGGGCGATGTCAGGATGATGCGGATCGAGCCGGCCGCTGCCATCGAGGCAGTAGCCCTTTTCGGTCACCGTGATGGTGATCAGCGAGGTGTCAGGATGGCAGAGACGGCCGCTCACCGCGGCAGGGCTCTCAGCAGCGACCAGCAGCTCGCGCAGCGCACCGATCGCACGCAACGTCGGCGCCTCGTCGAGCTCGACCAGGGTGTAGAGGCCGTCTTGCGAGACCAGAGCATCGCGGAGCGAGGCCGTCTTGAGCGAGACGGCGCAGATGGCGCGAGTCGGATCTTTCTCGAGCAGCCGGTCGAAGTAGGACGCCTGGTGCGCGCGATGGAACGCGCCGGGTCCGAAGTGCACCGTGCCTATGCGCGTCAGCGAGCGGCGGTAGCCGGGCCGCAGCAGAGCCGTGGAAGCACGCTCCAGAGTGCGCTCGCACAGACGCGGGGCCGTTGCCGCGTGCGCCGCGGATGTTTCCGTCCGGCTCTCTGTCAAAGCGTCACTCCGGTTTTCCAGATGGCAACTTCGCGCTCGCCATTGCGCTCGGCGCAGGTCGGCTGGCCGGAGGCGGTCGCGATGATCAGGTCGAGCAGCGCCCGCGTGCGCTCCTCCATGCTCGCGCCCGCGAGCAGCGTGCCGGCATCGAAATCGATCCAGCGGGACTTCGCCTGCGCAAGCGCACTGTTGCTCGAGATCTTCAGCGTCGGCGCCGGAAATCCGAGCGGCGTCCCCCGGCCCGTGGTGAAGAGTAGCAATGTCGCGCCGGCCGCGGCCAGAGCGGTGCCGGAGATGGCATCGTTGCCGGGTGCCTCGAGCAGGGCCAGTCCGGGACGGTGCACCCGCTCGCCGTAACGCAATACCTGGGTGAGGGGCGCATCACCCGCCTTCTGCACCGCGCCGAGCGATTTCTCCTCCAGCGTCGTGATGCCCCCCGCCTGATTGCCGGGTGAGGGGTTTTCCGAGACCGGCTGCCCTGCGGCCGTGAAATACTGTTTGAAATCGTTGACCAGAGCGCCGACGGCCGCGAACACGCCCGCATCCACGGCCCGGGCCATGAGCAGCTGCTCGGCGCCGAAGGTTTCCGGGATCTCCGTCAGGATGGGAGTGCCGCCTGCGCGGGCGAGCTCGGTGCTGACGCGTCCCACGAGCGGGTTCGCGGTGAGGCCGCTGAAGGCATCGGAGCCGCCGCATTTGAGGCCCAACACCAGGTCCGCGAGCGGCCGCGGCTCGCGCACGTCGCGGGCGAGCAGCTCGCCGAGCTCCTCCAGCGCGCGTACCCCTTCGTCGACCTCATCACTCACGGCCTGCGCGTTGAAGCTGCGGACGCGCTCGGGATCGAATTCCGCCGTGCCGAGCAGCGCCGCGAGCTGGTTGTTCTCACAACCGAGGCCGACCACCAGCACGCCGCCCGCATTGGGATGCGCGACGAGGGATGCCAGGAGCCGCCGGGTGTGTGCCAGGTCATCGCCCAGCTGCGAGCAACCGAACGGATGTGTCAGAGCGTATACCCCGTCGACCTTGCCGCGCAGTCGCTCCCCCGCAATGTCCGCTATCCGCCGGGCAGTGCGCGCAACACAGCCGACGGTACAGACGACCCAGAGCTCGTTGCGCGTTCCCACGCGACCATTGCGGCGCCGGTACCCCAGGAACGAGCGCGGCTCGATCGGCCCGCTGTCTGCCGACGCGGCGGGTGGCGTATAGCTGTAGTCGGAATGTGCGGTGAGCGTCGTCGAGAGGTTGTGCGTATGAACGTGATCGCCCGCAAGGATGTCGCGCGTTGCGCGCCCGATCGGCCAGCCGTACTTGCGGACCACGCTCCCGGCCGCCAGAGGAGCGATGGCCAACTTGTGTCCACGCGGCACCTGTGATCGGGCGACGATCACCTCCGAGCCTGAGCACACCGTTTCCCCCTGCTGCAGGTCGCGCAGGGCCACAAGCACGTCATCCTGCGGATGCACCCGTAAAGCATCGGGGAATTGCGGCCCGGCCATCCTGCTATGGTAACCGGTAGCAGAACTTGTGCAAAGCCGCTGCCGGCGATAGGCTTCCGGAGACGCCTCTGTTAAAGTCCGCCCGCAAAAAGACGGGCAGCCCTGGGATTCCCCGCTTGAAGACCTCCAGCCGTCGCGCCAAGGCCAGACGCGAGCACTCCGACCGCGGCGAGCCGCCGACCCCGAAGCAGGCGCGGACCCGAGCCCGGCTGACGATCACCGACATCGCACGCCTCGCCGGCGTGTCGAAGAAGACCGTCTCGCGCGTCATCAATCAGGCACCCTATGTCCAGGCGGATACGCGCGCACGCATCGAGAGCATCATCGCCGAGCACGGCTACCAGCCGGATCCGCAGGCGCGCGGGCTCGCATTCCGCCGCTCTTTTCTGGTCGGCATGATCCACGACAATCCCAATCCGCAATACGTGGAGAACATCCAGCTCGGCATCCTCGATGCGCTGGCCGGGCGTGGCTACGAGCTCGTGATCCGGCCCTGCGACCGCCGCAGCCCGACCTTTCTCGAGGACATGCGCGGCTTCGTCGAGCGACTGCGTCTCTTCGGAGTCGTCCTGACGCCATCTGTCTCCGAGGACGACCGTCTCGCGAAGCTGTTGGAGAGTGCCGATTGTCCTTACGTGCGCGTCGCCTGCGCCTCGGTCGACAAGCCGTCGCGCATGGTGTTGACTCACGATGCGCGGGGCGCGGCTGCCGCCGCACGCCGACTGGCGGAGCTTGGCCACAGCCGCATTGCCTACCTGTCAGGCCCGCCGCTCTTTCGCTCGTCGCACGAGCGGCGCGCCGGGTTCATTGCCGGCCTCGCGGAGTACGGTCTGGAGCTGGCCCCGGACCTCGCCATCCTCGGTGCCTACACGTATGAGTCGGGTCTCGCCCGCGGGCGCGAGCTCCTCGCCCGGCCCGATCGGCCGACCGCGATATTCGCCGGGAACGACGAGATGGCGACCGGTGTGTACAGCGCGGCGCACGAGCTCGGTATCCGCATTCCCGAGGATCTTTCCGTGATCGGCTTCGACGACGCGCCGATCGCGACCCGGATCTGGCCGGCCATGACTTCGGTGCGCCTGCCGGTGCGTGAGATGGGCCGGACCGCTGCGGAGGGGCTGTTCGCAGCATCCAAGGCGGCTGCCAAAGCGCCCCTCGCGGAATTCACCCCGAGCCTCATCGAGCGCGACTCGACGGCGCCGCCGCCGCGCAGCCGGTCGCAACGCGCCTGACGCCTGGTGGCGCCTGGTGACCGAAGCCCGGTGACACCGGTGGACAAGAGGCTGTTGCAGTGTGTGACACCGGTTACCTATAATGGCCGCATGTCGCGACCCCTGGCCCTGCATCCTGACCGCCTCTTCCCGGCGGATACCGGCGTGCGCGCCATCGCGCGCGCGTTGTATGCGCACGTACGCGATCTGCCCATCGTCAGTCCGCACGGCCATACCGATCCGGCCTGGTTTGCCTACGACCGGCCATTCGGCGATGCCGTGGACCTGCTGCTCGCGCCGGATCATTACCTCTATCGGATGCTGCACAGCCAGGGTGCCGCGCTCGACCCGCTCGGGGTGCGCTCACGCCGCGGCAAGCCGGTGTACGAGCCGCGCGCGGCCTGGCACCAGTTTGCGAGTCACTACTCGCTCTTTCGCGGCACGCCGTCGGCACTCTGGCTCGATGAGGTGTTTGCTCAGGTATTCGGGCTGAAAGTACGCCTCGAGGCCGAGACAGCCGACCTTTACTTCGATGCCATCGGTGCTGCGCTTGCCAGTCCCGCGTTCCGACCGCGGGCGCTGTTCGATAAATTCAACATCGAGGTGCTCGCGACCACGGAAAGCCCCACCGATCCGCTCGCGGCGCACGAGGCGATTCGCCGCAGCGGCTGGCCGGGCCGGGTGATCAGCACCTACCGCCCCGATCCGGTCGTCGATCCCGAGCACGAGCTCTTTCACGAGTCGCTCGAGGAGCTCGGGCGGATGACGGGGCAGGACGTCCACTCCTGGCGCGGCTATCTCGAGGCGCACCGGCTGCGCCGTGCCGCCTTCATTGCGCTCGGCACCACCGCGAGCGATCACGGCCATCCGAGCGCAGCCACCGCCGATCTGGAGGAAGGCGCTGCGCAGTCGCTCTTCGGGCGGATCGTTTCCGGCCACTACACCGCCGCAGACGCCGAGCTCTTCCGTGCCCAGATGCTGACCGAAATGGCCGGCATGAGCGTCGATGACGGCCTGGTGATGCAGATCCATCCGGGTGCGCTGCGCAATCACGATCGCGCCATCTTCGACAAGTACGGCCGCGACAAGGGAGCCGACATACCGCAGCGCACCGACTACGTACATGCCCTGAAGCCGTTGCTCGACCGCTTCGGCAGCCACCCGAGCCTCTCGATCATCCTTTTCACCCTGGACGAGTCGGCTTACAGCCGGGAGCTCGCGCCCCTCGCCGGACATTACCCGGTGCTCAAGCTCGGTCCCGCCTGGTGGTTTCATGACAGCCCGGAAGGGCTGCGCCGCTTCCGCGAGCAGACGACGGAGACGGCCGGCTTCTATAACACCGTCGGGTTCAACGACGACACCCGCGCATTCCTGTCGATACCGGCACGCCATGATGTCGCGCGGCGCATCGACTGCGCGTTTCTCGCGCGTCTGGTCGCCGAGCATCGCCTCGCCGAGGATGAGGCTGCCGAGACCGCGGTCGACCTCGCCTATCGCCTGCCGAAGAAGGCCTACAGGCTCTGACGGATCCATGGCACGACAGGTAGAACAGATACGGGAATGTGCCTCCCCGCCACGGGTGCTTCACACGAGGGTTCCGCCTTGGCTCACATGCGCCTGACTCTTCTCCTCGCCACGCTCTCCCTGGGCTGCATGGCCGCTGCCCGGGCGCAGGACATGCGGCACGTCGTACAACCGAAGATTCCGCCCTCCTGCATCGTGCTGCGGGCCCGCCTCTCAGCGCCGCACGGGATCCTGCCGCAGGCCGCGGAGCGGCAACCCGACACCGCTCGCATCCAACAGGCCATGGACCACTGTGCCCCGGGGCAGGCCGTCGAGCTGCGGGCCGACGGCGACAGGAAGGTATTTCTCAGCGGTCCGCTCACTCTTCGCTCCGGCGTCACACTGCTAATCGACGCCGACACCGTGTTGGCGGCATCTGCAGACCCGCGGCTTTATGACATTACACCCGGCAGTTGCGGCATCCTCGGCGAGCACGCGGAGGGGTGCAGGCCGCTCTTGAGCGGCACCGGCATCAGCGAGAGCGGCATCATGGGTGCCGGCGCGATCGATGGCCGCGGTGGGGACCGGATACTCGGCCAGGGCATCACCTGGTGGGAGCTCGCACACCAGGCGAAGGTGCTGGACCGGAACCAGAAGGTGCCCGGTCTCATCGTCCTCAGCCAGGTCCACGACTTCACGATGTACAACATCACGCTGCGCGACTCCCCGCGGTATCACGTCGACGTCCGCGACTCGGACGGTTTCACCGCCTGGGGCGTGAAGATCATGACCCCGGGGACTGCGCGCAACACTGATGGGATCGACCCGGTCTCATCGACCAATGTCACCATCGCCCACTGCTACATCCATACGGGCGACGACGACGTCGCGATCAGCTCCCGGCAGGGCCGGCCGGCCTCCCACATCTCAATACTGGACAATCACTTCTATACCGGTCACGGCATGTCGATCGGCAGCCCCACGAGCGGCGGCGTCAGCCACGTGCTCGTGAGAAATCTGACCATCGACGGGGCGCTGAACGGAATTCGCATCAAGTCCGATCCCAGCCGCGGTGGCCTGGTCGAGGACGCGAGCTATGTGAATGTCTGCATCCGCCACTCCGCCAATCCGATCGTCCTCACGCCGCACTACACCAACTTTGCCGGCGCGTGGAGCCCCGAATACCGCGATATATCCCTGCGCGATGTGCGCATCCTCACGCCGGGCTACTACATCTTCAGCGGCCTCGATCCGCAGCACGTGCTCGGCGTCTCGCTCGACAACGTCTTTGCCGCGGCCGTCGACGCCCGGCACATGCTTGCGACGGACGCCCGCATCTCACTCGGTCCCGCGCTCGGCAATCTGGTGCCCGCCGGACAGAATGTCGCCGTGAGCCGCGTGCCCGGCAGCCGGCCCGGGACGCCGCTAGCTTGCGCGTCGCGCTTCGTTCCCTTTCCCCCGTCGCTCCACGCTCCACGTCTCGCCGTCAAGGTCCCGCCGGTCGATGAGACTCTGTATGTTGCCGCCGACGGCACCGGCGATTACTACTCGATCCAGCGGGCAATCGACGTGGCGCCTGCGAGCGGCGCCCTCATCTCGGTCGCTCCGGGTACTTACCACGAGGCGCTCACGATCGCGAAGCCCAACATCGTGCTGCGCAGCCCGTACGGCGATCCGGGCAAGACCGTGGTGATCGCACCCGCGGACTCGACTTCAGCCGCTACCGTGACCGTGTCCGCCGATGACATCCGGCTCCAGAATCTGACTCTCGCAAGCGGGTCCGGCGCGGCCCGCGCGCAACGCTCGCGGGGCATTGCGCTCGAGGTGAGCGGCGAGGGTGATGTTTTCGAGAACGTGCGCGTGCTAGGCAATGCAGTCTGTGCGCACCGCTCACCGGGCGAAGCCGGCGCCCGGACCACGCGGGGGGACTCGTGCCAGATCCCGCAGGCGCACTGAGCGCTTTGCTGCCGCGCCGTCGATTCCAGTGAGCGAGGCACCGGCAACTTCCGACACGGCCGCCGTCGGGCGGGCAGCCGCCGCGAGCTTCGTCGCGGCCCGGCGCGGGGCGCGCGCTCTTTCCGGCTACCCCGGCCCCTTGCCGCAGACGCTTGCCGATGCCTATGCGCGCCAGGACGCCGCCATCGCCTTGTGGCCCGATGACATCGCAGGCTGGAAGGTCGGTCGTATCGCGGACTCGTGGGTCGCGCGGATGGGCGAGCGGTTCCTGGTAGGCCCCATATTCCGGGACCGGCTATGGCAGGCGCGCACCGATGCCGTCACCCACCTGCCGGTCATCCCGGGCGGATTCGCCGCCGTCGAAGCGGAGTATGTCTTCGTGCTGGCCGGCTCCGCGCCCGCCGCGCGCACGGAGTGGACTGCCGACGAGGCGGCCGGTCTCGTTGCCGACCTCAGGGTCGGGATCGAGCTCGCCGGCAGCCCGCTCGCCAGCATCAATGATCTCGGTCCTGCGGCGATCGTGTCCGACTTCGGCAACAACGGCGGTCTGATGCTCGGCGGGCGGATTGCCCGCTGGCGCTCACGGCCGCCCGAAGCGCTGACCTGCCAGACGAGCGTCGATGGCGATCGCGTCGGGCTGGGTAGCGCCGCTGCGATCGTCGGGGGCCCGCTCGCTGCCCTGGCCTTTGCGCTCGGCTGCTGTGCGCGGCGAGGGCGACCGCTCAGGGCGGGTGACGTGGTCTCGACGGGCGCCTGCACCGGTATCCACCCGATCCGGATCGGCGAAGAGGCGCGCGTGGCTTTCGCGGGCTCGGACGAGCTTCGCTGCCGCGCGGTGCGCGCGCAGCCTGTTGAGACCGGGCGGGCGCCCTGAGTCGACTGCGGCCGGACGGGCTTGCGGCCTCGAGGAGATCTTGCTAAGTTTGATGCTACCGGTGTCACACGCGCTACCTGCCCGATGATCAGGCAAAAAGAGCAGGCTGTACGTGCTACCGGTAGCATCCGGTCCGCCACACGCGACGGAGGGGGAAATGAAGATCGATCATCGCTCTATTGGCTCCACGTGCCTGGTCCGGAGCGCCGTCGCCGCGATCCTCGCATGCGGTGTTGCGCACGCCGGCGCGGCGAGTGCTCCGGCTGCCAGTCAGCCGGATACGGCCGCAGCGACCGCGCCGGCCAGTGGCCCGCAGCCGGCTGATGCCGACGCCGCCGCGCCATCGACGGCTCAGTTGCAGGAAGTCGTCGTCACGGGCTATCGCGGCAGTCTGGCGCAGGCGCTCAACATCAAGCGCAACCTGAACATCGAGGGGGACACCATCCTGGCCGAGGACATCGGCAAGTTTCCCGACCAGAATCTCGCCGAATCGCTGCAGCGCATCCCCGGCGTCGCCATCACCCGCGAGCAGGGGGAAGGCCGCCAGATCACCGTGCGCGGGCTCGGGCCGCAGTTCACGCGCGTACGCATCAACGGCATGGAGGCGCTGACCACCACCGGCAGCCCGGACAATGAGGGCGGTGTCAACCGCACGCGTGCGTTCGACTTCAACATCTTCTCGTCCGATCTCTTCAACTCGCTCACCATCCGCAAGACCGCTGAGGCGGACGTGGACGAGGGCTCGCTCGGGGCCACCGTGGATCTGACCACGGCCCATCCCCTCGACTATCATCACTTCGTCTTCATCACCCAGGCGAAGGGCAACTACGATGATCTCTCCCACACCGTCGGGCCGCAGCTCTCGGGTCTGATCTCCAACACTTTCGATGACGGCAAGCTCGGTGCTCTGGCCTCGGTCTCATGGAGCAAGCGGGATTACCTCGATGCGGGTGCGAGCACGGTGCGCTGGGATGAGGCGCAGGTGCTCAAGACGGGCACCACCCCGTTTGGCGCATCTCCTTATGGCTTCGCCTCCGTTCTCGGCACACCCTGCACCGGGACTGCGGCGACGCTGCCGGCCGCCTGTCAGCAGGCAGACTCGGCCTTGCACCCACGCTTCCCCCGCTATGACTATTTCCAGGATGCCGAAAGCCGCCTCGGCCTCACCGGATCGCTGCAGTGGAAGCCGAACGATGCCAATCTGCTGTCGCTGGACGTGCTGCATTCCTATTACCAGGACACCCGCCAGGAGCGTTATCTCGAGGAGCCGGGGCTCTCCGGGCAGGGCAAGTGCACCAATCCGGCTACCACCGTGAGTATCGGCTGCATCTCCGTGCTCGCCGACAACATCGACAGCCAGGGCGTCATGACCTCGGGGACCTTCAGCGGCGTCGATACCCGGGTGGAGGACCGGTTCGACAGGATGCATACGAATTTCAACCAGGTGACGCTCAACGGCAATCACCAGCTGAGCGACAAGTGGAGCCTCGACGAGCTGGTCGGCTATTCCGAGTCGCGCTTCACCAATCCCGTGCAGACCACCCTCGGCTGGGACCAGTTCAACCAGACGGTCAGCTACGACTTTGCCACGCGGATTCCCTACCTGAATTTCGGCAGCGAGGACGTGAGTGCGACGGGGCCCTGGGTGCTGACCGAGGTGCGCGAGCGCCCTCAATCCACGACCAACAAGTTCAAGAACGCGGAGCTCGACCTCCACTTCACTCCCAACGCGGCCCTGAGCTTCCTCGGCGGTGTGCAGTTCAAGCAGTACGACTTCAACACGACCTCTCTCAGGCTGGTGAACGGCGAGTCGGTCACCACGAAGAATGCCTATGGCGGCCTGCTGGCGATCCCGATCGGCAGCTACGCGCAGACTCTCGACTACGGCAGCAAGGCCGGGGTCAGCGTGCCGCCGGGCAGCACCGCGACCTGGGCGACGCCGAACGTGTTTGCGGCGGAGAACGCCCTCGGAATCTACTCGAACAGCAGTCTTTACGCGCTCAGTACCGCGGGCGACCTCGGTAACAACGTGGCCGTTCGCGAGCGTGACTACGGCGCCTACCTGCAGATGGACTGGGACACGCAGCTGCTCTCGCGCGAACTGCGCGGTAACGTCGGAGTGCGGGTGGTCAAGACCAACCAGTCCTCGACGGGCTATTCTTCGACGCTGCTTCCCATCAGTGCAAACCGTTGGTACAACGACGTGCTGCCGGCATTCAACCTCGCGTGGTCGCTGCGCCCCGATCTGCTGGTGCGCTTCGCGTATTCCCGCGACATGTCGCGGCCGAATCTGACGGACGTTGCAGCCAGCACCGCCGTCACGGTCTCCGGGACGCAGTTCAACGTCAAGACCGGTAATCCGGGCATCGACCCGTTCCTCGCCAACTCCTATGACATCTCCCTCGAGTGGTATCCGGCGCCCGGCACGCTGGTATCGGTGGCACCTTTCCGCAAGGACGTGCTGAGCTTCTCCTCGTCGGAGACGCTCAATACCGTCTTCCACGGGAATCCCTTCGGCGTGCCCGATTCGCTCGCCGTGCAGGCCTGCGGCGCCACGCCGGGCTGCGGCCCGGATGCCACCTGGGCCTTCTCCGTGCCGGTGAACTCGCCCGGCGGCAAAGTCAACGGCGTCGAGCTCAACTACCAGCAGCCGCTGCGCTTCCTGCCGGGCGTTCTGCATAACCTCGGCGTGCAGATGAACTACACGTATGTCACCTCGACGGTCGAGCACCAAACCGGCCCGGGCACGACCGTGTCGGGTGAGCTCACCGGGTTGTCGAAGAACACTGCCGGCGCGACGCTCTATTACGAAGACCCGAAATGGAGCGTGCGTGTCTCAGGCGCGTACCGCAGCGCGTACCTGATCCGAGTTCCGGGACAGGAGACCGGCACCGACGCCGACGGTTACGATGCGACGTTCAATCTCGACGCGTCGCTGCAATACAACGTGACCAGACAGTTCAGGATCACGCTGGAGGGCACCAACCTGACGGATCAGTTCGAGAATGAGCTCAACGATACCTCCCGCAACCTGGTGTACTACTACCACCACACCGGGCGCGAGATTCTGTTCGGCGTGAGATACCAGTACTGAGGCGCCAGTGCGCGCCGGTCAGGAGGGCTGCGGTGCAGGTGAAGGTTCTTCAGGCCACCCACCCCGACATGATGGTCGGGCTCGACTCGGCGGCGCTGCGCCGGCATTACCTGGCCGGCGATCTGTTCGCGGCCGGGGAGATCCGGCTCTGCTACAGCCACGTGGAGCGGTTGATCATCGGCGGCGCGCAGCCGGGCGATGGAGCGCTGCAGCTCGAGGCCGTGCGGGAGGCCGGCTCGTCGCCGTTTCTCGCGCGGCGCGAGCTCGGCGTGATCAACATCGGTGGTCCGGGACGCGTCACGGTGGACGGGCGGTAGCACGGAATGAAGCCTCGCGACGGGCTCTATGTCGGCAAGGATAGCGTCAGTGTCGCTTTCGAGTCGGCCGATCCGGCGATGCCGGCGAAGTACTATCTGGTGAGCGCGCCGGCCCATGCCCGCTTCGAGACGGTGAAGATCGCCATCGACGAGGCGAGACCGACGAGGATGGGCGCGCTCGAGACCTCCAACCAGCGCACGATCCATCAATACATCCACCCGGATGTCTGCAGATCCTCGCAACTGCTCATGGGTCTCACGGCGCTCGAGCCGGGCAGCGTCTGGAACACCATGCCGTGCCACCTTCACGACCGCCGCTCGGAGGTGTATTTCTATTTCGACATGAAGCCCGAGGAGCGCGTGTTCCACTTCATGGGGCAGCCTGCTGAGACGCGCCACATCGTGGTCGCCAACGAGGAGGCGGTGATATCACCGCCCTGGTCCATCCACATGGGCGCCGGCACCCGCCGCTACAGTTTCATCTGGGCGATGGCCGGGGACAATCAGGACTACCGTGACATGGATGGCGTCGCTACCGCGGAGCTGCGGTGAAGGATGTGGCCGATCCTTTCACGCTGGCCGGCCGGGTCGCCGCGGTCACCGGAGCCAACTCGGGCATAGGGCAGGCGATAGCGGTCGCGCTCGCCGCAGCGGGTGCCGATATTGCCGCTGTCGGCCGCAGTCCGACCGCCGAGACGGCGAGGCAGGTGCAGGCCGCCGGACGCCGATTTCTCCATGTCGAGGCGGATCTGAGCTCGACGGCGCTCTGCCAGGAGATCATCGCAAGCGTGGCCGCTGGCCTTGGGGGCGTCGACATCCTCGTCAACAATGCCGGCACCATCCGCCGGTGCGAGGCCCTCGAATTCTCTGAAGCCGACTGGGATGCCGTCATGGACGTGAACCTGAAGACCGTCTTCTTTCTATCCCAGGCGGCGGCGCGCCACATGATTGCGCGCGGCGGCGGCAAGATCATCAGCATTGCCTCCATGCTCTCCTTCCAGGGCGGAGTGCGCGTCGCCTCTTACACGGCGAGCAAGAGCGGTCTGGCGGGCATCACCCGTCTGCTGGCCAACGAATGGGCGGCCAGAGGCGTCAACGTCAATGCCATTGCACCCGGCTATATCGCAACCGCCAACACCGAGGCGCTGCGGCGGGATGACGCGCGCAACCAGCAGATCCTCGCCCGCATCCCGGCCGGCCGCTGGGGTACGCCCGGGGACCTCGGCGGCATCGCCGTCTTTCTGGCCTCGCGCGCCGCGGATTACGTTCATGGCGCAGTCATTCCGGTGGATGGCGGCTGGCTGGCGCGGTAGTCAGGTGCCCTGTTGAGTGTAGGGTACCTGCGCAAACAGCCGCCGCTCGGCTCCGCGCGGATCCTCGACGAGTCGCGGCGCATCGTCGAGCAGCATCGTCCGGCGCCGTGGAAGCTCGTAACGCTCCCAGGCCGGTAACCCGCGGCAGTTCGGGTCCCCGCTGCGGGCGAAGGCAATGAACGCGTCACTCAATCGCTCCGCCATCTTGCGCGAGCGTGCTGCGGTTCCAACCCGTGTGCCCTTCAGGTCGACGGGTGCGAGCAGATTGCCGAACACCAGCGGAATGTCGAGCCCGTGCGGTGCGCCCCACCGCCCGCCGTCCTGGGGTGATCTCCAATCGAGCTGGTAGACGAAAGCGGCGCAGCCCTGCGCGGCGCGCAACTCCGACTCGATGATGGCGGGGCGCCATGACCGGGCCGCCGTCGTGGCGGCAAAGAAAATGTCGCTGGCGGAGGCGCGAGGGTACAGGCGGCGATACTCCGTAATGACATGCTCCGGAAGGATGTCCGCCCGCATCGCCTGGGCGAGCGCGCCGGGGAGTTGCTCCCAGCCGAGATGGAAGGCCCCCGGTTCCGACCCGCCGATGAGATTGCGCGTCTCGTCGTGAGTATTGCCGATGATCATCGGGACGCGTGCGGATTGCGGTGGCGCGTCCGGATAGAAGGGATGGCGGTGCAGTGCACGCTCATCCAGAACGGGACCGAAATAGATCGGCCCATGGCCGATGATTGGGTCGACGGCCGCGAGCGCGTCCACCAAGTGCTCGGCCGGAAGCTCCCTGAGGCGCTGCGCCTGCGCGTCGGGAATGTTCAGCGCCTGCAGATAGGCTTGCGCGCGCTGCGTTGCGTGCAGAGGCCCTGAGGCGGTGATCTGCTCGCCGCTCATCGTCGCGGCTCGATGAAAGAGTCCCTGCGCGGCTGGCATGGCCATCAAGGTCGCTATCTTGGCGCCCCCTCCCGACTGGCCGAACAGCATCACCCGGTGCGGGTCACCGCCGAGCGCGGCGATGTTGTCCCGGACCCAGCCCAACGCCAGGATGAGATCGAGCATGCCGACATTGCCGGACTCGGCATATTCCGGTGCCGCCAGCCGCCCGAGGTAGAGATACCCAAAGGCATTCAGGCGGTGATTCACCGTGACCACCACCACATCGCCGCGCCGGCAGAGCTGGCTGCCATCGTAGAGCGGGCTCGAGCCCGAGCCTTCATCGAAGGCACCACCGTGGATGTAGAAGAGAACCGGCCGCGCCCCACCGTCCCGCAAGGCGGGCGTCCAGACGTTGAGAAAGAGACAGTCTTCGCTCGCCGCCTTCCCGAGCGCTCCGCGCTGCGGGCAGCTCGGCCCATAGAGTGTCGCGTCCGCGATTGCGGTCCAGCGCGCCGGCGGCCGAGGCGGTAGAAAGCGGCGCGCCGCGGTGTCTGTCCCGTAACGCACTCCCCTGAAGGTGTGTATGCCTTGCGTCAGCGTGCCTCGGATCGGTCCGGAATTCGTTTGCGCCACGACGGAGCGGGCATCGCCCGCGAAGGCCTCAGGCAGCAGCAGGCCTGCTGCGGCAACGCCGGCGCAGGCGCTCGAGCGGCGGAGGAATTCCCGCCGCGGCAGCTCCGATCGGTCGCGCTCCGCCATCGCATGCTCCCGGTTTCCGAAGGGCGCGCGCCTTGGGGCGCGCCCCTCGAATGATACCGGGCGAATGGCGCGATGCTACCGGTATCATGCGGCCGCCGCCGCGAGCGTCACCGCTGCGGTGCCGGCGTTGCCTTTGCCGCAGTCGCGGTGTTGATCCAATTCACTTCCCAGGTCTTGCCGCCGTCACTGGAGAATGCCTGCTCTTCGCTGGCCGGACCGGCGGTGAGATTCGAGAAGATGAAGCGACACCGGATCGGTTTGCCGTCCAGTTGATCCGGGCTGTAGAAAGTACCGCGTCCGTCCTTGAACGTGCCGAGCATCGGGCGCCTTCCGGGTGGGCCTGCCGGCACTCGATCATTTGCCGCTCGGCGTCTGGTCGAAGCTGGTCCGCCGGCATTGGCGAGCGCCGCCAAAGGAGCTGCTCACGTACGGCGATGCGATGGGATACCTGCCTTTCCGGGAGGCAATCGCCGAATACCTGGGAGTATTCCGCGGCGTACGCTGCGAGGCGGCGCAGATCATGATCACGACCGGCTCGCAGCAGGCCCTGCAGCTCATCGCACACGTGCTGCTGGATTCCGGGTCTCGCGTCTGGATGGAAGAGCCCGGATACCCTGGAGCGCATCAGGCCCTGTCGATGGCAGGCGCCAGGTTGAGCCCGGTTCCGGTGGATCAGGAGGGCATGGACGTCGCACAGGGCATCCACCGCTGGCCCGACGCTCGTGCGGTCTACATCACGCCCTCGCACCAATTTCCGCTGGGTACCACCCTCAGTGCGGCGCGCCGGCTGGCGCTCCTCAACTGGGCCGCCCGCAGCGGCGCCTGGATCATCGAGGACGATTACGACAGCGAGTTCCGCTTCAGCGGCCGCCCGGTTCCCGCATTGCAGGGCTTGGATGCCGAGGCCCGCGTCATCTACATCGGCACCTTCAGCAAAGTCCTGTTCCCTGCGCTGCGTCTGGGTTATGTAGTGCTGCCCAAGGACCTCGGCGAGGCCTTCTGCGCCGTGCGGGATGCAACGGATACGTTTTCGTCCCCCCTGTATCAGCTCGTCATGGCCGACTTCCTGCGCGAGGGTCACTTCGCCCGGCACATTCGCCGCATGCGCAAGCTCTACATGCAACGGCGAACGGCGCTGGTGCAGGCGATCGAAAAGCACGTTCCCACGGCGCTGCGAGTCGTCGCCAGCGATACGGGCATGCACTTGGCCGCGTGGCTGCCGCCGGGAAGCGATGACGTGGCGGTCTCGAGCGCTGCGGCACGCAAGGGCGTGTCGGTGAGACCGCTCTCGCAGTGTTATTTACAGCCCCCCGGCAGCAGCGGCCTGATTTTTGGCTATGGCGGCGCATCCGTGCCACAGATCAACGCCGGTATCCGCGAGCTCGAGTCGATCCTCTGAGCGGCGGCGGCACGAACGCGGCGATGGGCCCGTCTCGGACGCGCAGGCTCTACTGCGCTGCGTCCCGCTCCATCATTCGCTTGAACGCGGGCCGGCTGGTGATCCTCGCGGCATAGTCCCTGAAGACCGGTGTCTCATTCAACAACTTGAAGCCCATGAGGAAATTGATGGTCCCGCCCACGGAGATATCGGCAGCCGAGAACGCATCGCCCAACAGGTATTGCCGGCCGGAAAGCACCGAGTTGAGCATTTCCTCCACCTCACCGGCTTCAGCCCAGCCCATGGCGCCCGGCACGTGTTTGACTTGCAGCCGCCGCATCATGAGCGCAGGCTCGAGGACCCCGGGCCGGTAGGCGAGCCAGGACAGATATTCGCCACGCTGCGGCTCGCCCACGCGCGGGCCGAGCTTCGCCTCCGGAAAGAGATCGGTCAGATAGAGCGAAATGGCGGCGATCTCGAACACGCGCTGTCCATCGTGCTCGAGACAAGGAACCTTGCCATGCGGATGAGGATTGGCGGCATCGCGCGCGCCGCTGCCGTCGGCACGCCTTATGTTGACCAACCGCGTCTCGTAGGGGACGCCCAGCTCCTCGAGCAGCCACACGATGCTGCCGGAGCGGGACCTGGGAGCATGAAAAAGCGTCAGCATGACAGCGTCCTCCTCATTTGTGTGATCGATGGTAGCCCATGACTCCGGCGCCGGCCAGGCCGCCCAACGTGGCATCGATGGGAGCGGATGAGGCAGACTACCGCGCCGATCCGACACGCTAGGAGAGGAGACTACTTCCGATGAAGGTCCGTGCGCTCCGCGGAGCACTGCTCGTTGCAGGCACCCTTGGGCTCGTCATTTCTGCAGGAGGGCGGGCCGAGACGCGCCCGGCCGCTTCCGCGGCGATTCCGGTAGTGGTCGACGGCAGAGCTCCCGCGCATCCTTTCCCGCACTTCTGGGAGCAGATGTTCGGATCGGGACGCGCCACCCTCTCATTGCGCGACAGCTACCGCCGCGACATGCGCGCGGTCAAGGGTGTGACGGACTTCAGGCTGGTGCGTTTCCACGGCATCCTCGATCGGGACGTCGGCGTTTATACGCGCGATGCGCAGGGGCGGCCGGATTACAACTTCACCTACATCGATCAGATCTACGATGGGCTCATCGAGCAGGGAGTGCGCCCCTTCGTCGAGCTGAGCTTCATGCCCCCGGAGATGGCTTCAAGCCAGCAGAGCATGGGCTTCTGGTACGACCCGATCGTCGCGCCACCCAAGGAGTGGAAGTTGTGGACCGGGCTCATCCGACATCTTGCACAGCACCTCGTGGCCCGCTACGGCATCGGCGAGGTATCGCAATGGTACTTCGAGGTCTGGAACGAGCCCAATGGCACTTTCTGGGGCGGCGAGCCGCGTGAGAGCACTTACTTCCATCTCTATGAGCTGACTGCGCGCGCGCTGAAGGGCGTCAACCCACGGTTGCGCGTCGGCGGACCTGCGACGGCGCAAGCCGCCTGGGTGCCGGCATTCATCCGTTACTGCGCCAGCCGTCACGTCCCGGTGGATTTCCTCTCCACACACGTCTACGGCGATGACACGGCCGACAACGTGTTCGGTACCCGCGAGAAGATATCGCGGCGCGACATGGTGATCCGCGCGGTGCAGAAGGTCCATGGGCAGGTCAAGAGATCGCCGTTGCCGGACCTTCCCATCATATTCAGCGAGTTCAACGCGACTTACACCGGTACCGAAGTCGAGGTGACCGATTCACCCTACATCGGGCCTTGGCTCGCCAACACCATCCGCGCGTGCGATGGCCTCGTGGACTCCCTGTCCTACTGGACTTTCTCGGACGTATTCGAGGAAGGTGGGGTGGCGAGGTCTCCGTTCCACGGCGGCTTCGGCCTCATTGCGGCTGGCGGCATTCCAAAGGCTTCCTTCAACGATTTCCGGCTGCTGCATCGGCTGGGAGATCTGCGCCTGGCCGCGGCGTCCGATTCGGCATTGGTCACGCGCCGAACGGACGGCACGCTGGCGATCGCTGTCTGGAACTACGCGCCGCCCGGGCCGGGCGGCGCTTCGCGAAGCTATCAGCTCTCATTGCGCAACGTGCCGGAGGCGCATCGTGCCTACATCTGGGTCGTCGATCGCGATCACGGCTCCGCGCTCGCCGTATGGGAGGCAATGGGTGAGCCGCGATTCCCGACCTTCCAGCAGCGCAAGACGCTGCTGCAGGCCGCCACACTGCCGGGCCCTCGTGTCGAGGCGCTGCCATCCGGGGATCCCACCCTGACTCTGCACCTGCGCCCGCACGCGCTGGCGCTGGTCGAGCTCGCGCGTTGAGCGGTGCGAGCGTGCGCCGGCGCCGTGTCAGTGCTGTGCGCCGGCTCGCGGGTGCTCGCGGATCGGACGGATGGGGCGAACCTCCACGCAGCCCACCTCCGCCGGCGGGATCTTCGCGGCGATCTGGATCGCCTCGTTGAGATCCCGCGCCTCGATCAGATAGAAGCCGGCAAGCTGCTCCTTCGTTTCGGCGAAGGGACCATCGGTCACCGTGAGGCGTCCGTTGCGCACGCGCACCGTCGTCGCGGTCGCTACCGGCTCGAGGGCCTCCGAGGCGACACATTGCCCGCGTGATCGCAGGTCGGTATCACAAGCGAGACACTTGAGATCGTCCATCTCGCTTATCTTCTGCTCCTCGCCATATATCAGGCAGAGATACTTCATCGACCGGTCCTCCCCATTGCGGGTACACGCTGAACATATCGTACCGTCACGGCACACCGCGACATACATCACTCGGCTGGCGCGCCCATGGACCAGAGCACGCCGAACCGGTCGCGGAGCTGCCCCCAGCGGTCGCCCCAGAACATGACCTGCAGCGGCGTCACGATCTCGAGGCCGGCGGCCACCGCGCGGTCCCACCATGCCTGGACGTCATCGACCTGCAGGTGGAGCGTGTAGCCCTGGTGTGGCTTGAAGGGGCAGCCATGCTCGGGGTATGCATCGGAGAGCATCAGGGAGCCCCCGTTGACGTAAAGGTGCACGTGCATGGTGCGGCCCTTGTCGTCCGGAGGGATATGGCCGGCTTCGCGTGCGCCGAAGGCGCGCTGATAAAGCTCGGAGGCGCTCAGCGCGCCCTCGACCAAGAGGTAGGGGACGGGTCCACCCAGGATTTCGGGACGGGGGTTGGAGGCTTTGGGGGCGGCATTCATGGTGGGTCTCCGTGACGGGTTCGGAACGACGCCCACCGCGGCACGCGTGGAGCGTCACTACTTTTCAGATAGCCGAGCGAGGTGGACCGGGATCGACACCGGCCGAAAAATTTCAGGGTCCGCGGAGCTCAGTCCGCGCCGAGCTCTGCCAGCCGGCGCCGCAGGAACTGCTGCTCGGGCTCCGACTGGGTGAGCCCCAGCGCGCGGGTATAGGCCTCACGCGCATCGGCGTTCCTGCCAAGGCGGCGGCAGAGGTCGGCGCGAGCCGCGTGGGCCAGCCGATATCCGCTCAGATCCCCCCTTGCGAGCAGATCGTCGACCAGCGCCAGGCCAGCCGCCGGGCCGTCACGCATGGCCACGGCGACGGCACGATTGAGCTCGATGACGGGGGTATGCTCGATGCGCAGCAGCACATCGTAGAGATAGACGATCTCGTTCCAATCGGTATCGGCAGCGCGCGGAGCCTCACAATGCACCGCGGCGATGGCAGCCTGAAGCGAGTAGGGGCCAAAGCGGCGCGAGGAAAGTGCCCGTTCCACCATGGCGGCTCCTTCCTCGATCTGCGCCCGGTTCCACAGGGACCGGTCCTGCTCCTCGAGAAGGATGAGCTCTCCGGTTGACGAGGCGCGCGCGGCGCGGCGGGAGTCATGGAGCAGCATCAGCGCCAGTAATCCCATGGCCTCGGTCTCGGGCAGCATCTCGACGAGGAGCCGTCCGAGGCGGATCGCCTCGCTCGCCAGGTCGAGGCGCATCAGCTCGCTGCCGCTGCTCGCTGTATAGCCTTCGTTGAAGACGAGATAGATGACCCGAAGCACGGTCTCGAGACGTTCCGCGAGCTCCGCGGCTGCCGGGACCTCGTAGGGGATCCGCGCGTCGCGGATCTTGCCTTTGGCGCGCACGATCCGCTGCGCCAGGGTCGGCACGGGGGTCAGGAACGCCTGTGCGATCTGCTCCGTCGTCAGGCCGCAGACTTCCCGCAGCGTCAATGCGATCTGCGCATCGGGGGCGAGGGCCGGGTGGCAACAGGTGAAGATCAGCCGCAGCCGGTCGTCGGCAACGCTGGGGTCATCCGCATCCGGCGCCGGAATGTTCTCGCCGGCGGTATCGTGGGTCTGGGGATCGAACGAGTCGAAACGCGCCTGGCGCCGCAGTTGATCGATGCTGCGAAAGCGTCCCGCCGAGACGAGCCAGGCCCGGGGGTTCTCCGGCATTCCCTGCTCGGGCCATTTCTCCAGCGCAGCGCGGAACGCGTCGTGCAAGGCCTCCTCGGCCCGGTCGAAATCCCCGAGCAGCCGGATGAGAGTCGCGAGCACCGCACGCGATTCGCTCTGATAGACGGCTTCGAGTCGCCGGTTGAAATCCGCTGCAGCCATGTTTGCCGACTCGAGGCTCAGGGTGGGGCGCGCCGCGCCCGGTACCCGCGCGGCGTGAGGCCGGTTGCACGCCGGAACTGCCGGTTGAAGGTCGACAGATCGTCGAAGCCGCACTCCAAAGCGACGGCAGCGATCGCATCGCTGGAGCAGCGCAGCCGTACTGCAGCACGGCGCAGCCGCGTGCGCAGCATGTACTGCCCCGGTGTTACGCCCACGACCTGCTCGAACAGGCGCAGGAAGTGAAAGGGGCTGACCGCCGCTTCGGCGGCCAGCTCAGCGACCGACAGGCGCGCGCCGTGCCGCGTCTCGATGCGGCGCAGCGCCCCGGCGATCCGCCGCTCATCCCGTGATGTTGGTGAGCGCTGCAGGTCCGGGCTGCCGTCACTCAGCGCAGCGCAGACCGCGCCGGCCACCCGCAGCACCAACTCTCCGAACTCTTCCGGACCGGCGCTGTCATCCCGTGCAGCCTGTGCGTCTGCGAGAACTGCGAGTACGGAAGGAGTGGGTGGCAGTCGCGGTGCCGTCAGCGCCAATTGCCTGACGCCGGGTACCTCGGACGCTACGGACTCGAGGACCTCCGCCGAGAAATGAAACGCGAGGCACCGGTCGCCCCGGCTGTGCTGATGTCCGCACTCGAAGCAGGCGCCCTCGTTACCCAGCAGCAACGATCCCGGCGTCATCAGCGCCGAGCCTTGGGAGGTGCGATATTGAAAGCTGCCGTCCGTCACCAGCGCGATGCTGTAGGCGCTGTGTTGCTCGACATAACAGGGGTCACGCGGTCCGGACGTACAGACCACGTCGCTGACGCGCCAACCGTTTCCTGATGCCAGCAGTTTCACCGAGAGTGGCATAGGCAGAGGATAGCAATTTTTCCCAAGCGGCTGAGCGCCCGCCGCATTGCTTTGCTCCCCGAGGAGAGCCCGTTCAGCTCATGACCGGAGAGCAGTCCATGATCGACCACATTTCAATCGGCGCAAAGGATATCGCGGCGAGCAAGCGCTTCTACGACGCCGCCCTGCAGGCGCTCGGCTACCGGTGCCTGAGCGACTCGCCCGGATCTCTCGGTTACGGCGCCGATTCGCCGGCGCTGTGGGTCAACGCAGCCGACCGGCCGGTCCCGTCCGATCCGCGCTCGGGACTGCACTTCTGCTTCACCGCCCGGAGCCGCGAGTCGGTCGACGCCTTCCACGCCGCGGGCCTGGCCGCAGGCGGCCGCGACAACGGACGCCCCGGCCTGCGCGCCGACTACGGCGCTGGCTATTACGCCGCGTTCCTCATCGACCCGGATGGCTATCGCATCGAGGCCTATTTCGCCGACGAGTCATAGCGAGCCTCGGGATGGGGCTGATTGCAGCGAACCTCGAGCTCGGCGCGCCGTGCGCCATCAACCGCACGTGTTGGGATGGCGAGATGGGGTGACGAGAGTCGCCCGTCTCCTTTCAGCTCGAAAGGAAGTCCACGAGCGCTTTCTGCTCCGCTGTCATCTGCTCCCTCGGCGTCACCAGCGCTGCGCGCAGTGCCTGCCTGCACGGACGCGACTCGTCGTCGACATATCCGGCGACCACTCGGGCGATGAGCTCCTGCACCCGTGCCAGGTTGGCACGAAAGAGTCCGATCACCTGCTCCGCAGAGACATGCTGACTGGCATCATCCAGCCAGCAGTCGTAGTCGGTCGCCAGTGCGATCGTGCAGTAGCCGAGCTGCGCCTCGAGCGCGAGGAAAGCTTCCGGCACGTTCGTCATGCCCACGAGGTCAGCGCCCGCCGAGCGCAACCAGAAACTCTCAGCGCGTGTGCCGAGACGAGGTCCCTCCACGCATGCGTAGGTCTTGTCCCGATGCAGCTGCACACGAAGCGATTCCGCCGCGCGCGCGACGTGCGCGGCGGTCACTGCGCATGCAGGATGTGCCGTTGAGATGTGCGCTACGACCCCGTTCCCGAAAAAGCTGGCCGGTCGCAACCCTTTGGTGAAGTCCAGGTACTGTGACGGCAGCGCGAGGTCGCCCGGGCGGATCTCCTCCCTGAGGCTCCCCACTGCCGAGACCCCGATGATGGTCCGTACACCGACGCTCTTCAGCGCCCAGACGTTCGCGCGGAAGTTGATCTCGCTCGGCGTGAGATCGTGGTGCATGCCGTGCCTCGCGAGGAAGGCCACCTCACGCCCGCCGAGGGCGCCCAGCATCACGGGCGAGGAGGGGCGCCCGAACGGAGTATCGACCTCTCGGGTCTCCTTCAGCCCGAGACTCTCCATGCGGTAAAGGCCAGTGCCGCCGATGATGCCGATCATGAGCGAATTCTCCGTTGCACAGCCGGGCCGCGAAACGGCAAGATGCCGCAAATGGCGGCGGGCAACAACCCTGACAACAACGGCAAGAGCTCATGAGCACGAGCCCATTCGCCTCCCCGCAGGCAGCCGGCGGCCGTCGCCGGCGCGCTCGGGTCCGTGGATCCCAGCCGCCGGCGTGCTGCCCATGGCCGTCTGCGGATGCGTCCCAGTTACGGCGGCTGCCGTTGCCATCGCCGCGGGGCTCGTCCTCCCCGGATATCGATTTCACTGCGTCAGCCGCTCGATGCCTTCGATCCAGGACGGCACCCCGGACCTATCCACCCGGCTTCGTCGCCGCCCTGTCCCTGCGCACCGAAGCTGTCAATTCCCCGCAATATATACGGCAAGTGCACGGAAGCGGCGGTAGGATCATCGGTGTCCCCACGTTGCTGCGGCGGTACTTCCCGGACGTGCGGCCACTACATCCGTCCCTGTCGCCGGCGCAGGCGCTGAGCTGAGATTCCCGAAAGTTCCGCATGAGCAGCCCTGGCCCTGACATCGCCTTCGAGCGGCGCCTGTCCGCGCTGATCAACAGCGGACAGCCGCAAATCCTACAGGGTGGCCGCAAGGGCCTGGAGAAGGAGTCGCTGCGCGTCACGCCGGAGGGACGTCTCGTGCAGACGCCCCACCCGTACCCGCTCGGCTCGGCGCTGACCAGCGAGCACATCACGACCGACTATTCCGAGGCTCTGATCGAGCTCGTCACCCCCACCTTCACGACCACGTGGGAGCTGCTGCAATACCTTCTCGACCTGCACCAGTTCGTCTACCGCCACTTGGGCAGCGAGCTGCTGTGGGCGACCAGCATGCCGGGCGCGATCTCGCGTGACGAAGACATCCCGATCGCCGACTACGGCCGCTCGCACATCGGGATGATGAAGACGGTATACCGCCGCGGCCTCGGGCTGCGTTACGGGCGCATGATGCAGGCGATCTCCGGCGTGCACTTCAACTATTCCTTCCCGTTGCCCTTCTGGGATGCGTATGCCGATCTCGTGAAGTCGCGGCAACGCGATGCTGCCTTCGTGTCCGCGCGCTACTTCGACCTGCTGCGCAACTATCGGCGCCACGGCTGGCTGGTGTTGTATCTGTTCGGCGTCTCGCCCGTCGTCTGCAAGTCCTTCCTCAAAGGCCGCGATTACTCCCTGCGCGATCTCACTGCGAGCACCGCTTACGAGCCGTACGGCACCAGCCTCCGGATGAGCGACATCGGCTATCGCAACCGCAATCAGGCGGATCTCACCGTCTCGGTCAACAGCCTCGAGGAGTACGTTCGCGATCTGACCCGCGCCATCACGACGCCGCATCTGCCGTATGAAGCCCTCGGCGTCAAGGTAAATGGCGAATACCAGCAGCTCAACGCCAACATCCTGCAGATCGAGAACGAATACTACAGCTTCATCCGCCCGAAGCGCGTTGCCCGCTCCGGGGAACGGCCGACCAAGGCGCTCAAGCGTGCGGGCGTGGAGTACGTCGAGGTGCGGGCGCTCGACGTCAGCGCCTTCGACCCCGTGGGCGTCAATCAGAACAAGTTGCGCTTTCTCGAGGCCTTCCTCGCCCTGTGTCTGCTCAAGGAGAGCCCGCCGATCGGCGCCGACGAGCAGCACTCGCTGGATGAGAATCACCTTGCGGTCGCGCGCCGCGGCCGGGAGCCGGGGCTCACCCTCTGGCGGGACGGGCGCACCGTGCCGATGCGCGCTTGGGCGCGGGAGCTCATCGACTCGCTCACCGGCATCTGCGAGATCCTCGATCGCGGCGACGGCTCGCGGCCCTATACGGCGGCGCTCGCCGCGCAGGCGGCCAAGGTGGACGAGGTGGGGCTCACCCCATCGGCGCGGATGATGAAAGAGCTCACCGATACCGGCGAGCCTTTCTTCGACCTGGCGCTGCGCATGTCGGCGACCCACAAGGGGTACTTTCTCGACCTCTATCCGCCGAATGAGGCGCGTCTCAAGGAGTTCGCCGTCGAGGCCGAGGAGTCGCTCGCCCGCCAGCGCGCGATCGAGGCCGCCGATGAGGGCACCTTCGACGAATTCCTGGCCCGATACTTCAAGGATTGACCGGTAAAACGGGCGCTCTACCGAAATGGGCATTGCGGCGTGCCGGCGCCTGAAGGATTGTCGAGGGTTATGAATGCACTTTCGGTCCGCGGACTGACGAAGACCTACAAGAACGGCGTGCAGGCCCTCAAGGGCATCGACCTCGAGGTCGAGCAGGGCGATTTCTTCGCGCTGCTCGGGCCCAACGGCGCCGGCAAGACCACCCTGATCGGAATCGTTACTTCGCTCGTGACCAAGAGCGCCGGCGAGGCCGTGGTCTTCGGCCACGACATCGACCGTGAGCTCGAGGCGGCCAAGGCCTGCATCGGCGTCGTGCCGCAGGAGCTCAACTTCAACATGTTCGAGACGGCCGAGACCATAGTGGTCAATCAGGCCGGCTTCTACGGCATACCGCGCGCCGAGGCGAGGCTGCGCGCCGAGCGGTACCTGCGACAGCTGCAGCTCTGGGACAAGCGCGACAAGGCCTCGCGCGGGCTCTCCGGCGGCATGAAGCGGCGCCTGATGATCGCCCGCGCACTGATGCACGAGCCGCGGCTCCTCATCCTCGATGAGCCCACTGCCGGAGTCGACATCGAGGTGCGCCGATCCATGTGGGATTTCCTGCGGGAGATCAACCGGCGAGGCACCACCATCATTCTGACGACGCATTATCTCGAGGAAGCCGAAACCCTCTGCCGCAACATCGCCATCATCGACGGCGGCCGCATCGTCGAGAGAGATCGCATGAGCACCTTGTTGCGCCGCCTGCACACCGAGACTTTCGTGCTCAACGTCAGCGCGCCGGTCAGCTCCGCGCCGCGGCTCGACGGCTACCCGGTGCGGGTCACGGATGATCACACCCTGGAGGTCGATATCTCCAACGAGCAGAACCTCAACGACCTCTTCGGGCGGCTTTCGCAGCTCGGCATCCAGGTGGTGAGCATGCGCAACAAGGTCAATCGCCTGGAGGAAATATTCATGCGCCTGGTCGACAAGGGAGTCGCCGCATGAGCACTCTGGCCGAAAGCGCTACCGAGGAATCGCTGCATCTCGGCCGCGTCCGCTGGATCGGGTTCAAGACCGTCGTGCTGCGCGAGTACCAGCGGATCATCCGCATCTGGACACAGACGATCCTGCCCTCGGCGGTGTCGCAGGCACTGTACTTCGCCATCTTCGGCAGCCTGCTCGGCGACCGCATAGGCCCGATGGGCGGCTTCGGCTACATGCAGTACATGGCGCCGGGCCTGATCATGATGGCCGTCAACATCAACTCCTACTCCAACGTGGTCTCCTCGTTCTATGGTGCGAAGTTCGGCAAGCACGTCGAGGAGCTCCTGGTCTCGCCGCTTCCCAGCTGGCTCATCGTTTCGGGCTATGTGACCGGCGGGCTCGTGCGCGGGGTGCTGGTCGGGCTCGCCGTTACGGCCGTCTCGCTCCTGTTCACCCATCTCGAGGTGCTGCATCCGCTCATCATCGTCGGGGCCGCGCTCCTGGCCTCGATCATCTTTTCCCTGGGAGGCTTCCTCAACGCGCTCTTCGCGAAGAACTTCGACCAGGTCAACATCATTCCGACTTTCGTGCTGACGCCGCTTTATTGGTTCGGCGGCATTTTCTACTCGGTGCCGCTGCTGCCGCACTGGGCGCAGCCGATCTCTTACTTCAACCCGGTGCTCTACATGGTCAACGCCTTCCGCTACGGCTTTCTCGGGGTGTCTGACGTCAATATCGGCGCCGCCTTCGCCATCATGGTCGGCGCTGCCGTGGCGCTGTTCGTCGTGGCGATCGCGCTGATGGAGCGCGGCTCCGGAATAAGAGAATGAAGCGCGTTGCGCTGGTGAGCGCGCGCGCCGCGCGCCACTTCGATGAGGATCTGCCGCCGCTCATCACCGCTTTCGATGAGGCCGGCATCGCGGCGGCGGCGGCGGACTGGGACGACCCGCAGGTCGACTGGGCAGGGTTCGATCTAGCGCTGCTGCGCTCGACCTGGGACTACACGCAGCGGTTTTCGGAATTCCTCGCGTGGGCGGATCGAGTGGCGCAGCTCACCACCCTCCTCAATCCCCCGCCCGTCATTCGCTGGAACACCGACAAGCACTATCTGCGGGAGCTCGCGCTCGCCGGGGTCCCCACCGTACCGACGCAATTCGTCGAGCCGGGAGAAGATGCGGCGCAGGCGCTCGCGCGCTTCATCGCGCAGGAACGGCCGGCGGAGTGGGTCGTGAAGCCGGCCGTCGGCGCAGGCTCGAAGGATGCCGCTCGCTACGGGCGCGGCGATGAAGGGCCGGCGACCGACCATATCGTGCGGCTCCTGCTGGCCGGCCGCAGCGTGCTGCTGCAGCGCTATCTCGAGCAGGTGGACCGGCACGGGGAGACCGCGCTCATGTACCTCGGCGGGCGGTTCAGTCATGCCATCCGCAAGGGACCATTGCTGCGGCGCGGCGCGGCGGAAACAGAAGCGCTGTTTGTAGCGGAGGAGATCACGGCGCGCGTCCCGGCTGCCGAGGAGTTGCAAGTCGGGAATCGCGTCCTGAACAACCTGCCGTTTGCAACGCCTCTCTACGCGCGCGTGGACCTGATCCGGTCAGACGAGGGGGATCCGTGCCTCCTCGAGGTCGAGCTCACCGAGCCGTCACTCTTCTTCTCGCATGCGCCCGGTGCGGCGGCCCGCTTCGCGCAATTGTGCTCCCGCTTGCCGCTGCCGGCGCGGTAGGGAGCGCACGGCCGGCAGTCGCATGCCCTCGAAGCATCGCGGCCGTTGCGGCTGTCGCTGAGTTGATACAGCGCTTCGAGCGGGTGCTTTGCGATCGCGTGGCCGCGCCTGCCTGCCGGCCACCACGGCGGGCCGGCTCGCTGACTCTGTATCGCCCGGTGGCGAAGCCTGTAAATCCCATTGCGCGGCGCGCCGAGCGCATGTAAGACTCTTGCGCATGGCGCAGAAGCGGGCGTTGATCGTCGACGACTCGAGATCGGCGCGTGTATTCCTCGCGCGCATCCTCGAGAAGCACGACATCGAGGTCGACAGCGTCGAAAGCGCCGAGGCCGCCATCGGCTATCTGGGCGGCCACCGGCCGGACGTCATCTTCATGGACCACATGATGCCGGGCATGGACGGCTTCCAGGCGGTGCAGGCCATCAAGAACGACCCCCGCACGGCTACCATCCCGATCATGATGTATACCTCCCAGGAAGGGGAGGTCTACCTCGGACAGGCGCGCGCACTCGGCGCCGTCGGCGTGTTGCCGAAGCAGATCAAGCACGCTGACGTCTCCAAGGTGCTCTATCAGCTCCACCTGATCGCCGACCGGCGCACCTCCGAGCAGACGACCTTCCGGCCGCTCGAGGCGATCATGCCGCACGTGGAGCGGGAAGCCGCCACGAAGGAAGCCGCAGGTGCGTTGCCACCCGTGACCTTCAGCAGCGAGACTGAGTCGCCGGAGGGCGCCGGCTCTCTGCGCCGCTGGCTTCATGCCAGCCTCGATGCGCAGACGGAGCGCATTACCGCGGAAATCCGCGAGCTCCTGCCCACCCGGCCGCATCGCGATTCGGGCTGGCTCGCCGGACTGGCGGTCGTGGCGTGCGTTGCGGCGGTTTTCGCCACCGGCTCCTGGTGGAGCGATCACACCCGATTGCAGGCGGCGCGTGCAGAGCTGACGCTGCTGCAGCAGGCGGCGGCCGCCCGTGCGGCCGCAGCGCCCACCGCTGCCCCCGCGTCGGTGGCGCCGGCCGCGCCGCCGCAGAGTGCCTCGCCTCAGGTAACGCTGAAGCCGATCGTGCTCCAGGTGCCGTACGGCGCCGAAGCTCTGGGTGGCCCGCGGCTCGATGTCATCAGAGAGACGCTGGAGCGCCTGGCTGCGGATCACGCGCGCGGCGTGGTGCAGATACGCACCTTCGCCGGCCGGTTCTGCCTCAAGGGGGATTCGGTCAAGGGCTATGTGCTCGCGCCGGGAAAAACGCCTTTCGCCCAGTGCGACATGGTCGGCAATCCTGCCGATGATGCCCTGCCTCCGGCGCAGAGGATGCCGTTGCCGCTGGCCAATCTGATCGCCGCGATCCGCGACTCGACCCATGGGGCGCTGGACGTCGAGACCTCCGTGGGCGATCCTGCTACCAACAGAGCACCCTACCCCCCGGTAACCGAGGAGCTTACGGCAGGCGAATGGAACCGAGCCGGCAAGGCCAACAATCGAATCGAGATTCTCGTACGCTGAGCACCGCGAGGGGCTCGTCGCGCCGCGACGAGCGCGCTGGTCCCGGGAAACGGGTGCTGCGCAGCGCAGTGGCCGGTGGCACGGTCTGCTCCGATGACTTCCATCCCCCGGCATGGCTGCGCAATCCTCATCTGCAATCCATGCTGGCGAGCACCGCTGCGAGGCGGGGCCCGATTACGCGGCGTGCCGCTGCGCTGATCGCAGCGCAGCGGGAGATGCTGCTCGACTGCGGCGGAGGCGTGCGTCTGCAATGCTTTCGCTCCTCGCCGAAGGGTGTCCGGGGTAGCCCGGTAGTGCTGCTGCACGGCTGGGAGGGCAGCGCGGAGTCGCTCTACGTTCTGTCACTCGGTCAGCAGCTCTTCGACCGCGGATTCGACGTCCTGCGCCTCAACCTGCGCGATCACGGCGAGACACACCATCTCAACAGCGGCCTCTTCCATTCCTGCCTGCTGCCCGAAGTGGTGGGTGCGATGCGCGCGCTGCAGTCGGCCGTCGGCGGCGGGCCGTTGCGGCTGGTCGGCTTCTCGCTGGGCGGCAACTTCATACTGCGCGTCGGTGCGCAGGCGCGTGCCGCGGATCTCGACATCGCGAAAATCGTTGCGGTCTCGCCGGTGTTGGATCCGAGCGATACCCTGCGCGCGCTGGAAGGCGGCTTCTTCGGCTATCCCCGCTACTTCGTGCGCAAATGGTGGCGCTCGCTCCTGAAGAAGCAGGCGGCATGGCCGGGCCACTATGACTTCGCGCAACTGCGGCGGGTGCGCGATCTGCGGCGCCTGACCGCGGAGCTCATCCGCCGCTTCACCGACTTCGGTACCCTGGAGGAATACCTCGAGGGTTATTCGATCACCGGCGGGCGGTTGGCCGGGCTCGATGTTCCGACCACTCTCTTTACCTCGCTCGATGATCCGATCATTCCTGCAGGGGGGCTCGAGCGGTTGGCGCGGCCACCGTCGCTGCGCATCGTGGTGACGCAGCTCGGTGGGCACTGCGGCTTCCTCGACCGTCTCACGGGACCCACCTGGGTGGAGCGGCGCATCATCGCCGAGCTCGACACCACCGCACAGCCCGCCGATCTCGACCCGGCGCTCACCAGCGCTTAGCGGCTCGCTTTGCCGTGGGAGTGGTGGCGCTTCTCATCGAAGTGCACGACGGGCTGTCCACCGGTCACCGTCATATCGCCGTCCACCACCGCCCCGCGCGCAATGGCGACCGCATGCGCGACGATGTCGGCGTGGATCACCGCAGATGAGCCGATTTCCAGCTTGCCCTCGATGACCAGGCGTCCGCTGAAGCGACCCGCGATGACCGCTGCCGCAGCATGGACCTCGCCCTCCCAATGCGCCTCCGCGGTGAGGCTCAGTGCGCCGCCCACGCGGCCGTCCCCCCGGATCGACCCACAGAGGAGCAGCGGTCCGTCGGTCTCTACGTCTCCGGTCAATCGGCAGCTCGCTGCGACGAAGGTCGGCGAGGTTCCCAACCGGTCCAGCAGTCGACGCTTGGGCGTTTCGGTCATCGTTTGACGATAATAGGGGGAAGCTCCACCGGGGGTATCGATGAGATTCTCGTACCGTGCGGTAGGTCCGATTGCAGCCGCGGCCATCCTGGCTCTGCTGACCGCGTGCAGCCGCACCCAGCAGGACTGGCGGGTCGCGCAGCAGGCGGGAACTCCTCAGGCATACGAGGTCTTCGCCCAGCGACACAGCGACAGCGAGCTCGCGGCGGTCGCGCGCCAGCGGGCCGCGCAGCTCACCGAGGAAGCAGCGTGGCAGCGGGCGGCACGCCTGAACACCGCGGCCGCCTATCAGCAATACCTCACCCAGTACCCGAACGGCTCCTGGTCCCAGGACGCCCGCATCCGGATGCAGAGCAGGGCCATGACGGCGCAGGTCCCGCAGGATGCGGCTCCGGCGGCGCCCGCAGGCGCCGAGCCCGCCATCTCGCCTGACAGCTCCGTCGACGGAGGTGCCCGGGACAGGATGGCACCTGCAGCATCTCAGGCCGAGGTGCATCCCGACGGCGCGGCCACGAGCGGGGGACGCTCCGCCGTACAACTGGGCGCGTTCAGCACTGTCGCCAATGCCAACAGCGCCTGGACGCAACTCTCCTCCAGGTTTCCGGCAGAGCTTCGTGGGCTGACGCCGAAGATCGTGTCCGTGATGTCGTCAGGGCGCAGCCTCTACAGGTTACAGACTCGTGTTGCGGACGAGGACGCGGCGCGCCAGCTCTGCCGGCAGCTCCAACAGCGTTCGCAGGCCTGCCTGCCAGTGCCGTAAGCGGCGGGCGTCGGTCACAACCTGACAATTCGCGTCACCTCCACGGAGTTGGTGACTGCGTCATAACTAGCTGATCAGTAAGGCAATTCCAGCCTGGCACGGCCTTTGCTCCAACTCCTGCGGGCGTCACCTCTGCGAGGTGGCGCCGTGGAACTGCGAACAACTTTCCCCGGTGTTCGCTCTACTCATGCGCCGCGACGCGTCTTCCCCCGCTCGCGGCGCACATTTTTTGGGCCGTTGACAGCAGGTCAGGTCAGGATCGCGACGTCGAGTTTTCCGGATCGCCGATCGACGTTGAGTCCTACCGCACCGGAGTAGCGGTAGAGGGTGAGATCCACGGAGCTGTCGCCCACCGTCAGATTTCGCAGTGAGACGCGCTCGACTCGCGGCGGCAGCTGCGGATAGCGGAAGGCGATCTGGCGCGCGGCCGCATCGATCGTGAGGCCGAGGCACGCCTGCAGCATGGCAAACACGGCCGCCGCCGCCCACGCCTGCGGCGAGCAGGCCACCGGATAGGCGGTCGGTCCCTTCCCCTCGCGCCGGCGAAAGCCGCAGAAGAGCTCCGGGAGGCGGCCCGACTCGAAGAATGTCGAGGCATCCAACTGCGCCGACAGGATCCTGACTGCGAGCTCCTTGGCAGGCGAGGCCGACAGACCCGCGGCGATCAGCGCGTTATCGTGCGGCCAGATCGATCCGTTGTGATACGCCATCGGGTTGTAGCGCGACTCGCGGTCGGCGAGCGTGCGCACGCCCCAGCCCGTGAAGAAGGTATCCTGTCCCAACATGCGGGCGATGGACTCGGCGTGCTCCGGCGCCGCAATGCCGGAGAACAGACAGTGCCCGGTGTTGGAGGCGCGTACCCGGCAGGGCTCCTTGTAGCCGTCGAGCGCCAAGGCATACAGACCGAGCTCCGGACACCAGAACCTCGCCCGGAAGCGCTCACGCAGAGTGACCGCCTGCTCGCGCTGCGTCCGTGCCATATCGTCATGGCCCAGTGCCTGTGCCAACGCGGCCGCGGCGACGTGCGCGGCGTATGTATACGCCTGCACCTCGCACAGAGCGATCGGCCCTTCGGCGAGGCGCCCGTCGGCGTGAAAGACGGAGTCGCTCGAGTCCTTCCACCCTTGCTGCAGGAGGCCGTGCGCCGAGCGCCGCTGATACTCGATGAATCCATCGCCGTCCCGGTCGCCGTAGCGGTCGATCCACGCGAGGGCCGCGCGGATGTTGGGCCAGATCGTCTCGATGAAGGCGAGATCGTCGGTGCGCCGCCAGTACGCGCCTGCCAACATGACGTAGAGCGATGTCGCATCGATGCTGCCGTAATAGCGCCCGAAAGGGACCTCCCCGAGCGCGGCCATCTCGCCCCGGCGTGCCTCGTGAAGGATCTTGCCGGGCTCGGCGTCGCGCTCCGGTAGGTCACGTGTCGCCTGAGTCGCTGCGAGGAAAGACAGGACGCCACGCGAGATCTGCGGTGCGAGCCACAAGCATTCGAGCGCCGTTATGATGCCGTCACGGCCGAAGGTGGTATCGAACCACGGCACGCCGGCATAAGGGTAGAGACCGGAGCTCGTCTCGGTGAGCAGCATGCTGAGATCTGCTGTCGAGCGCGTCATCCAGGCGTTGAACTGCTCGTTGGACGTTTCCGCGCAGCACAGGAGCCGCTCGCCTTTCGCCCGGGAATGCTCGGCGCGGGCAAGCGCCGCCTGGAAGGACATCACCGCCGGACGCTCCGCGTCGATCGAGCAGGTCACCTTGATCTCGAATACCTGCTCCGCTCTCCCCTCGAGGTGCGCATCGAGCTGCAGCTCCGCGGCGGAGATGCGGCGCGCGCGCGGTTGGCATTCGATCAGGGTGCGCCGCGTCACACCGTCGAGCCCTTGATAGGCGAGCTCGGCCCCATCCTCGGTCAGGCGGGGCTTGTACAGTTGGCCTCTTTGCCGGCGCTCCTCGCCGCGCACCTCGAAGATGTCAGCGAAGTCGGCCGCGAACTCGAGCGTCAGCGAAATCTCGAGCGGCGTGCGGGTGAAATTCCGCACGTGCAGGTGCTCGTAGCAAACCCCTGCGCGAATGAGCTTGGAGCGGTAGATATGGAGCGAGCCGCGGGGGAGCATCATGCTGCCGCCGAGGTAAACGTCAGGATTGGTGAGGTCCACTCCCATCAGCACGTTGTCGCGGCGCACGGCCGAGGAGAGCAGCAGGGGCCGGCCGCCGGCGAGTTTCAGGGCCAGCCGCGACAGAAACCGGGTGCCCTGATGATAGAGGCCCTCCTCGTGACGCGCGCCGGCCGCGATGTCGCCGAAGTCGTTGAAGAGGCCGAAGGTATCGTCGTGCTTCAGCACGAAGGTGCGCTCCGGCACCGGCACCTCGGGCGCCAGGATGTAGAACTCCGTTGCCGCCATGTTCACGCTCGCCGCCGACACCACTTCTTCTCGCAGCTGCGATAGATGGCGCAGTATTCCCGCGCCATGCGGGCGGCGCCGAAGCGGCGCTCGAACTGCCGCCGGCACGCGCGGCGGTCGAGGCCGCGTGCACGCTCCACGCAGGCCGCTGCTTCCTCGATGCTGGTAACGATATAGCCGGTGATGCCGGGGTCGATGACCTCGGGAACCGAGCCTCGCGCGAATGCTATCACGGGGGTGCCGCAGGCCATCGCCTCGATCATCGTCAGGCCGAAAGGCTCCGGCCAGTCGATGGGGAAGAGCAGGGCCAGCGCGCCGCCCAGCACCTCGGTTTTCGTGCTCTCATCGACCTCCCCCAGGTACTCCACGCCCGGGGCGGCGAGCAAGGGCGCGATTTCCTCGGCATAGTACTGGCGGTCGCTGTCATCGATCTTGGCCGCGATCTTGAGCGGCAACCCGGCGCGCCGCGCAATCGCGATGGCCCGGTCCAGCCGTTTCTCCGGCGCGATGCGTCCGAGGAACACGAGGTAGCTTCCCGCGTCATAATGCGGACGGTGCAGCCCGAGGGGCAGGCCATGATGAACGGTTCCCGCCCAGCTCGCCCATGGCAGAGGCGCGCGCTGGGCATCGGAGATCGATACCAGTGGCAGCTCGGCGAACTCGCGGTGCAGCCGCTCGAGGCCGGAGATGTCGAGTCTGCCGTGGAGCGTCGTGAGCACGGGCACGGCGCAGCGCCGCGCGAGCGGCAGATGAATGCTGTCGGTGTGGCAATGGATGACGTCGAACACATCAGCGTGTGCGAACACGGCGTCGACGAGAAGCGCGTGCAGCGCAACGTCGGCAGTGGGCTCGGGCTCGAGGCGCAAGGCCCGGTCGCATACCGCCACGAGCTCGGCCGATGTATGCGAGTCACCGCTCGCAAACAGCGTGACCTGGTGCCCCTGGCTGACCAGCTCCTCGGTGAGATACGAAACCACGCGCTCTGTGCCGCCGTAGAGCTGTGGAGGAACGCTCTCGTAGAGCGGTGCCACCTGAGCGATGCGCAAGGCCGTCCTCGTTGCGAATATTGATTACCGAAGAGCAAAACGCATACCCGTCGCGGAGCGAAACCAACGTCATGACCATACCGGCCGCCTCGCTCGATCCGACATTGCCCTTGCGGCGCGCAAGCCTTGCCGCGCCGGCGGGGCTTTGCGCGTCAGGGCGCGATGCAGTCCGCGCCGCGACTCTGGCCAATGGAATGCGTGTGGTCGTCTGGCCGGTGCGCAACATTCCCAACGTGGCCCTCTACAATTGGGTCCGCGCCGGCAGCCGCAACGAAGCGCCCGGCGCCACCGGCCTCGCGCACTTCTTCGAGCACATGATGTTCAACGGCACGAGCCGTCACCGGCCCGGCGAGTTCGATCGGCTGATGGAAGACGAGGGCGGCGCCAACAACGCGTTCACCAGCGATGACGTCACCGTTTACCAGGACTGGTTCCCGGCGAGCGCGCTCGAGCTCGTGCTCGATCTGGAGTCGGATCGGGTGGCGCACCTCGCCTTCACGCCGCAGGCGATCGAGAGCGAGCGCGGCGTGGTCGCCTCCGAGCGGCGGCTGCGGGTCGATGACAACAGCCACGGCCTGCTCGCGGAGCAGGTGCAGGCGACGGCATTCGTCGCCCATCCTTACCGCTTCCCCACCATAGGTTGGCCGGCAGACATCCAGTCCTGGCGTCTCGAGGACCTGCAGGAGTTCTACCGGACCTACTATGCTCCCAACAACCTGACACTGGCGCTGGCGGGGGACGTCGATCCGGAGCGGGCGATTGCCCTCGCGCGGCGGTACTTCGAGCCGATTCCTGCGCAGGCGCCGCCACCGCCGGTGCGCGCCGTCGAGCCCGAGCAGCTCTGCGAGCGACGCGTATTGATCAGGCGCAAGGCGCAGACGCCGCTCCTGCAGTATGCCTATAAGGCGCCGCGCGCGTCCGACCCGCGCGCTCCCGCCGTGAGCTTGCTGCTCTCCGCGCTCGTCGAAGGCGATGCCTCGCGGCTGCATCGCGCGTTGGTGGAGGACAGGCAGGTCGCAATCGAGGTGAGCGGACACTGGCAGGAGGGATTCGATCCCGGGCTCCTGTGGCTGTCACTGATCCTGCCCGAAGGCGCCGACCCCGAGGAGGCGCGCGAGGTACTCGACACGGAGCTGGCGGCGGTCGCCACGGACGGTGTGACGGAGGCAGAGCTGGAACGCGCGCGCAACCTGGCCACGGTCGGCCTGTGGCGGCGGCTCGCCACCATCGACGGTAAAGCGCAGCTTCTCGGTGAGTATGAGGTGTTTCACGGCGACTGGTCCAAGCTGTTCGACGCGCCTGCGCGGATCGCGGAGGTATCCGGCGAGGACCTGCGGGCCGTCGCCGGCGAAATTCTGAACGACAGCCGCCGCACGGTGGGGGTGTTGGTTCCCTCGGAGGAGTCCCCGGACACGGGCCGGCGCGCCATGCGCGCGAGCGCCGGCACATGACGGTGCGGACCCCGGAGCACGAACGGCTCTCACTCGGCAATGGCGCAGTCCTCATTCTGGTCCCGCGCCGTGACGTGCCACTCGTGGCGTTCAACGCCGTGCTGCGCGGTGGCGGACTCGCGGATCCCGCATCGCGCCCCGGCGTGGCTTCGCTCGTTGCCGGCCTGTTGGAAAAAGGCGCAGGCGAGCGCAATGCCTATGCGTTCGCCGACGTCGTCGAAGGCGCCGGTGGCAGCTTCGGCGCCATGGCCGACCCGGAGGCGATCACCGTCCGCGGCCAGTTTCTCGCGCGTGACCAGCAACTGATGATGGAGCTGCTCGCGGACGCGCTGCTGCGCCCTACATTGGATGGGGAAGAGCTCGAGGATCTCGCGGCCCGGCACATCGAGCTCATCAAAGCGGCCAAGGACTCCGATCCGGCGGAGCTCATCGGCACCTACGGGCGCGCGTTCCTCTTCGCCGATCATCCTTACGGGCGGCCGGTGTTCGGCAGCGAGGCTTCACTCGCCGCCACCGACCGGGAGGATGTGCTGCGCTATTACGACGGCCAGTTCGGCGCCGAAAGGTTGATTCTGGTGCTCGCAGGCGACTTCGACGCCGACCTGCTGGCGCGCATGGCTGCCGAAAGCTTCTCCCGCTGGCCGCAAACCGCCACTGTTGTGCCCACATTGGCGCGGCCGCTTCCGGTCGCTGGCCGGCGCGTGCTGCTGGTCGATTTCCCGGGCTCGGCGCAGACCTACTTCTGGATCGGCAACGTGGGCGTCGAGAAGCGTTACCCCCGCCGCGCCGCGCTCGATCTGGTCAACACCCTCTTCGGCGGGCGCTTCACTTCCCTTCTCAACACGGAGCTGCGCATCAAGTCGGGTCTCTCCTATGGGGCGCGCTCGGGCTTTGCCCGCGGCAGTGTCCCCGGTGAATTTTCGCTGCGCTCCTTCGCGCAGACGGAGAACACCGGCCGGGCGCTCGATCTGGCACTGCAGACGCTCGAGCGCTTGCGGCGGGAGGGAGTGACCCGGGAGATGCTTGCCTCCGCCCGAGGCTACATGCTCGGGCAGTATCCGCTCGGCCTGGAGACCGCCACCGATTGGGCCGCCATGCTGGCGGAGATCGAGCTCTACCGGCTGGGTCGCGGCTACATCGATGACTACCCTGCGCAGCTCGCGGCCGTCGGTGTCGCGGAAGCCCAGGCGGTGATCGAGGAGGCCTTTCCGCCTGCCGATTCCGTGGCCATCGTGGCGATCGGGGATGCCGCCCGAATCCGCGGCGCCCTCGCCGGATACGGCCCGGTATCGCAGATGGCGCTGACCGATCCAGAATTCTCACGACTTTGACGGCCGCCCTTGGGGTTGCACGGCTCAGCCCCCATCTTCGGCACAGACTCCGCCAAGAGACCGCCTCGCTCATGGAATACCGGGATTACTACAAGATTCTGGGTGTTGCCCGCACGGCCGCCGCCGAGGACATCAAGAAGTCCTACCGCCGTCTCGCCCGCAAATACCATCCCGACGTCAGCAAGGAGAAGGACGCCGAGCAGAAGTTCAAGGAAGTGCAGGAGGCTTATGAGGTCTTGAAAGACCCGGAAAAGCGCGCCGCGTACGATCAGCTCGGCAGCGACTGGAAGTCCGGGCAGCAGTTCCGGCCGCCGCCGGATTGGGCGAGCGGCTTCGAGTTCAGCGGCGGCTCCCGCGCGCGCGGGGCCGGCCGCGGACCGGTGTTCGAGGAGGAAGGCTTCAGCGATTTCTTCTCCTCGCTCTTCGGCGGTGCCAGCCCGTTCGGTTCGGCAGGAAGGCGGCAGCCGCAGGCCGGGCGTGACCATCATGCCCGGATCGACATCGATCTCGAGGAGGCCTTCGCCGGCGGCACGCGCACGCTCGACCTGAAGCGGCCGGAGCTGAAGACGGACGGGACCCTGGAGCTGCGCTCGCACACGGTGCGCGTCACCATTCCCGCGGGCGTCACCGATGGTCAGCTGATCCGGCTCACCGGCCAAGGTGAAGCGGCTCCGGGCGGTGGGCGTTCAGGTGACCTGTACCTCGAGGTCCACGTGCGCCTGCACCGCCTCTATCAGCTGGAGGGGCGTGACGTCACCCTGACGCTCCCCGTTGCCCCTTGGGAAGCGGCGCTCGGGGCGACGGTTACCGTGCCGACCCTCGGGGGCGCTGTCGACATGCAAGTACCGGCCGGAGCGCAATCGGGCCAGAAGCTGCGGCTGCGGGGTCGCGGCCTGCCGGGTCAGCCGCCCGGCGATGAGTATGTGCAGCTCAAACTCGTTCTGCCGCCGGCAAACTCGCCCGAGGCGCGCACGGTGTACGAGGAGATGCGAGCAAAGCTCGCGGCATTCGACCCGCGCGCCGATCTCGGCTGAGCGCGGCAGTCACTGCCCGAACGAGCGGTCGCCTGAGGCGAGATAGGCGGCTTCCTCGGCGGTGTTGGTGCGCCGCAGTACCTGGTTGCGATGCGGAAAGCGGCCGAACCGCGCCACGATGGCGTGATGGAGCTGCGCGGACTCTAGCGCGCCCACGAACATCGAGCGGAGCTCTTGCGGTGCCTCGTTGAGGAGTCTGCGGTATGCCGCCACGGACTCCTCCTGGGCGTCGCGCAGCTCCGCGTGCTGCAGCGGCATGTAAAAGAAAATCCTCTCCACCGGACTCAACGCCGCGTCCGCCGCGGCTTGCATTCCCGAGAGGGTCAGCGCGAGCGCGTCGCGGTCCGTGGCAAAGGCGCGCGCCGTGCCCCGGTAGATATGGCGCGGAAATTGATCCAACAGGAGAATGAGAGAGAGGCAGCGTCGCGGGCTGTCCGCCCAGGCGATGAGCCCTCCGGCCGCAGCGCGCTCGACGAGCGCGCCGAAGCGGGAGCGGACCAGCTCATCGGTCTGCTGCTGCTCCTCGGCATCCGAGCCGAACCAGAGCGCGAAACGCTCGCTCATGCCCTCGGGCTTGAGCGGCAGCCTTCCGAACCAGAATTGGCGTATTTCGAGAGCCTCGTCCATGGACTCATTATCACTCGCAGAGACTCTCCAGGTATCCCTGGGCTACCGGCGAGAGGCGCTTGAGCGCCAGAGCACGCGCTTTCGGCGCATCGATGATGTACTCGAGCGGTCCCGAGACCAGCATCTGGCGGATGCGCGGATGCCGCGCCGATGCCCGCGCCATTTTGTTGAGCACGGTGAAGCCGCGGTTGATCTTCTCCCGGGATGCGCGGTTCTGCTCGATGGTGCGCGCGAGGTACTGGCCGAAGCGCGCGTAGAGGAAATAGTCGTCATCGCCGACCTGGAAGCGCGCCTCGGCGAAAAAGTCGGGAAAGTTCTTCTCGAGATACGAGTTGACGCTCCGCAGAGAGGGCCCAGGGTCGCTGTCAGTCGACGCTTTGCTCTTCATGTCGTTCGTCACACCTCCAGGGGTCCGGCGACGCGCGCGGATGTTGAGCCAGTGCACCGCCCAATGCAAGCAAAAAAATAGCCCGCTGAGTTTCCTCAGCGGGCTAATTTTTTGGTTGACTATGATCCGATAGATCGCTGTCAGCTTGCGTCACGGACATCTATTTACTCGGCTGAAACGCTGGGGCCTTTGCCCCGGCCCAATCTCAAAGGCCCGCGTGTCACTCCACGCGTCGGATCGTTCCTGACAGCCCGCTGCAAAAGTTGCGGCCGCCACTACCCGTGCCCGCGTCGACCTCCGGATTTCTGCTTCATTATCCTCCGCAAGTATTTTTGCGCGTACGCATCAACAGCTGCTCTCTCACTGAAAATCATACCGATTCCAGCTTGACTTTTCCGTTGTAATTGGGCAACAGGTGAGGGTCTGCGAGCGGCAGCCACACCCCGAAACGCACTCCTTCCGCGGCGGGAAGGTCGGCTGCCGCGACGCCACCGCGGTGGTATTCCGCGATCAGGCGCACGATGTAGAGGCCCAGCCCGAAATGCGGCCGACTGTCGCTGCCGCTGCGCGACTGCCAGAGCGATTCGAATAGCCGTCCGCGCGCCTCGGGCACGAGCGGCGGGCCTGGATTGTCGACTTCGAGCACGGCGGCTGTCGGTTCGCGCCGCAAGCGCACGGCGATCGTGGCTCCGGGCGGACTGAAGTCGACGGCATTGTCGATGAGCTTGTCGAGAAGCTGCACGATCAGGTCGGGCGCGCCATCGACCTCGAGCGGCTCAGGCGGCAGCTCTGTCGCGAAGCGGCGTTCGGGAAATGCGACCGTGTACGCACTTACGGCGGACGCAATTACCGGTGTCAGGTCGAAGCGCGCGCGTTCGGCGTTGCCGATTGCTTCCTCCACCCGCGTGGCAGCTCCCATGGCCACCAGAATCGCATTCAGGCGCTCGCTTCCCTGCCGCGCCCGCTCGAGATACTGTCGCGCAGCCGCCGGCACCTCCTCCGACTCCAGGTTCTCGAGCGAGGAGCGCACGATCGTGAGCGGTGTGCGGATCTCGTGCGCGAGCTTGCCGGCGAGCGAGCGCAGATAGCCCGTGTACTCGTTCAGGCGTCCGAGGAGGCGAGAGAAGCTGCGCGCGACGTCACCCAGCTCATCGGGTACCGCCGTTTCCGGGAACTGCGTCACGATCCCTTCCCGGGTCAGCGCCGATTCGCTCGCCCGTCGCAGGCGCGACAGGCGGACCGCCAGGCGGGCGGCAAACGCGAATGTGACAATAACCGCAATCGCGCTGGTCACCAGCGTCAGGTCCAGCATCCGGGTCAGGGCTCGGTCCCTCAGGCCCTCGAAGCGGTTGGCGGCCTGTGTCACCTCGAGCTTGCCGATCAGCGCGTGGTGGCCTGTGTCGTAGATCGGAGCGCCGGAGACGATGAATTGCGGCTCGCCGCGCCGGTCGACGAACCGCCGGTAGAACTGTGTCAGGATGCCGGGCTGCGGCGCCAGCAAGCCGGGCACCGCCAGCTCGTCCGACTGGGCGAGGACCGCGCCGCCGGGTGTAGTCACCGACAGCCTCATGCCGGGCTGCATGAACTGGGCGAGATACGGCGTGAGCGACGGCGAGGCGACGATCAGGCGACCCTGGGTGTGCAGGTCACTGCTGCGCAACGTGCCGTAGCTCAGTGGGTTGGCACCGCGCCGATCGCGATCGTCTACCAGGAATCCAAACTGCCTGCCGACCATCGAGAGCGGCATCGCAACCTCGACGTCATATCCGCCGGGCTGAGGCTGCAGTGCACCGACCACCCGGGGATCCTCGACGGCGCTCTCCTCGCCATACTCTCCGGCCTCGATGCGCCGCGCGATGATGGGCCCCGCTCCGGTCAGCGCGAGAAATACCTGCTGTTGCACGCCCTCGGGGTCTTCATAGCCGATCCAGATGCGGTCGCCGAGCGCAGAGGAGTCGAGCGGGCTCGCCCCGGGCGCATCGAACACCGGATTGGGATCGTGCGCCTCGAGCAGCACATAGAGCATCCGGTCATGAATTCCGGTGAGGATTCCGAATCGATGCGATGGGGCGCCGAAGTAGCGCCAGGCCCGGCGGTCACGCGGCCAGTCATCCGGATAACCATCGATGTACGGCGGCGCGGTCAGCACGAGCGGCGTGAGATCATCAGCGCCCGCGCTGGCGGGTTCGGACGCATCGGCGTTGCGGTAGAGGAGATCCATCCGGCCCTGCAGCGAGGCGGCGATGGTCTCCGACACCGCCTGCAGGGCGTGCCGCTCGCTTTCGCGCAGGGCTGCTTCCATCTCCCGTGCGTAGCGGATTCCGTCCCAGGGAAGCACGAGCGTTGCGAGGCCGAGCAGCAGCAGCTTCAGTCGCAACGACATCTATCGTCCTCTCACTCGACCCAGCGGTAACCCATCCCGTATACGGTCTGCAAGGCGTCGAACGCCGGATCGATGATCTGAAACTTGCGCCGGATGCGCTTGATGTGTGAGGTGATGGTGTTGTCATCGAGCACGACGTTGGCCGCGTCCATGAGCTGCTGCCGGTTCTTCACGTGACCGGGATGACGCGCCAGGGCGTGAACGATCCAGAACTCCGTCAGCGACAGCAGCACCACCGTGCCGTCCCACTCGGCACGCATGCGCTCGCCATCGAGGACGAGGGGCCCGCTGCGAACCTTCTGCGTTTCCTCGCCCGGCGGTTTGCGCAGCGCATCGACTCGGCGGAAGAGGGCGTTCACCCGCGCGATCAGATGCGCGAGGCTGAGATCCTTGGTGAGGAAATCATCCGCCCCGAGGCGCAGTCCCGACACCGCATCCAGCTCCGAGTCGCGCGCGGTGAGGAAGATGATCGGCAGCTCCGCCGAGAGTGCCCGCAGCTGCCGGCAGAGCTCAAATCCGCCCTCGGGCTCGTCCTCCAGGGAGATGTCGATGACCGCGAGATCAGGCAAACGTGCGTTGAACGCTGCCATGGCCTGTGTGCGGTTTCCGTATGTGCGCACTACGTAGCCTTCGCGCGTGAACGCCGCAGCGTAGTTGTCGCGGATGGCCGGCTCGTCTTCCACGATCGCGATGAGGCGCTTCATGTAGGGGATTATAGGGCTATGCGCCCTGTGCTCACTGCCGGCCGTGGCCGGGGTTGCGCTGCACTGGTATCGTCGGCCCGATATGAAGATACCCGAGATCCTGATCGTCGAGACCATTCACCAGCCCGGGAGCCTCGCCAAGGTACTGCAGGTGATTGCCGAGGCCGGCCTCACCATAGAGCATCTGATCGCAATACGGCGTGATCAGGGCCGCACGCTCTGGGAGATCACGCTCGAGATGGACGAGGAGGCGGATCGGAGCCTCTACGAGCGCATCGACCACCTGCCGACCGCACGCTTCATCGGCAAATCGGACCGCGTTTTCAACCGCCACCGGGGCGGCAAGATCCGCACGGTCGCCAGTCTTCCCATCAACACGCTGCAGGTGCTGCGGGACATCTACACGCCCGGCGTGGCGAGGGTGTGCCTGGCAATCCGGAAAGATCCGCAGGCCGCGCGGGAGTTCACCAGTATCGACAGCACCGTGGCCGTGGTCACCAACGGGACCGCGGTTCTCGGCCTCGGCGACATCGGGCCGCTCGCGGGGCTGCCGGTCATGGAGGGCAAGGCCGCGCTCTTTTCCGATCTCGTCGGTTTGTCGGCGGTGCCGATCCTGCTCGAGGAGCGGCAGCCGGAGCAGGTGGCGGAGATCGTCGCGCGCATTCATCTCTCCTTTGGCGCCATCCAGCTCGAGGACTTTGCCGCGCCCGAATGCTTCGAGGTCGAGCGGCTGCTGCGGGAGCGGCTGCAGAAGCCGGTGCTGCACGATGACCAACACGGCACTGCCGTGGTGGCGCTGGCGGCGCTGACCAACGCTGCGCGGCGTGCGGGCAGGCGCTGGGAGGAGAGCGTGATTGGTCAGATCGGGCTCGGCGCCGCGGGACTCGGTATCGTGCGGCTGCTGCGCGCCGGCGGCGCAAAGCGCGTGCTTGGCGCGGACCGCAATCCCGATGCGGTGGCGCGTCTGGTGGCGCTGGGCGGCGAAGGAGCGACGCTGGAGTCGATCATGCAGCGTGCCGATATCGTGATCGCGACCACCGGGGCAAAGGGTCTCATCAGGCCCGAGTGGGTGCGGGCGGGCCAGGTGATCCTGGCGCTCTCCAACCCCGACCCGGAGATCGAGCCGCTCGTGGCGCGCGAGCGCGGCGCCGCTTTCGCGGCCGATGGCAAGGGGATCAACAACGTGCTCGCCTTCCCTGGCCTGTTCAAGGGGGCGCTAGCCGCGCGTGCCGCGCGCTTCACGGATGCCATGCTGATGGCGGCTGCGCGGACGATCGCCGAGCAGGCAGAGGGCGATGCGCTGGTGCCGGACCCGCTCGACAAGGCTATGCACCAGCGGGTCGCGGCTGCGGTGCTGCAGGCGGCGGGTTAGGCCGGGACGGCCTCCGACCCCATGAAGCCCTTCAGCTTGCCCAGCGCATTCGACTCGATCTGACGGATCCGCTCCGCAGAGACGCCGTACTTGTCGGCGAGCTCGTGCAGGGTCGCCTTGTCTTCGGCCATCCATCGGCGCTCCACGATATCGCGGCTGCGGTCATCCAGGTGCCCGAGCGCATCGTGGAGACGCGCCGAGGAGTCGTCTTCCCATTCCGCGCTCTCCACCCGCTCTGCCGGATCTGCACCCGGTGCCGGCAGGTAGGCTGCGGGGCTATACGTTTCCTCTTCGTCCGACTCCGGCGTCGGGTCGAAGGACATGTCGCGCGCCGATAGGCGCTTCTCCATTTCCGTCACTTCGGTCGGTGTCACGCCCAGGTCGCGCGCAACCGCCGCCGTCTCCTCCGCGGAGAGCCATGTCAGGTTCTTCTTCAACCGGCGCAGGTTGAAGAAGAGCTTGCGCTGCGCCTTGGTCGTCGCAATCTTCACCAGCCGCCAGTTGCGCAGCACGTACTCGTGGATCTCCGCACGGATCCAGTGCACGGCAAAGGACACCAGGCGCACGTTGAGCGCCGGATCGAAGCGCTTCACGGCCTTCATCAGGCCCACGTTACCTTCCTGGATCAGATCGCCGACCGGCAGCCCGTAGCCGCTGTACCCGCGCGCGATGTGCACCACGAAACGCAGGTGCGAGAGCACCAGCTTACGGGCGGCGTCGAGGTCGTCGTGCGAGCGGAAGCGCTCGGCCAGGTCGCGCTCCTCTTCCCGGGTGAGGACCGGGATTCGTCCGACGCGGTCGAGGTACGCATCCAAGCTCCCGACCGGACCGGCGAGCGCCAGATCACCGGGACGGGCAATCAATGCGGTATTGGCGGTCATGCAGTCTCCGATTCGTTGGGCGGGCATTTTAGCACTCGGCAGATTGGAGTGCTAAGAGGCCCGAAAAGTTCCTCGCGGGGGAGCCTTTTCCCCTTGTGGCACAGCAGCTTGCACCTCCGTGCCGACTTCCGGAATCCCCCATACGGGGGGTATCTCAGCCCATCTGGAGGACCACCTTGCCCTGGATGTGCTTCTCCTCGAGCTGAGCCTGGGCATCGCGGGCATCCTTGAGCTCGAACACCGCGGAGACGTGGGGGTGCACCCGCCCCGCGTCGATCAGCCGCCCGATCTCGATGAGCTCCTCGCGATCCGGGTGGGCGATGAAGTTCTCCGCCCGCGCATGCCGCCGGCGCGCCTTGTCCTCCGATGGTCGTGCCAGTGACGAGATCATCGTGCCACCGTCGCGGAGCACTGCCCAGGAGCGCTCCTGCGTCTCACCCGCCACCAGGTCGAGCACGAGGTCGAGCTCGCGCACCCGCTCTTCGAAGCGCTCGCGTGTGTAGTCGATCACCTGGTCGGCGCCGAGCTCCCTCAGGAACTCCTGATCCTCCGTGGCCCCGGTGGCGGCGACGGTCGCGCCCCTGGCCTTCGCAAACTGCACGGCGAGGTGGCCGACACCGCCTCCTCCGCCGTGGATCAGGACGCTCTGCCCGGCCTCGAGATGACCATGGTCGAAGAGCCCCTGCCAGGCGGTCAGTCCTGCGAGCGGTACGGCTGCCGCCGCCCGGTAGTCGAGCTGCCCCGGCTTCGGCGCCACGAGATCCGCCTTGACCGTCACGTACTCGGCATAGCCGCCGGGTCCGCCGTCGAGCATCGCATAGACCGTGTCACCTGCCTTGAAGTTGCGCACAGCGCTCCCGCAGCGCTCGATCTCGCCCGCGACGTCGCGGCCGAGCACCTTCGGCAGCTGGTCCTGCTTCACCACAGGATAGGTCCCGGAGCGGATCTTGTAGTCGACCGGGTTGACGCTTGCGGCGCGCACCCGGATCAGCACCTCTTCCTCGCCAGGCTCCGGCTTCTCGATGTCGGCGAGCTCGAGTACCTCTGGTCCGCCGAAGGCGCGGATGCGTACGGCTTTCATTGTCGTCATGGGAGCCTCCGGAGCAATCTTTCGCGATGCAGAACAATCCCGCGGTGCGGGGCCGGTTCCCTGTCGTCGGCCGCATCGGTCAGGATCCGGTCAGCCAAATTGCATACGGTGCAGGACCCGGTACAGTTGCCCGCGGAGCCACCCATGCAGACAGAGACTTCCACGACGATTGCGCAGGTCACGGCGGCGATTGCGGTGCCGGCCGCGCGCTATGACGGCCTCAGCATTCTGCTGCACTGGCTCACGGCGATGCTCGTTCTGAGTCTCTGGACCCTCGGTCAGACGATCGACTTCTTTGCGAAAGGTGCGCCAAGGATCGACGCCCGCTCCGTGCACATCGCGCTCGGCGCGACGCTCGCCGCCGTGTTGATCACTCGTGTCTTGTGGCGTGCCAGTGCCGGACGGAGACTGCCCCTCGCCAACTCGGGCTGGATCGGCGTCGCTGCGAGAGTCGTGCACTACGGACTCTATCTTCTGGTTGCGACGACCGTGGTGCTCGGCTTCCTCAACGCCTGGCAGCGCGGTGACGTGCTCTTCAACATCTACACCATACCGAAGCTGGTTCCCGGCGATCTCGCACTCAAGCGCACCATCGAGGACCTGCACGGCGACTTTGCGGACCTGGTTCTCATCGTCGCCGGCCTGCACACGGCCGCGGCGCTGGCTCATCATTACCTGCTGCGCGACTCCGTCCTGAGGAGAATGCTTCCGCCGCCGAGGCGCGATGCCTGAGCTCCCGGAAGTCGAGACGACCCGACGCGGGCTGGACCCACACGTCACCGGCCGCCGCATCGTCGCGCTGACGGTGCACGAGCCGCGGCTTCGCTGGCGCGTGCCGGACGACCTGCCGGCGAAGCTGGCGAATCAGCGCGTCACCGGGACGGCGCGGCGCGCCAAGTACCTGCTGATCAACGTCGAGTCCGGCACTCTGCTCGTGCATCTGGGCATGTCGGGCTCCCTGCGGGTTCTGCCCGCCGGCACACCGCGCACCACACACGATCATTACGATCTGCTGCTCGACTCCGGCCGTACGCTGCGATTCAACGATCCGCGCCGCTTCGGTAGCCTTCATTACACCAGTGATGACCCACGGCAGCATCCGCTGCTGGCACGACTCGCTCCTGAGCCCTTCGACCGGGAATTCGATGCGCAATACCTGTGGCGCATCACCCGGCGGCGAAAGGCGTCGATCAAGCAAGTGCTGATGAACAGCCGGCTGGTCGTGGGCGTGGGGAATATCTACGCGAGCGAGGCGCTCTTTCGGGCGAGGATCAGGCCCAGGCGGCGGGCGCAGAGCCTCACGCGGCAGGAGGCGGCGCGGCTGGTGAAGGCGGTGCGGGCCGTCCTCTCGCTGGCGATAAGGGTCGGCGGAACGACACTCAGGGACTATGTGGGCGCGGACGGTGAGCCGGGCTACTTTCGCCAGAAGCTGTACGTCTACGAGCGTGCCGGGAAGGCCTGCAGGGTCTGTAGCGCGCCCGTCCGTCAGCTGACCCAGCAGGGAAGGTCCACGTATTACTGTCCCGGCTGTCAGCAGTGAGTCATTTCGCCTTGCGGTGCTTCTTCAGCTCCGCTTCGACGATCGGGTGGACGAACTCGCCCACGTCGCCGCCCAACATGGCGATCTCTCTCACCAGCGATGAGGAGATGAAGGTGAACTGCTCCTGAGGGGTCAGGAAGACCGTCTCGATGTCGCGGTCGAGGTGGCGATTCATGTTGGCGAGCTGGAACTCGAACTCGAAATCGGAAATGGCGCGCAGGCCGCGGATGATCACTGTGGCGCGATGTCTGCTCGCGAATGCGACGGTCAGCTCGGAGTAACCCAGCACCTCGACGTTCGGCAGGTCGTCGAGGACACGCCGCGCGAGGTCGATGCGCGCATCCAGCGGAAACATCGGCGCCTTGTTGGTGTTGGACGCGATCGCCACGATGACGCGGTCGAAGACCTTGGCCGCGCGCCGCACCAGGTCCTGGTGGCCGTTGGTAATCGGGTCGAAGGTTCCCGGATAGATGGCATTGCGGCTCATGCGGTGTCGGTCCCCGGCGCGGCTGTCGAGTAGAGATGATACCCGACCTCGCCGGCCTGCTTCGCCTTGAGGGGCGTCCAGGCCGGCGGCACCTCGGGTGCCGCCATGGCGGGCGCGGCGGCAGTACCCGCGGCGGCACGTTCGACATAGATCAGCGCGCCGTCTGACAGCCAGCCGCCCTGCGCCAGTCGGGCCGCGGCCTCGGCGAGCAGCCTCGAGGCGAAGGGCGGATCGAGGAATACGATATCGAAGGGCGCAGCCGGCGTCCGGTCGAGAAACCTCCTGGCATCGGCCTGCTCCACGCGGGCGGTGTGAGCGCCCCATTCCGCAAGGCGTGCTGCGATCTCGCGCGCCGCGGCGGCGTCGTGCTCGACGAAGGTCACGTGCGCGGCGCCCCGCGACAGCGCTTCGAGGCCGAGCGCGCCACTTCCGGCAAAGAGATCGAGGCAGCGCGCGCCCGGCACGCGGGCTGCGAGCCAGTTGAAGAGCGTCTCGCGGACGCGGTCGGGTGTGGGGCGGATCTGCGGCGAAGGCGGAAAGCGCAGCCGCCGCCCGCGCCAGGTACCGCCGATGATCCGCAAGGTCCGGGCGGAGGCACCATGGCGGGCTGCGGGCGGCGGGCGGCTCAAAGGACTGCTCTCACTCGCCGCTACGATACACTACGAGGCGGATACCCATGTTCGGACGCAAACCCAAAGACGGCGCAGCCGAGGCCGAAGAGCGCCAGGGCTTTTTCAAGCGGCTGCGCAGCCGGCTGAATCGCGGCAACTCCTGGCTCACCTACGACCTGGCCGACCTCTTCAGGGGACGGCAGATCGATGCGCAAATTCTGGAGGAGCTGGAGACGCGGCTACTCACCGCCGATGTTGGTGTCGAGGCCACCGAGGATATCCTGGCGGATCTGCGCAAGCGCGTCGCGCGCAAGGAGCTCGCCGACGTCGGGGCGTTGATCGATGCGCTGCGCGAGACGATCGTCGAGATTCTGCAGCCTTGCGCCAGGCCGTTGAGTATGGACGAGAGCCGCAAGCCGTTCGTGATCCTGGTGATCGGCGTCAATGGCTCCGGCAAGACCACCACCATCGGCAAGCTGGCCCGGAGGCTCGCCGGTGAGGGGTACAGCGTCTCGCTCGCCGCAGGCGATACCTTTCGCGCGGCCGCCATCGAACAGCTGCAGGTGTGGGCCGAACGGGCTGGTGCCGCGTTCGTCGCCCAGCGCGCCGGCGCCGACCCCGGGGCGGTGGTGTTCGATGCCATGCAATCGGCGCGCGCGCGGGCGACCGACGTGCTGTTGGCGGACACTGCCGGCCGGCTGCACAGCCAGTCGCACCTGATGGAGGAGCTGAAGAAGGTGAAGCGCGTCGTGCAGCGTGTCGAGCCTTCCGCCCCCCACGAAGTCCTGCTGGTCCTGGACGCCAACCAGGGTCAGAATGCGCTCTCGCAGGCGATCCAATTCCACGAGGCGATCGGCGTGACCGGCATAGCGCTCACCAAGCTCGACGGCACCGCCAAGGGCGGCATCGTCATCGCGATCGCCCGCCGCCTGGGTCTGCCCATTCGCTTCATCGGCATCGGGGAGCAGCCACAGGATTTCGGGGAGTTCGATGCCCGCGCGTTCGCGAGCGCCCTCGTCGAGGGGCCGCGGGAGCCGGCGGCCCAGCCGCAGCCATAAGAGCGACCGAACGGGCCGTCAACGCGATGATCGTCTTCGAGCGCGTCAGCAAGCGTTATCCCAACGGGCGGGAAGCCCTCACCAACGTCAGCTTCCGGATAGAGAGCGGCGAGATGGCCTTTCTCACCGGCCGCTCCGGCGCGGGCAAGAGCACCGTGCTGAAGCTGGTCGCGCTGCTCGAGCGGCCGACGCGCGGCACGGTCACGGTGAACGGCAAGAGTACCGGCACGCTCAAGGCGCGCCACATTCCGGCATTCCGCCGCCATCTGGGCGTCGTGTTCCAGGATCACAAGCTCCTTGCCGACCGGCCGGTGTTCGACAATGTCGCCCTGCCTCTGGTCGTCGCCGGCTCGCCGCTCAAGGAGATCGACAAACGGGTGCGCGCCGCCCTCGATCAGGTGGGCCTGCTCGGCAAGGAGCGGATGCTCCCCGCTGAGCTCTCGGTCGGCGAGCAGCAGCGGGTCGGCATCGCCCGCGCCGTGGTCAGTAAGCCGCCGCTCATCATCGCCGATGAGCCAACGGGCAACCTCGATCCCGACCTGTCGCTCGAGGTGATGCGTCTCTTCCGACGCTTCAGCGACGTCGGCGTCACGGTGCTGGTGGCGACTCACGACCAACACATCGTGCGGGAGCTCGCCAAGCGCGAGATCGTGCTCGCGAGCGGCGAGATCCAGGGCCCCGGCGCCGATCCGCTGCCGCACGTGGTCGCCAAGCGATGAGCCCGGCGATCTTCGGCACACGGCACGTGCAAGCCCTGCTCGGCTCCCTCGGCAGGCTGAAGCGCAATCCGCTCGCCACCGTGCTCACACTGCTCGTCATCGGCCTCGCGCTCGCACTGCCGGCGGCGCTCGGACTCTTCATCACCAACGCGCAGTCGGCCACGGGCGGATTCAGTCACGCGGTCGACATGTCGGTGTATCTCAAGTCCGGTGTGCCGCTCGCCAAGGCGCAACAGCTGGCCGGCGATGCCCGGCAGCGGCCCGACGTCGCGCAGGTCACGGTGATTGCGGCGGACGAGGGTCTGCAGGAGTTCCGCAAATATTCGGGATTCGGCGATGCGCTCGATGCGCTCAAATCCAACCCGCTGCCCAACGTACTGCGCGTCGTGCCGCGGCACGGCGCCGCCAGCCCCGCAGCCATCGAGTCGTTGCGCCGTTATTTCGCCGCCTGGCCGGAGGTCGACGTCGTGCAGCTCGACACCGAGTGGGTGCTGCGCTTCAACGCCATTCTGGCGGTGCTGCGGCGCCTGGTGCTGATCGCCGCCGCTCTGCTCGGTGCCGGTGTACTCGCGGTCATCGGCAACACCATTCGGCTGGAGATCCTCAACCGGCGCGCCGAAATCGAGGTCACCAAGCTCGTCGGCGGCTCCAATGCATTCGTGCGCCGGCCATTCCTCTATACCGGGCTCCTGTATGGAATCGGCGGCGCGGTGCTCGCGTGGGCAATCCTGGAGGCCGCGATCCTGGTGCTGAATCAGCCGGTTGCAACGCTTGCGCAGCTCTATGGCAGCCGCTACGCGCTGCAGGGCCCGTCGGGTCAGGTTCTCGGCATACTCTTCGGTGGCGGGATGGCACTCGGATGGCTCGGGGCGTGGATCTCTGCCCGGCGCCATCTGCGCAGCATCGAACCGCGCGCGTAGCACACAAATGACGTGAGAGGACTCGGCGACTCGGTGAGCCGACTTGCCGGCCCGGTGATGGATGTGGTCGACTGGGACGTCCGCGCGCTGCAAGGGTTCGAAGGAAATGCGCACGTTTCGCATCGCTCTGCTTTCCATTCTGTCCCTGTTGTCGGTTCCGGCGCTGGCCGCACCGGCCGGCTCCGTCGCGGCCGTCGTGCCCGCAGACGAGGCGCCGCCGCTCAAGATGCTGCCGCGCTGGGCCGTGCCGCGATCCTACGCGCTCGCGCTGCAAGGCGACCCATCCGCGCCGGGCTACCGCGGCGAGGTGACGATCACGGTGGACCTCAAGAAGCCATCGGATCATCTGTGGCTGCACGGTAAAGACCTGCGTGTGACCAACATCTCGGTGGCCGACGCTCACGGACATGAACACTCCGGCCGCTATCGCGAGGCGGTGCCCCAGGCTGGGCTCGCACGGATCGATTTGGGCGAGGTCGTCGAGCCGCAGCGGCTCACTCTGACGATCTCCTTCAGTGCTCCCTACAACGCCACTCTGCAGGGCTATTACAAAGTGGTGTTCGCCGGCCGGGCATACGCGATGACCCAAATGGAGCCGATCAGCGCGCGCCTCGCATTCCCCTGCTTCGATGAGCCCGGCTTCAAAGCCCCGCTCACTCTGAGTCTCACCATCCCCGACGCGGATACCGCGGTTGCCAACACCGTCCTTGCGAGCCAGAAGAAGAATCCCGGCGGCTGGAAGACCCTCACATTCGCGCCGACGAAGCCCTTGCCGACATACCTGTATGCGTGGGCCGTCGGACCTTGGGACATCGTGCAGGGTCCGACGATCCCGCCGACGCGCTGGCGCTCAGAGCCGGTGCCGGTGCGTGGCATCGCCACGCGCGGCAACCGCCCGAAGATGCAGCGCGCGCTCGCAATGGTGCCCGGGATCATCGAGGCCGAGGAGAGCTACTACGGCTTCGGTTACCCGTTCGGGAAGATCGACCTTGCGGCCTTGCCGGATTTCTCCGCGGGCGCAATGGAGAATGCGGGTCTGGTGACCTACCGTGACTGGCTGCTGCTCCTCGACCGGAACTCCACCCCGCAGGCGGTGCGCAGCACTTTCAACGTGGAGGCCCACGAGCTCGCGCATCAATGGACCGGTGACACCGTCACGTTGAAATGGTGGAACGACATCTGGTTGAACGAGGCGTACGCGACCTGGATGCAGCAGAAGGTCGCCGAGCAGCTGCATCCGGACTACCGCACGGACCTCGGCCGCATCGAGTCCGGCGAGATGGCGATGGCCAACGACAGCCTGGTCAGCGCACGGATGATCCGTCAGCCGATCACCGGCAATGGCGACATCGACACCGCCTTCGACGGGATCACCTATCTGAAGGGCGCCGCGGTGATCGGCATGTTCGAGCACTTCGTCGGACCGGCGGTGTACCAACACGGGATGCAGGCGTACATCAAGGCGCATGCGTTCGGCAATGCACAGGCGAGCGATCTGATCGGCGCGATCGCCGCGGCCGCTCACCGGGGCGCGGCCTTCGAGCAGGCCTTCAGGAGCTTCCTCGATCAGAACGGTGTCCCGCTGGTGGCGACCCGGCTCGACTGCGCGCATGCCGGGGGACCGATCCTCGATCTGACACAGAGCCGGTATCTGCCGCTCGGCTCCAAGGGAGATCCGAGCCATCTGTGGGGGGTTCCAGTCTGCGTGCGTTTTCCGGGGGGCGCTCAGTGTCAGTTGCTCACCCGGCACACGGCACGGATGAAGATCAGGGGTGCCTGTCCGAGGTGGTATATGCCGAACGCCGCCGGCGCCGGCTATTACCGCTTCGAGATGGCAAAACCGGACCGCATGGCATTGAGCCAGGTGATCTCCGCGGCGAGCGATGCGGAGCAGCTCGCCTATGTCGATTCCGAAGGCGCGGCGTTTCAGCGCGGAACGCTCACTGCTCAGGAAGTCCTCGATGTGATGCAGAAGCTCGCGCCATCGAAGGTGCGCGAGGTATCGCTTGCGCCACTGCGAACCGTAGCGTGGATCTACCACTACGGGGCGGATTCGGGCACGAAGCGCACGGCGGTTCGTGACGCGGTAGCGAAGGCCTATCTGCCGCGACTCGAAGCGCTGGGCTACCAGCGCCGCATCGGCGAGTCGGCAGACGACGCGCTGCTGCGTAGCGCGCTGGCGGAACAGCTCGGCGTTACCTTCGAGGTACCGGAAGTCAGAGCGGCTCTGCTGAAGCAGGCAGGGGCGGCCCTCGCGCGCGGCCAGGATGGGCAGCTCGACCTCGATGCCGCCAATCCCGATCTGCTGTCGACCGTCCTTTCGGTCGCAGTAGAGGACCGCGGTGGGCCTGTCGTGAGCGCGCTGATCCAACAGGTCGGCGTGACGACCGATCCGGTCAAGCGCAATGCGATGCTCGTCGCGTTGGGTCATGCGCAGGGCGCGCAGGCCGATGTCGCGCGCGATTTCGCCCTTACCGACAAGGTCAAGGTGGGCGAGATGGCGATGGTGTTGCAGGGCGGCCGCGACACCCCGGCGCAGCGCGATCAACTGTGGCGCTGGTTCACCGGCCACTATCAGCGCATCGTCGCGCGCACGGGCATCTTTTCAGGCGGGAACCTGCCGGAAATCGCCGGCAGGGACGGGTGCTCTCAGGCCGAGGCTGCCCGGCTGACGGCGTTCTTCACGCCAAGGATCGATCAGGTGCCCGGCACGGCCCGGGGACTGGCACAGACGCGCGAAGCGATCGAGCTCTGCACGGCCCTGAAGGGCGAGAAGGGCTCGGCGGCGATCGCTGACTGAGGTCTCGCCGCCACCGGACCGGACAGCGGTAGTGTCTCAGTGAGGCACTACCCGGACAGCCGGTTACTTGATCTTGGTCTCTTTGTAGGAGACGTGCTTGCGTGCCACGGGGTCGAACTTGCGCACCTCGAGCTTATCGGGGTGCAGGCGCTTGTTCTTGGTGGTCACGTAGAAGTGGCCGGTACCGGCCGAGGAGAGCAGCTTGACCTTCTCGCGCATGGGGGCTCCTTCAGATCTTCCGGCCCTGGGCACGCAACTCGGCCACGACCTTGTCGATCCCTTTCTTCTCGATCGTGCGCATGCCATTGGTGGACACGCGCAGCGAGACCCAGCGCTTCTCGGTCTCGAGCCAGAACCGCTGGGTATGCAGGTTCGGCAGGAAGCGGCGGCGCTTCTTGTTGTTCGCGTGAGAGACGCGGTTTCCGACGGCCGGCCTTTTGCCGGTGATCTCGCAGACGCGCGACATATGAATCGACCTTGAAATTCAGCTACTTGGGCGTGGGGACGGCAGAGCTGCCCCACGGGAGCCGAGCTTTATACCAGTCCGGTGGGGTTCGGACAAGTCACCCGCGGCGCGGCGACCTCGCGGGCGGGGCATTCCGTAAGATGAGGGCAGCATCCTCGAGGGGACTTCGCATGAGACTTCCACAAGCGCTCCTGGTTTGCGTGCTCGCCTGCGCATCCCTCATCGGCCTGCCACCCGTTCGCGCTGCGGCACAGCCTGCGGCCGCCGTGGGCTTCTGGCCTCTCTACGAGCGATCCCTCCTCCACGCCCGTTACGTCGACCTGACGCACACCTTCGGGCCCGATACGCCCCATTGGAAGGGCTTCGGCTCCATGACGGTGCGCTCGCTCTACACGATCCCCAAGGTCGGCTTTCAGGTCGATCAGTACACCCACGTGGGCCAGTGGGGCACGCACGTGGATGCGCCCGCGCATTTTCATCTGGGACTGAAGAGCGTGGACCGCATCTCCCCTGAGGACATGCTGCTGCCGCTGGTGGTGCTCGATGTGCACGACAAGGTTGCCCGCAATCCCGACTATGCGCTCGGCATGCAGGATGTCCGCGCTTGGGAGCGCCGCCACGGCCGCATTCCCGCGCATGCATTCGTCGCGATGCGCACGGATTGGTCGCAGCGCTGGCCCAACCAGGCGGCGATGCAGAACCAGGACGCCAAGGGCATGGGTCACTACCCGGCCTGGAGCCTGCCGGTGCTGCAGTTCCTCATCAACGAGCGCCACGTCGCCGCCATTGGTCACGAGACGACGGATACCGACGGCGGTATCGGCGCCTCGCACGACAACTACTCACTGGAGTCGTACGTGCTCGGCACCAATCACTACCAGATCGAGATGTTGGCGCACCTCGACCAGGTGCCCGAGGCCGGAGCGCTGGTGATGGTGAGTTTTCCGAAGCCCGCCCATGGCACGGGCTTCCCGGCGCGCGTCATTGCGATCGCGCCTGCAGCGCAGTGACTACGCCGCGGCCGGATGTGAGATTCTCAGCAACCTGATCCAACCGAGGGAAAATGAGATGAAATCGAGCACTGGGGAACTGGTTCACCGCTATCGCTGGGACGACATGCCCGCCGAGCAGCTCAAGAAGGGGCTCAGCCGCAAGCTGATCACCGGTGATCGCATGATGATCGCCCACGTCCATTTCGAGAGCGGCGAGGAAGTCCCGCGGCACTCGCACGACAACGAGCAGGTCACTTACATCTTGAGCGGCGCGCTTCGCTTCTGGTTCGGCGCCGCCGACGAGCAGGAAGTCACGGTGAGAGCCGGCGAGGTGGTGATCATTCCCTCCAACCTGCCGCATCGCGCCGTGGCGCTCGAGGCTACTCTGGACGTCGATATCTTCGCGCCTCCGCGCCAGGACTGGCTGACCGGCACCGATGCCTATCTGCGAGGCTGAATGAGCGCCTATGACATCGATCCCGGGGTCGCGGCAGCTGTCGCAGCTTTCGAGCTCCCCGAGCGCCTCGGCTTCGGCAGGATCAACGCCCCGGTAATGTTCGCTGCCGAGTGGCGGGATGGTGCGTGGCAGCGGGGACGCCTGCTCCCCTATGGCCCGATCGAGCTGTGGCCGGGATCGCGCGCCCTGCAGTATGCCGAGCTGGTGTTCGAGGGCCTGAAGGCCTATCGGGTTGGGCAGAGCCGGCCCAACCTCTTTCGTCCCGATGCCAACTGCAGGCGGATGATGCGCTCGGCAGAGCGGCTGTCGATGCCCCCCGTTCCCGAGGCGCTCTTCTTCCAGGGCATCACCGCGGTGACGCACGCCTGCAGCGACATCATGCCGACGCAGTCGGGGCCGCTCGCTCTACCTGCGGCCGTTCCTGTTCGGCACGGAGAGCAGCTACATGCTGCGCAACTCCAACACTTTCCGCTTCATGGTCATCGCGAACCCGGTCGAGTCCTATGCCTCGAGCGCGATGCAGGTCATGATCGAGCGCGCCGAGGTGCGTGCGGCGGCCGGCGGGATCGGCGAGGCCAAGGCCGCCGCCAACTATGCCGCAGCGCTTCGCGCTTCCACCACCGCGGTGGTTGCCGGCCGCACCATCGCCTTGTGGCTCGATGGCCGGGAGCATCGGTACCTGCAGGAGCTCTCGGGAATGAACCTGTTCGCGGTGCTGGATGGCGAGCTGCATACGCCGGAGCTCGACGGCGCCATCCTGCCCGGAGTCACGCGCGATTCGCTCCTCACCCTGGCAGGCAGTCTCGGGTATCGCACTCACGAGCGGCGCATGGCGCTCGATGAGGTGCTCGAGGGCATCGGCAGCGGCCGCTGCAGCGAGTTGTTCGCTTGCGGCACGGCCGCCATCGTCGGCCCTATCGCTTTGCTGGCGGAAGCCGACGGACGCGAGTATGTGCTGCGTGAGACCGATGTCGTCGCCAGGCATCTGCGTGAGGCCTTGCTCTCGATCCAGGAGCGGCGCGCGCCGGATCCGTTCGGCTGGACACGGGACCTGACACTGACCTGACCCGGAGGGGCGCTGAGATCATGAGCTACGCGATCGTGCTGCGAGAGGCCGGCGGCCCGGAAAAGCTGCTGTACGAATCGGTGCAGGTCGCCGATCCCGGACCCGGTGAGCTGCAGATCCGGCATACGGCAATTGGCGTCAACTTTCATGACACCTATGTGCGCTCGGGGCTCTATCACACGCTCGAGTTGCCGGGAATTCCGGGCTTGGAGGCGGCCGCAGTCGTCGAGAAAGTGGGGGCCGGGGTGAGGGGATTCGCGGCCGGCGATCGGATTGCTTACATCGATCAAGGCTACGGGGCGTATTCGGAAAGACGCCTCCTGAAGGCTTCTTTGGCGCTGCACCTGCCGGATGCCATCAGCGACGAAGCCGCTGCGGGGCTGACGATCAAGGGGTTCACCGCGTGCATGCTGCTTCGCAGGGTGCATGCCGTGCGGCCCGGAGAGACGCTGTTGATCCATGCCGCGGCGGGCGGGGTGGGTCAGCCTCTGGTCAGGTGGGCCAAACATCTGGGAGCGACGGTGATCGCAACAGTGGGGTCGGAGGAGAAGGCCGCGGTCGCTCGCGAATGCGGCGCCGACCATGTCATTCTGTACCGCGCGGAGAATTTCGTGGAGCGCGTCGCGCAGATCACAGCGGGCAAGGGAGTCGAGGTTGCGTACGACTCAGTGGGCGCCGACACCTTTTCAGGGTCGCTCGACTGCCTGGGCTACCTCGGAACGCTCGTCAACTTCGGCCAGTCCTCCGGTCCGGTGCCACCGTTCGCGATCTCGCGCCTCGCGGCCAGGTCGAACGCGGTCGTGCGGCCGATGCTGTTTCATTACCTCCGCGACCGGGCCGCCCTCGAGACCATGGCGAAGGAGAGCTTCGAGGCGATGGCGAACGGCATCATTCGCGCGCAGGTGGGGTTACGCCTGCCGCTGTCCCGGGCCGCGGAAGCGCACGTGCGGCTGGAGTCGCGGACGACCACCGGACAGACGGTGCTCGTGCCGTGACAATCGGGCTGGGGTCGGCCGCCCAGGTCTCGGAGGGCGGCTTCGCCTCTCGCTCATGGACGAGCCTGGACTTGGGGTCCGGCGCCTGAACCGGCCAAAGCGGCAGCACGGCTGCGACTGCCACTTCAGCGCTGCGATTGCTCACGATGCCGGTGTCGATAGGCCCGGGTCTTCTGACGATTGCCGCACAAACTCGACGAGCACCAGTGTCGATTGGCGGGCTTGGAACGATCGAAGAAAATCCACCGACAATCCTCCGAGGCGCAGGCTTTCAGGCGCGGAAGTCGACCGGTGACGGCCAAACCGTACATTTCAGCGAGAACGCGGCCGATCGGGCTCGCACCCGGCGCGGGTTGCAAGGCGACAGCGCCATCGCGCCCGATGGTCAGCGTCAGCGGGAACTCCCTGCTTGCGGATGTCAGCTGACGGGCTGCAGCAGCATCTTGCCGCCGGTCGGCCGGTGGAGACTCCAGAAACGCACGAAGCGCGTCACGCAGAACGAGCGCGCGACGATGATCCGCCGCATCAACGTGCCCGCCAGCCTGCAAGAGGTGGTGCGTCCGCATCCATGCATCCATCTGCTGCGGGGTTGCCAACTCGTCTCCGCCCGTGTGCGCCGTTCCCTGCTCGACGTATCGGCGGCAATCGAGCGTGTTCGCGAAATCGTAGAGAAGCGCCAGCTCCTGCGGGACACCGTATTTCTCGGACCAGAGCATAGACACGAGCATACACATTTTGCTGGTTGACACAATAGACACCATCTAATATAGTTTGCTGGTGTTCACGCGAAAGGAGTGTATCCCATGCCGCATCCCGCCATCTCCACAGAAGACATTTCCTATCGGAAGTATGCCGAGGTGCTCGGTACGAACATGGCCTATGTCGACGTCGGTGCGGGCGATCCGATCGTGTTCCTGCACGGCAATCCGACGCCATCCTATCTGTGGCGCAACATCATTCCGCATCTGCTCCCGCTCGGCCGCTGTCTGGCTCCCGATTACGTGGGGATGGGCAATTCCGGCCCCGAGCCGGCCGGCCGTTACCGCTTCGCCGATCACCAACGGTATCTCGACGCGTGGTTCGAGAAGCTGCGGATCGAACGTAACGTGATACTCGTTGTCCACGACTGGGGATCAGCGTTGGGGTTCTCGTGGGCGCAACGCCACCCCGAGCGGGTCAAGGCGATCATCTACATGGAGTCGATCGTGCGGCCGTTCCGCTCCTGGGATGAATGGCCTGACGCGACCCGGGCCTTCTTCCAGGCGCAGCGCTCACCCGCAGGCGAGGAGCTGATTCTCGACAAGAACCTCTTCATCGAGTACTTGCTCCCCCTGCGGAACATCGCTCCTGAGGTCCTGGAGGTGTACCGGCGTCATTACCGCAACCCCGGCCTCTCGCGGATGCCGATGCTGGCCTGGACACGGGATTTGCCGATCGCAGGCGAGCCCGCTGATGTCGTCGCGACAGTCGAGTCGTATTCGCAGTGGCTATCAAAGAGCCCAATCCCGAAACTGTTCATCGATGCCGAGCCCGCGGGTTTCCTCATCGGCGCCCAGAGGGAATTCTGCCGCGGCTGGCCGAACCAACAGACCGTTCGGGTGCAGGGCGCACACTTTCTTCAGGAAGATTCTCCGGAAGAGGTCGGACAGGCGTGCGCGCGCTTCGTCGCGCAGGTCCTCGCAGGTCAGATCATGTGATGCGGGTGGCGTTGATGGACCTTCATTTTCTGCAGTTGACGGAGCTGGCAAATCTTCTGCGCCGGCGCGAGGTGACCTCGGTCGAGGCGACGCGCGCGCAACTCGAGCGGATTGACCGTCTGGACGGTCAGTTGGCGAGTTATGCGCGCACTACGCCTGGGCAGGCAATGGCCGCAGCAGCAGTAGCGGATGCGGAGATCGCCGCCGGCAGGTACCGTGGAACGTTGCATGGCGTGCCGCTCGGTGTCAAAGACCTGTTCTGGACGAGAGGCGTACCGACTGCCGCGGGTACGATGTTACATCGCGACTTTGTGCCGGACGAGGATGCCACCGTCGTGGCGCGCTTGAAGGAGGCAGGCGCGGTCCTTCTCGGCAAGCTCCAGATGACCGAAGGCGCGTATTCCGATCATCACCCCGGGATCAATCCGCCGAAGAACCCGTGGAACGCGGCATACTGGACCGGTATCTCATCGAGCGGCCCGGCTGTCGCGACCGCGGGCGGCCTTTGTTACGGTGCACTGGCCTCGGATACCGGCGGATCGATCCGCTGGCCGTGCGGCGCCACCGGGCTGACGGGGATCAAACCCGCATGGGGGCGGGTGAGCCGATTTGGAGTCTTGCCGCTCGCGCCGAGCCTCGACCATGTGGGACCGATCGCCAGGAGCGCCGCAGACGCAGCCGCAATCCTCGCAGCCGTCGCCGGTCCGGACGCCCGGGATCCCACCAGCCTTGCCGAGCCGTTCGCCGTTGGCAATGCCTTCGACGGCAGCGCGCGGGACCTGCGGCTCGGCATCGATGCGACATGGAATTCCGTGGATGTCGACCCAACCGTGCGGAAGGTCACCGCCGAAGCAGAGGAGGTGTTTCGCTGCCTCGGCGTGAGAGTCGTCCCGGTCCGCGTGCCCGATATGACGCAGGCAATCAGAGACTGGGTGCCGGCCTGCGCCCTCGAGGCCGCTGTTGCGCATGGCGCAACGTTTCCCGCACGGAGGGATGAGTATGGACCGGTGCTGGCGTCTGTCCTCGATGCGGGTCTCAGGGTCTGCGCGTTGGACTACCAGGCCATCCGTCTGCGGCGCATGGATTTGCGCGGACGCTTTGCGCACTTGTTCCAGACCATCGACGCTCTGCTCGTGCCGGTGCAGCCTTTCGCACCGCTGACGCTCAGCGAGATCAGCACGCTCGGTGACCAGCCTGAGCTGATTCTGAAACTGCAGCGCTACACGGCGCCATTCGACCTCACCGGTCATCCGACCGTGACGCTGCCGGGGGGGTTTACAGACGGCAACATGCCAATCGGCCTGCAACTGGCAGGGCGTCATGAGACCGCGCTGATCCGTGCGGCCATGGCGTTTCAGCGTGAGACGCATTGGCACGCTCAGCGTCCGCCGGAACCAAGGCTGTGACCGTCCGCTCAACTGCCATGAGCTCGGGCCGACTCAGATGAGTCCGTGCTCTGCGAACGAATAGCAGCGGCTCTGGCCGACGATGATGTGATCGACCATACGCACGTCCATCAGAGCCAAGAGGTCCTTCAGCCGGCGGGTGATGAAGTCATCGGCAGGGCTGGGCTCGAGGACGCCGGAGGGATGATTGTGCGCCACGATCACGGAGCTGGCGTTGTGCAGCAGGGCCTGGCGCAGCACCTCGCGGGGATGCACCTGCGCGCAGTCGACCGTGCCGCGGAAGAGCTCCTCGAAGGCGATCAGGCGATGCCGGTTATCGAGGTAGATGCAGCAGAAGACCTCGTACGGGCGGTCCCGGAGCTGCGCCTGCAGGTAGCGATGGGTCGCCTGCGGAGTCGTCAGTGGAGCGCCGATGCGCATCTGCTCGTGCAGGTGGCGCTTGGCGAGCTCGACGGCCGCCTGCACCGCAGCGTAACGGGCCTGGCCGATGCCCTTGCGCCGCCAGCGCGTCAGGCGTGCATTGAGCAGGTCGCGCAGGCAACCGAAGTCCTTGAGGAGCAAGCGGGCCATCGCCACGGCCGAGCAGCCGGGAATGCCGGATCCGAGGAGAAGCGCCAGCAGCTCCGCATCGGACAAGGCGTGGGCGCCTCTCCGGAGCAGCTTCTCGCGAGGGCGCTCCGCCTCGGGCCACTCTCGGATGGTGAGGGCACTTGGCCCGCTCGAGGCGCCGGCCTCATCCATCGCGCTCGATGCTCCGTGCTCCATGGCTTCTCCCGTGTACCCGGTGAGTGACCGGACGCCCATCATTGCCCCCGGACCGGACAGCGGCGAGGCGGTCAATCGAGGTATTTCGGGGTGAAATAGCGCATTTGTAGATAGCCCGTTTGCGTGGCCGGGGAGCGGCATCCGATAATCCCCCCATGCAAGGCAAACGCATCCTGCTCGGCGTGACCGGTGGCATCGCTGCCTACAAGAGTGCGGACCTGGTCCGGCGCCTGAGCGAGCGCGGTGCCGAGGTACAGGTTGTCATGACCGCCGCGGCCCGCGAGTTCGTGGGGCCGGTCACTTTTCAGGCCCTATCGGGTCGTCCAGTGCGCGCAGAGCTGTGGGATGCGGCCGCCGAGGCTGCCATGGGGCACATCGAGCTCGCGCGGTGGGCGGATATGGTGCTCGTCGCACCGGCGAGCGCCGATTTCCTGGCACGGCTGGCGGGTGGGCACGCAGATGATTTGCTGGCGACGCTCTGCCTCGCCACCGAGGCGTCGATCGCGGTCGCGCCGGCCATGAATCGCATCATGTGGGCGAATGCCGCGACGGCGGCGAATGTCTCGACTCTTCGCCAGCGAGGCGTCCACGTATGGGGACCCGCCGAAGGAGAGCAGGCCTGCGGTGAGACCGGCGAAGGGCGGATGCTCGAGCCCACCGAGCTTGCGGATCGCGTCGACCTGCTGCTGCCCCGCAATGGAGCACTGCAGGGCCGGCGCGTACTGATCACGGCCGGGCCCACGCGCGAGCGGATCGACCCGGTGCGCTTCATCAGCAACCGCAGCTCCGGGAAGATGGGCTTCGCAGTCGCCCAGGCCGCGCGCGAGGCTGGGGCGGAGGTCGTTCTCGTCGCTGGACCGGTCAGCCTGGCGACGCCCGCGGGGGTTCGCCGTGTGGACGTCGAGAGCGCGGACAGCATGTTGGCTGCCGTGCTGCAGGAAGTGGCCGGGGCCGACATTTTCATCTCGACGGCGGCCGTTGCGGACTATCGGCCGGCGAATCCGCACGATCAGAAGATCAAGAAGACCACCAACACACTCGATCTCAACATGGAGCGCACAGCCGACGTGTTGGCCACAGTGGCCGCGCGGACGGACCGGCCCTTCGTAGTGGGTTTCGCCGCGGAGACGGAATCGGTCGAGCAGAATGCGCGCGCCAAGCTCTTGAAGAAGAACCTCGACATGATCGCGGCCAATGAGGTGGGCGACAACAAGGTATTCGAGTGCGAGGACAACCATCTCATCGTCCTCTGGCGCAATGCCCGTCGCGATCTCGGCAGGGGCTCCAAGCTCTCGCTGGCCCGGGAGCTCGTGCGCCTCATCGCGGAGTCGTACGCCGCCTCGCGCGCGGGATCGCCGCGCTGCGATTCCGCTCAGGCCCAGGCGTGAGCGCGGCGTTCGGCGCCGCGCGACGGCCTCTCAAAATCAAAATCCTCGATCCGCGTGTCGGTACGGAATTCCCGCTGCCGGCCTACGCCACGGCAGGCTCCGCCGGTCTGGACCTCAGGGCCTGTCTCGAGGCGCCGCTCACACTCGAGCCAGGCCGCGCGGAGCTCATCCCGACGGGCATGGCGATCCACCTCGATGACCCGGGTCTCGCGGCCGTGATCCTGCCGCGCTCGGGTCTGGGCCACAAGCACGGCGTCGTGCTCGGCAACCTCGTGGGGCTCATCGACTCGGATTACCAGGGCCAGCTCATGGTGTCGTGCTGGAACCGGGCGCGCGAGCCTTTCCTCATCCGTCCCGGCGAGCGCATCGCCCAGTTGGTCGTGGTCCCCGTGGTGCAGGTTGCGCTGGAGGTGGTCACGTCCTTCGAGGACAGCGCGCGCGGCGCGGGCGGCTTCGGTCACTCGGGTAGAGACTGACCGGGCGCCGCCCGTCGCAGATCAGCGGCAGTACTCATCGTGCTCGTGACACTCATGCCACGAGCGATCGTGATAGTACCGGTGATGCGGGCGGTCGTAATAGCCTTCGCGCGGACCGTGACCGGGAACAACTACGCAGCCGGCCAGAAAGGCGACCAGGCTGATCAGGCAGCTGCTGCGGGCAATTAATCTGATTACTGACATGAGACACCTGCCACGACGGTGGTTTGCTGTCGATTGCCGCAAGGGTCATACCCGGCGCCTGAATCCCGGCTGAATCATCCGGACATGGGCAGCGTGGATCGCAGTTGGATGCCGTCGTGGTCGGCTATCAACGCCGACAGCCAATCGACGAACAGACGCACGCGGCGCGAGAGGTGCCGGCTACGCGGATACACCACGTGCAGTGGTGACGGCTCGGGCAGCCAGTCGGCGAGCACCAGATCGAGTGTGCCGCGCTCCATCGCTTCCTTGACCACGAATGCCGGCATCTGCGCGAGACCCAACCCGGCCTCCGCGGCAGTCACGTAACTGTTGTCGTCTTCCAGCGCCAGGTGTGCGGGAAAAACCGCGTGTACGCGCTCCCGGTCCTTCGAGAATATCCATTCCGCCGTTTCTCCAGTGCGCGGCGAGAAGCGGTTGATGCAGCGATGTTGGGCGAGCTCGCGCGGATGGGTCGGTGACCCGTGTGTCGTGAGGTAAGACGGCGCCGCGCAGGTGGCGAAGTAGAGAAATCCGACTCGACGCGCGACCAGGTTCGGATCATCCACCTCTCCGATCCACAATGCGCAATCGATCCCTTCCGCAATCAGATCGAAGTGCCTCTCGTTGCAGGCGAGAGCGAGCTCGATGTCAGGATAGCGCGCGAAGAAACCCGGTAGCGCCGGCACGATCACGGAGCGGGCAATGAGCGTTGGCGCATCGACACGCACTCGTCCGTGCGGCGCCGCGGAGTGCTGCGTCAGTGCTTCCTCGGCCTCCCGCACCTCCGCGAGAATGGCTGCCGCGCGTGCGTAGTAGGCAGCTCCGTCGGCCGTGACGCTGACCCGGCGAGTGGTGCGATTCAGGAGCTTCACGCCGAGGGACGCCTCCAGTCTCTGGATGAGCGTCGTGGCCGTGGCCTTCGGAATCCGCAGGCTCGCGGCCGCCCGGGCGATACCGCCGGTCTCGACCACCCGCACGAAAAGCTGCATGGCCTGTAGCTTGTCCATTCTTGAATTATTCAGTACACGGAATAATGATTTCAGTATAGCGGTCTTTATCTCGACACATTGGAACAATACCTTAGGCTCGGAAGAGCCCACCTGGAGAATTCAGCCGATGAGCCAAGCCATCAAGACCGTCACCGACCAGACCTTCCAGACGGAAGTCCTGGCCTCCTCGAAGCCCGTGCTCGTGGATTATTGGGCCGAGTGGTGCGGCCCCTGCCGCATGATCGGTCCCCTCGTCGAGGAATCCGCAGGCGAGTACGCCGATCGGCTGAGCGTCGCGAAACTGAACGTAGATGAGAATCCCGCAACACCGACCCGCTACAGCGTGCGCGGCATTCCAACGCTGATGATCTTCAAGGACGGCCATCCCGTGGCGACGCGCGTCGGCAGTCTCAGCAGGTCACAGCTGCACGCGTTCATCGAAGCGAATACGTAAAGGGGAATTCGCGCCAGAGCGACCACTTCCAGTCGACTGAGGGGGGTCTCGCCTGCTTTTCGGTGCATTTCCGAATCCGGTATCGTGGACGCCAAAAGCCCCGGAGGAATGACCGATGAATGTCAGAGCGTCCACGAAGTGGTGCGTCGCACTTTGCTTGCTGGCGCTCGCCGGCGTGCCGCCGGCCGCGGGGGCGCGAGACGTCACGAAAAAAGATCTGGAATCGATGAAGTTCCGCTTCGTCGGACCGGATCGCGGCAACCGGGGGAGCGCCGTTGTCGGCGTCCCCGGAGACCCGAACGTCTACTACATCGGTGCCGCCTCCGGCGGAGTCTGGAAGTCCAGCGACGGCGGCCATAAGTTCAAACCCGTCTTCGACAAGGAGCCCGTCCAGTCGATCGGCGCAATGGCGGTGGACCCGAGCAATCATGCGGTGATCTGGGTTGGCACCGGTGAGTCGTGGGTGATCCGCAACGGCATCACGCCTGGGGACGGCGTGTACAAGTCCACCGACGCCGGGCGCACCTGGACTCATGTGGGGTTGGCCGATACGGGGTTGATCGCGCGGATCGTCGTCAATCCCCACGATTCGCAGAACGTCTTCGTCTGCGCGATGGGAACGGGCACGCAGTCCGAGAAATCACGCGGCGTGTGGCGCACCGAGGATGGCGGCAAAACATGGAAACAGGCTCTGTTCGTCAATGGCGATGCCGGCTGCTCCGGACTCACGATGGACCCGCAGGATCCGCACATCCTGTTCGCCGGCATCTGGGAATGGAAAATCCGCCCGTGGGCGATGACCAGCGGCGGGCCGTCCAGCGGCGTCTATGTTTCGCATGACGGCGGCGACTCGTGGAAGGAGATCAAGGGACACGGCCTGCCTCATCCGCCGCTGGGCAAGATCGACGTCGCCATCGCGCCGTCGGCTCCCGACCGGGTGTACGCCCTCATCGCGACCGCGCAGGAAGGCGCGCTGTGGCGCTCCGATGACGGCGGCAAGCAATGGCACGTCGAGACCTACAGCCGGCTCCTGACCGAGCGCGCCGGTTACACCATCCGCCTCGCGGTTTCTCCGACCGATGCGGACAAGATCTATGTGGCGGGCAACGCCTTTTACCTGTCCGGCGATGGCGGCAAGACGTTTCGCGAAGTGGACTGGGGCGGTGACAACCACGACATCTGGATCGATCCGACCAACTCGAAGCGGATCATGATCAGCGACGACGGTGGAGCGGAAATCAGCAGGACCGGCGGCGATGACTGGCAGCACGTGATGCTGCCCATCGGCCAGATGTATCACGTGTCCGTCGACAATCGCGTGCCCTATTGGGTGTATGCGAACATGCAGGACGACGATGCAGAGCGCGGCCCGGCCTATCCGCAGGCCACGCCGCTGCTCGGCGGTGTTGGTGAGCCCAACGCGGGCTGGCAGGAGCCGCTCGGCGGTTGTGAGTCCGGATTCATATATCCGGATCCGTCCGATCCGGACGTCATCTGGAGCAGTTGTTACGGAGACGAGATCACCCGCCTCGATACCAAAGTGGGTTATCCGCGGGCGGTGAGCCCATGGCCCCTGCATCCGCTCGATTCCCCGCCGGCGGACCTGAAATATCGCTGCCATTGGACGCCGCCCCTAGCGATCGATCCGTTCGATCACAACACTGTCTATTATGGCTGTCAGGTGATCTTCAAGACGACGAATGGCGGCCAGACCTGGAAGGAGATCAGTCCCGATCTGTCGACGCACGATCCTCAGTATCTCGTGCCGTCGGGCGGAATTCCGGTCCAGGGGAAGATGCGCCGGCAGGACAACCTCGGGCAGTTCTACGGCGAGGTGGTATTCGCCATCGCGCCCTCACCGGCGCAACAGGGTCTCATCTGGGCGGGTACCAACGACGGCCAGGTCTGGCTGACGCGTGACGGCGGCGGTAACTGGACCAATGTCACGAAGAACATGCACGGCCTGCCGCCGCTGGGAACGGTCACCCGCATAGAGCCCTCGCACTTCGATGCCGGAACGGCGTACCTCTCCGTGGACCTCGGGCTCGTGGGCGATACCAAGCCCTACATTTTCAAAACCACCAACTTCGGGCGCACCTGGAAACTCATCGTCCAGGGCATCGATGCCGGCCCCACGGGCAATGTGAGCTCGGTCGCCGAGGATCCCTACAGCAGCAATCTGCTTTTCGCCGGTACCGGCAGTGCGCTCTATGTCTCGCTCGATGCCGGCGAGAAGTGGCTGCCACTGCAGGCGGGGCTGCCGCATGCGCCGGTATCCTGGGAAACGGTGCAGAAGCAATTCCACGATCTCGTGGTTGCGACGTACGGGCGCGGCATCTACGTGCTGGAAGACATCACTCCGCTCGAACAGTTGGCCAACGCCGGGAGCGATGCTCCGGTGCGGGTTTTCGAGTCGCGGCCGGAGCATCGTTTCTTCCACGGCTCGGAGGCCTTCGTTGACTTCTGGCTGCAGTCGGTACCCAAGGTGAAGGCGACGCCCACCAGCGAGGAAGGGCAGGAGGACGAGCAGGAAGCCGCGCAGGACGATGAGCAGGGCGATGAGGAGGACGACCAGGAAGGGCAGGAGGAGGAGCAGGAAGGCGGGAAGCTGAGCGCCAGGAAGATGGAGGCGACGGCCGGCATCAAGGTCGCCATTCTGGATTCTCAGGGGAATGTGGTCCGCAACCTGCAACTCGTCACGCACAAAAAGCCGGGACTCAACCCCTCGTACAAGGACGAGTACAAGAACGGTCACTGGGCACGCGACCCCGATGCGCACGTGCATCCCGGGATCAATCGAGTCTATTGGGATCTGCGCTATGCGCCGCCGAAGCTCATCAAGCTGCGGACGACGCCGCCGAGCAATCCGCACGTCTGGAACGATCTGCGCTTCCTCGGCAAGGATTCGCGACCGATCACTCACTGGGGCATCAAGGAAGCCGAGGTCGGGCCGCTGGTTCCGCCCGGCACGTATACCGCGCGCGTCACGACGCCCGACGGCAAGACCTACAGTCAGTCATTCACCGTAGTAGCCAGTCCGAGCTCGCCGGAGGCGCCTGCGCAGACGGCGGCTCGCGTCAAGACCCTGCTCCATGTACGCGATGACATATCGAGTGTGTCCGCGATGGTCAACCAGATCGAGTGGCTCCGGAAGCAACTTCAAACGGTCGAGTCGACGCTCAAAGCGGACAAGAAGTCCGATCACGGCAAGACGCTGCAATCGATCAAGGATATGGACAAGAAGATCCAGGATCTGGAAGACCAGCTGCTGTCCCCGGCCCTGGCCAACAGTGATGAGAAATCCTATCTGGCTCCTTACGGTCTATACCTCTACCTGATCTGGTTCAATGGCGAGGTGGGAACCGGCGCCGGCGATGTGTACGGCGACCCGGGCTACCCGCTGACCGATGCCTCCATGCAGGTCCTGCAGTTGCTCGACCAGAAGCTGAGTGCCGCTCAGGCGCAGTACCATACCCTGATGCAGCAGGACCTGCCGCAATTCGATCAGATGCTGATCCGGGAGAACATCTTCCCGCTCGTGGCCCAGGTCCGCGCGGATCATCGACCATGAATGCCGATGAGCTGCGGGCCCTTCAGGGCCCGCTCAAGCAGAAGTATCGCACCGAGCCTGGCTCGGCGCTCGTCACGTCGCGGGCTGAGGCGCTGCTCGATCCGCAACGCCTGACTGCCACCCTGTCAGGTCATCAGGCGAGAGCTGCCGGCCTGCATCCGGCGACGGGCGGTACCGGCAACGAGGCCTGCTCCGCGGACCTGCTCCTCGAATCATTGGCGGCGTGTGCCGGTGTGACGGTCCTGGCAGTGGCGACGTCCATGCGCGCGGGGCTGACCGGTGGGCGCGTCGTCGCCGAGGGCGTCTGGGATGCACGCGGTACGCTTGGCGTCGATAAGAGCGTGCCCGTAGGCATCAACAGCATTGTGTTGACCTTCGATCTCGAAGGCTCATTCGACGAGCCGACGCGTCAGCGCCTCATCGAGACGGCGGAGCGTTATTGCGTGATTCTCGCGACGCTTCGGAATGCACCTAACGTTGAGATCCACGTAAAGCGTTGAGGGTCCGATCCAGATCGCCCCACAGGTCCTCGACAGCTTCGATACCGACGCTCAGCCGCAGGAGCGTCGCCGGCAGGTGCTCCTGACCGGGAATGCCAGCGCGACGCTCGATGGTGGACTCGACCCCGCCCAGGCTGGTGGCGTGTTGGATCAGCTGTAGCCCGGTGCACACTGCATCCGCGGCGCTGGCGTCCCCGCGCACATCGAAGGAGATAATCGTGCCGAAGCCTTTGAGCTGACGTCGCGCAGCCTCGTGAGTCGGGTGGCTCGCCAGACCCGGATAGCGCGTCCTGGTGACGTTCGGGTGCTGCGCCAGGCGCTCGGCCAGGATCATGGCGTTGTGTTGCGCCCGCTCCAGCCGCAGCGCCAGGGTCCTCACGCCGCGAACTGCGAGATACGTCTCCAAAGTGCCGGGTGTTGCTCCCGCGAGCTCGCGAGCTTCCCGGAGCGCCGCCAACAACTTGGCGTCACGCGTGCTGACGACGCCGCCGAGGAGGTCCGAGTGGCCGCCGATGAACTTCGTCACCGATTGCACTGCGACATCGGCCCCAAGCGCCAGGCACTGCTGGTTGAGCGGCGTGGCGAACGTATTGTCCACGCCCAGAATTGCGCCCCGCTTGCGGGGGGCGCTGCAGATGACATCCAGGTCGGCCACCGCCAGCAGCGGATTCGAGGGCGACTCGAGCCAAAGCAGATCGGCCACCCCGCACATCTCGATCCAGCGGGCGGTGTCGGTCACGGCGATCCGATGCACGGTCCATCTCCCGCGGCTCTGGCCGGCTTTCGCCAGCCCCACCACACCCTGGTAGCAGTCGTCCGGCAGCGCTACCGTAGATCCAGTGGGGAGTTGGTCGAAAATTGCCGCGATGCCGGCCATGCCCGAGGCGAACGAGAGCGAAGACCCGCCTTCGAGGCCACCGATGATCTCTTCCAGCGCTTCCCAGCCTGGCGTGCCGTCGTCGCGGGAATAGGCGCGGTCCGCGCCCCGGACGAAGTTCGATGCTGGCCAAGGTGGCACGTTCAACGGCGAGCCCGGGCGCCGGTCACGTCCCGCCGAGACGAGCCACGATTCCACAGAACCTGAATCACGCGACTTGTGCACTGTCGTATCCCCGGATCGCATCGGTCGCATTCTAGCGGATGCTGGGAAGCCAGGCGGATTTGCCCTATGCTCGCGAGCAGCACCGGGCCGTCGTACGCTCAGGAGACGAATAACAATGAATGGGTGGGGTCGCCTGAAAGATGTCGTAACCGCCTTGCTCGTCCTCGGGCTTCTGGCGGCAGAGGGGATGCTTTGGGTCGAGAATCCAATGCACATACCCGCGGGGTTCATGCCCGCGCGGGCCTTCGGTTTTGAGGCGTTCAAGGAGGTGGATACGTCCATGAAACCGGCGATCTCACCCGGCCAGTACGTCCTCGTGTCCTCGTGGTCGTATTGGGGACATCAGCCACAGGCTGGAGATGTGGTCGTGTTTCAATATCCCGGCGATCCCTCGCTGGGTGATTTGAAACGTGTCATCGCCGTGATGGGGTCCACGGTCGAGATAAAAGACGGAGTTACGTACGTCGATGGCAGGCCCGAGCCCGGATCGGACCGGCCGCGGTACGCCGGGCTGGCGGTGAGTCGAGCTGACCTGCCGGCGATGCGAGTACCCGCCGGAACCTACTTCGTCATGGGGGACGACCGCGACTCGAGTGAGGATAGCCGCAACTACGGCGTCATCCGGCGTGATCGCATCCTCGGCAAAGTGATATGGCCGGCGCGACTCGCTCTGCAGGTACACGCGCGCGCGAACGAGACAGTGGCCGGCCGCTGAGATCGCGCATCGGCCATCGCGAGCGCACCTCTAGGCAACGGCTAGTGCGGGTCCTTGAGGAGAGGCGGGTAGTTGACCCAGACGCTGCAGCACCTGCGTGGCCTGGACGATGCGGGCCCCCCCCACCTCTTGCCACGGCTTGGGCATGTCCCGTGCTGCTGACCGTGCACCCTTTGAGACTATAGCGGTAGCTTCACTCTCCAATCCGGAGGCCGACCATGGCTGATGAGAAATTGAAAGAGCGTCAGGAACCGCGGCATACCTTGACGGACGATCAGATCACGACCGAGCGTGCCCGGCGCAGGCGCTCATTCCTCACGGCGGCGGGCGCGCTCGTTGCCGGCGGCGCGGTGGCCATTGCGCTGGGAGGCAGAGCTGACGCCGTCGCTCAGATGGGCGATCCGGACAAGGTGAAGGATCCGGATAAAGTGAGAGATCCGGACAAGGTGAAGGACCCGGACAAAACCAGGGATCCCGACAAGACGAGAAACCCGGACAAAATGCGGGATCCGGACAAGACGAGGGATCCGGACAAAATGAAACACATGCACGGCGACCCGGACCGCAAGAAGCACCCGCCGGACCCGTACAAACACCAGTAGGGAAATGCTGACGATGGAGGCGGCCACCGGCCTTCGCTTGGGGGCCGTGAGCCGCCGCGGTCGGCTTCCGTACGAAACGAGGGTACGTGCAGCCTCTTGAATGGCTGATCCAGCCGGTCACTGCCGATGAGTTTTTCGACGAGTACTGGGAGCGGCGGCCGCTGACGCTGTGCCGCAATCGTCCCGGCTATTACGACGCGCTCTTGTCTCTCGATGAGATCGATCGGGCGTTGACCACGCTCGAGCTCCGCTATCCCAACGTCATCCTGAAGAATGCGGCGCGGGACGTCGCGCCGGAAGAGTACACGACCGATGGCGGCGCTCTGGATGTGGCGCGCCTGTACCAGCTTTTCATGGAGGGATCGACGGTCAACCTCGCTTACATGGACACCGTGATCCCGTCGCTGACGACGCTCTGTCGCGGACTGGAATCGGTTTTCAGCCACCCTTTTCAGGCGAACGTCTATCTGACGCCACCGGGCAATCAGGGGGCGAGAGTTCACTACGATACGCACGACGTATTCGTGTTGCAGGTCGCCGGCAGCAAGCGCTGGAAAACCTACGGCGCCCCCGTCGAGCTGCCGCTCAGGAATCAGCATTTCGATCCGGCGACCCATGGTGTCGGCGAGCCGGAGTTGCAATTCGAATTGGCCGCCGGCGACGCCGTCTACATCCCTCGCGGTCACTTGCATGAGGCAATCGCGACGAGCACCGTCTCGCTTCACATCACGATCGGAGTCCTGGCCTATAGTTGGACGGATTTCCTCCTGGAAGCCGTCGCTGATGCCTGCTTGGGCGACGCCGCGTTCCGCAAGGCACTGCCGCCCGGGTTTGCTCGCGACGGAATCCCGGAGCCGCAGATGCGCGGAATGGTCGCGCGCCTGCTGCAGCACCTGTCGGAGCGAGTGTCGGCGGAGAGGATCCTGGACCGGTTCACGGATGAATTCCTGGCGTCCTGTCCTCCGTTGCTGCGCGGCCAGATGAGCCAATTGGCCGCCCTGGAGCGAGTCGACCTCGCCACGACGCTTGGGGCGAGGCCGCACCTGATTGCACGCGTGCAGACGGACTCGCGCTCGGTATGGGTCCGTCACTTCGGGCGCAAGATCACGTTTCCCCTCCATGTCGCTCCGGCCATACGGTTTGCCCTCGGCCAGGAACGTTTTACCGTCGGCGATCTGCCGGGAGATCTGGATGAGCCCGGCAAGCTCACACTTGCTCGGAGGCTCATCCGCGAGGGTCTGGTGATGGCGCATCCGCCGTAGCCCGGCGCGAAATTGACGCGCACTCGTCCTGGTGGTATACGCCGCTGGGGGTACAACGCCGCGCAGTGCGTGCGGCGCGGATTCAGCGGGGGCGGCCGGTGCACTGTCCGGGGACCGGCTGGCAGCACGGATTCGCCGAATACAACACCAAAGAAGGGCACCCGACATGGCCGTTTCAGTACGTTCTGCATCCTGGGCGAGCCCTGACCGCACCATGAGAAAGTCAACTTTGGGCTGCCTGCTGCTTCTACTGCTGGCATTCCCGCTGATCGGGGGCGCGGCAACTCCCAGTCATTACCTTTTCGTTTGGGCCATGGAGGCGAAGCGTCCTCGAGCCTCGACGCAGGCGCTGATGTCACCCGATTTGGCGGCGTGGCGCCGTAATCGGGGATTGGGCAAGGATTTCCTTGCTGTCTTCGATGTCCGCCCTGGCGCCTCGTTTGGCGAGCTCGTCGCGATGCTGCCCGTCGGCAACGCGGCGATGGCGCATCATACGAACTACGCGGAGCCTCCCGACGACCGCCTTTACGCGAACGACTGGATTGCGAACAGCACCTACGTATTCGACCTGCATGAGCCCGAGCATCCGCGGCTCATGCGGAAATTCGGCAGTGTCGGTGCTTACGGCTATCCGCACTCGTTTGCCCATCTCTCCAACGGCAACACGCTGGCGACATTTCAGTATGCCGGCGGATTCAACCACGCCACGGGAGGGTTGGTGGAGCTCGATCCGGAGGGCCGGGTAGTGAGAGCCGCTTCAGCCGCAGCTCCCGGGCATCCCAATGTTCGTCCCTACAGTCTGGCAGTCGCCGAAAAGCTCGACCGCGTCGTCACCGGGAGCGCGGACATGATGGGGGCGCAGGTCAGCCACGTCTCCCAGGTCTGGCGGCTGTCCGATCTGAAGCTGGTCGCGACCATGCAGCTGCCGCCGCAATCTGACTGGTTTTACGACACCGCGGCCGATTCTTCGGAGCCTCGCATGCTGGCAGACGGCAGGACGGCCGTGGTTCCGACGTTCAACTGCGGTCTATTCCTCGTTCGAGATCTGGCAGGCGACCATCCGACGCTGCAGCATATCTATGACTTCGGCTACCGCACGTGCGAAGTGCCGGTGGTCGTGGGTGACTACCTGGTGGAAACGATGCAGAGCGGACATGCGATCGCCAGCCTCGACCTGCACGACGTGGGACATCCGCACGAAGTCAGCCGCATTGTGTTGCCGCCCGATGAGTACCCCCATTGGCTGGCGCTCGAGCCGGGAGGTGATCGCCTGGTGATCACCGGTTATGGAGCTCTCTCGACCCGCGTGCGATTTGCGACGATCGATCGCCGCAGCGGCAAGCTGACACTCGAGCCGTCGATGATCGACTTCACGCGCACCTGGCCGGACGGCTGGCACGGGAGCGCCATTCCACACGGCGCCGTTTTCAGCAATCCCCAGGAACGAGCATCCCGACGCCGGCCTCAGTAGCACTTTCCCCGCGCGGATACCGGCCACATCAGCTCCACTCTACCTTTGCGGATGCCGACATACCAGTCGTGGAGATTGCAGGTCGGGTCGCAGTGCCCCGGGACGAGCTTCAGCCTTTCATTGATGCGGAGAGCTCCGTGCTCGTCTTCGATCACACCGTGTTCATCGGAGGCGCGGACGTATTTCACGTCGTTACGGCCATAGATGACGGGAAGGCCGCTGTCGAGCGACAGCACCTTGAGTCCTGCGTCGCAGATCGCCTGATCGGGCTTGGTATGGCTCATCACCGCGGTCAGGATGAAGAGCGCGTTCTCCCACTCGGCATGATCGATTCGGCTCCCGTCCTTGTTCCTGATGCGTCCGTAAGCTGCATCCATGAAGGCGTAGCTGCCGCATTGCAGCTCGTTGTAGACGCCGGAATTCGATTCGAAGTCAAAGGAGCCGGTGCCGCCGCCCGAGACGAGCGCCGGTTTGAGTCCAACCGCTTGCAGAGCCTCGATGATCGCCTTCACCACGACGATGGCATCATCGAACTTGGCTTTGCGATCCTCGTAGCTCTCCAGGTGCTGCATGGCACCCTGGTAAGCCTGAACCCCGCTGAACCTCAGCGCTGGCGCGCCGTCGATGGCCTTCGCAATCTCAACTGCGGTACTGGCGCACCCGACGCCGCAGCGGCCCGCACCGCAGTCGATTTCGACCAGGCACTCCAGTATGGTGTCGTGCCGCTGAGCGGCGGCTGAAAGGCCTGGCACGTTCGCCAGATCATCGACGCAGACGGTGATTCGCGCACCATACTTCGCCAAGTGGGCGAGGCGGTCGATCTTCACCGGATCGCGCACTTCGTTGGACACGAGGATGTCCTTGATGCCGCCGCGGGCGAATACCTCGGCCTCTGAAACTTTCTGACAGCAAACGCCGGCCGCGCCGCCCAGGGTCTGCTGCAGCCTCTGCACGTCGACCGACTTATGCATCTTCCCGTGACTGCGGTGGCGCATGCCATGCGCCTTCGCGTACTCACCCATCTTCCTGATGTTTCGCTCGAGCGCATCGAGATCGAGGATCAGGCAGGGCGTCTGGATATCCGCCACGTCCATCCCGGGTCGAGCGGGGATGTCGTAGCCGAGTACGTAGCCGGCGAAATTCGCGAGCTCGCTCACTGCTGCAGGAACAGCTGCCCGATCGCGAGTGCCAGGGGATAAGGCTGGAATTGGTTGCGATTGCTGAGGATGATCACGGCGAGGCGCTGCCTGGGCCAGCGGATGATCACGTTGCGGAACCCGATGCTCTCGCCGGAGTGCCATACGGTATTGCCGGAAATACGCCAACCGAACCCGTAGCTGAAGTCGGGATCGTCGGTCGGATCGTGCGCGCTGAAGGCCATGCGCCGCGAGTCTGCGTTCAGCAGCTTGTCGGTGTAGAGCGCCGCATCCCACTTGGCCAGGTCGTCGACGGAGGAGTAGATGCCGCCGTCCCCTCGAGTGGCGCTCGTGGTGTCCTGGTCGGTCCTCGTCCATTTGCCGTTGATATCACTGTAGCCGTAGGCGCGGTCCGATACCTGTGGGCCGCGGTCGTGCTCGTACATCAGCGTGTGTCTCATGCCGAGCGGCTGGAAGATGCGCTTTCGCATGAAGTCCGCGAGATCCATGCCTGAGGCGCGCTCGACGACCAGACCGAGCAGTACGTAGCCGCCATTGCTGTAGCGGTGAGCGCTGCCAGGCTCGAAATAGAGCCGGTGCTGTGAAGCAATCATGCTCAGTACGTCAGCATCGTTCAACTGGGTCGTTCGGCTTGGCGGAATCAGGTCTTCGTAATCGATCAGCCCGCTCGTGTGCGTCAGCAGATGGTAGAGGGTGATCTTGTCGTCGCTGGCCGGAAGTTGCGGGAGCCATTTGCGGACGCGGTCTTCCAGCCGCAGCTTGCCATCCTGTTTCAGCAGCAGGATGCAGGCGGCTGTGAACTGCTTGGTGACCGATGCCAGGCGATAGTTCGTCTCAGGCCCTGCTTTGACATGCTCTTCCAGATTGGCGTAACCATAGCCGCGCCTCACGATCGCCTTGCCGTCCCGAGTGACCAGCAGTGAGGCCCCGGCGCCGTCGCCGGCATAACGGACCATCAGGGCATCGATCTGGGCGCGCCGCGTCCGCTCTGCGGATTGCGCGTGCACGCAGACCGTCGCTACCAGCAACGCCAGCACCGATAGCGCCAGTCGGTTGCGCATCATGATCTTACCTCCGCATCGCTAGTCACAAGCGCGCTCTCGTTTGAAGGCGAGGTCTTCGTAGTCGTCGCTGAAGTCCGCGTCGGGATCGACCTTGGCCATGTGCAGCGGGTTGTCCGCCTGTTTGGGAAAGAGCAGCCATGCTTCGGAGTTGCCGCTTCCCCAGTGCACCAGGTAGTGCTCTCCGACCCGCATGACCTGCCCGGCCAGGCTGGGCGATTTCAGCGAGGCGAAGAACACGTCATCCCCGTGCGCACAAATCCGTGCCTCGCCGAACCACGGATCGCGCCATACGCCGAGTTGATCCTTGAGATCCGTGGGCGTCGCCGGCTTGCGCGAGGAAGTATCGGGAACGTGCATGATACTTTGCTGTCGGTCCGCGCGCTCCAGCTCGTCTGCGTAGCTCGTCACGCTGCGAGTCTTCTCCGGGGCGGTGAAATGCTTGGTCAGCACCTCGTTGAGCACGACGCGCGCGTTTTCGGCATCGGCGTCGATGAGGAAGACGTAGCCGCTCTTGCGGAACGGCAGCAGCGTCATCGCCGAGTACATGCCCGATAGCGTGCCGGTATGCGAGACCGTCATCTGCCCATCCACATCGGCAATGCGCCAGCCATAACCATAGCTGTAGAACAGGGTGCCATCCCAGGCGTGCTGGCGTGCGGATATCGGCATCGGCGTGTAGCCGGTCCATTCCCTCCGGCGCTGCTCCGGTGACAACCAGGTCAGTTGCTTCGCGGTCGGCGCCAGCCAGTTCATGGCCCAGATGAGCATGTCGTTCAGGCTGCAACGCACGCCCCCCGCCGCATCCATGGTGGCGGCACGTACGATCGGCCCGCTGTGGGACTCTTCGACGAACCCGCCGTCGCGCCATAGGTGCGGGCTCGCTACGTTGCCGACCTCGTCGCGATTCCAGGTGCCAACCTGGCAACGGCTCATACCAAGCGGCTGGAATACTTCCTGTCGCATCAGTGTCGGATACGGCGCGCCGCCTGCTGCGGCTGCGACCTGGCCAGCCACGATGTAGAGCGTGTTGTCGTAGCCGTAGCCCGCGCGAAAGCTGTATGCCGGCTTCAGGTAACGCAGGCCGTGCACCACATCCTGCGGGGTGAAGTCATTCGGATCCGGCCACAGCATCAAATCGCCGGCGCCCTCGGGCAGACCGCTGTGATGGACCAGCAGGTCGCCAACCTGCATATTCGCCGTGACCCAGGGGTCGTACATCCGGAACGACGGCAGGTACTTGGTGACCGGGTCCTCCCAATGTAACTTGCCTTCTTCCACCAGGCGGGCCAGCAGCGTCACGGTCATGGACTTGCTGTTGGATGCGATCTCGAACAGGGTGTCGGTATTGATCGGCTTGCCGGAGTCCAGCTCTCCCACCGTGCGCGTGTAGACCACCTTGCCGTCGTCGATGACGCCAACGGCAATGCCGGGCAGGCGGTATTGCGCCACCACGGCCTCGACCAGCCGATCGTAGTCGGACTGTGAGCCGATCGGCGCGGCGGCCCGGGCATCGGCTCCGCACAGGACCAGCGCCAACCACATGAGCAGGGACCGAAAGAGCCGTTTCATGCGCTATCCCAGTTCTGCGCCGCCTGCTCGTCCGCGATCATTTCCTCGAAGGTCTGGCGCCGCCGAACGACCGCGTAACGACCCCGGTCGAGCAGTACCTCGGCGGCCAATGGCCGTGAGTTGTAGTTCGATGCCATGGCAGCACCGTAGGCCCCCGTCGTCTTGATCATCAGCAGATCACCCGGCTCGCACGGCGGGAGCAGGCGATCAACGGCAAACGTGTCGCTGGTCTCGCAGACCGGTCCGACGACGTCGTAGAGTTGCGGCGGGTGCTGCCCGCCCGATATCGGCACGATCTCGTGCCAGGCATCATACAGGCTGGGGCGCAGCAGCTCGGTCATGGCCGCGTCCACCACCAGGAACCGGCGCTGCCGGCCCTGCTTGATGCGCAGCACCCGCGTCAGCAGCGCCCCGGCTTCGGCCACGAGCCAGCGGCCCGGCTCGAGCAGGATGTGGCCGCCGAAGCCGTCCAGCGCTTTCCGAATGATATCCGCGTAGTCCTGGATGGAAACAGACTGGTCGCGGCCCTCGCGATAGCGCACGCCGAGGCCGCCACCCACATCGATACTGGAGAGGGTATGTCCGGCGGCGGCCAGTTCGCGCCAGAAGGCGGCCACGCGTTGCAACGCCAGCTCGATCGGCTCCAGCGAAAGCATTTGGGAGCCGATGTGCACGTGCAGGCCATTCAAACGTACGTGCGTGAGCCGTGCGCTGTCCGCGAACCATTCGCGCGCCTCGTCAATGGCGACACCGAACTTGTTTTCCGATTTCCCGGTGGAAATTTTGGCGTGCGTGAGGGCATCCACGTCAGGATTGACACGTACTGAGGCGAGGGCAATTGCGTTCCGTGCTGCCGCAACTTGCTGCAACGTGTCCAGCTCGTCTTTCGACTCCACGTTGAAGCGGCGGATGCCGGTTGCGAGCGCCTCGGCGATCTCGTCCGCGGTCTTGGCGACGCCGGAAAACACGATGCAGCTTGCCGGAATGCCCGCAAGCAGACTTCGCCGCAATTCGCCGGCCGATACGATGTCGGCGCCGAGTCCGGCATCGGCCATCAATTTCAAGACGGCGAGATTGGCATTGGCCTTAACGGCATAGCAAATCAGCGCGTTGAGCCCGTGCACGGCTGTCTGCAACGCATGGATGCGTTGCCGGATGGCGGAAGCGGAGTAAACATGGAGAGGTGTACCCACCCGCTGCGCCAGCACTCGCATGTCCACGCCGTCCAGATGTGCGTCATCAGCGCTCACGGTTGCAGCGGGTGCGATCGTGCTGGTCATCGCTCGCCGTTGCGCTAGTGTTCCATCGGACTGCGGGGCATGGGCGAGGAATCAGTAGCCCGCCGCGAGGCCGGCCGGCCGGCGCCGATCGTTGGCGCCTTCGAATACGCCGGTCTTCGGATCGATCAGGATGGCCTCATCGGCGCCCATGGCGTGGATCCGCGTGAACCGGTAGCCCATATTCTCCAGCTTCCGTCGCGATTCGGAGGAGAGCATTCCGTCTTCGATCCACACTTCCTGTGGATACCATTGCTGATGCATGCGTGGCGCGTTCACCGCCTGTTGCACGTTCATGCCGTAGTCCACGACGTTGAGGATGCTCTGCAGCGTGGTCGAGATGATGGTTGCATCGCCGGGACTGCCGGTCAGCAGGAGAGGCTTGCCGTCCCTCATGAGAATGGTCGGCGTCATCGAGCTCAAGGGACGCTTCCCCGGCTCGACCTCGTTGACCTCGCCCTGCACCAGCCCCGCTGCGTTCGCGACACCGGGCTTGGAGGTGAAGTCATCCATCTCGTCGTTGAGGAAGAAACCCGTGCTGCCGGCAATCTGCCGGATGCCGAAGAGGAAGTTTATGGTGTAGGTCACCGAAACCACATTGCCGTACCCGTCGGCCACCGAA
>DASRDO010000091.1:0-53636 GCA_035652555.1 Steroidobacteraceae bacterium | reverse complement strand
ATTTTCCGGATTCTCATGACAGGTCCAAGATTCGCTGGTGTGGGACGCCCGGGCTGACGAGAGCTCTGACCGACTCGACGGAGCATGATATGCGGCTGATATATACTCAGACAAGAAACCGCCTGCTGCCCTATCATCGGGCGCTCATTGAAGGAGCCTGGAATTCCGATGCCATCACGTCTTCTGTCCCTTCTGCAAAGCCGGGTGTGCCGCAAGCGCACCGCCACTGCGCTCATCGGCGTGATTGCATACTCCTTTGCCGCTGCGCACGCATCCGCCGCGCCGACGCAGATTGCCGCTCAGCCGCCGATGGGCTGGAATAGTTACGATGCTTACGGGACAACCATCACGGAGCCCCAGTTTCGCGCCAACGTCCGCTGGATGGGCCGGCATCTCGCGCGTTATGGCTGGCGTTATGCGGTGATCGACGCGGAATGGTTCGTCCGCAATCCGACACCGACGGGCAACTCCCCCGTCTCCCTGCTGGTGCTCGACTCCCATGGGCGCTACGTCCCCGCACCGAACCGATTCCCATCCGCAGCCGGGAGCGCGGGATTCAAGCCCCTGGCCGACTACGTGCACTCGCTCGGCCTGAAATTCGGGATCCATATCCTGCGCGGCATCCCGCGCGAGGCCGTGGCCCGTAACCTGCCGATCGAGGGCTCGCCTTATACTGCCGCGCAGGCCGCTGACGTTCATTCCTCTTGCCCGTGGAACGCCGACAACTACGGCGTAGACCCTCATCGACCGGCCGGCCAGGCGTACTACGACTCCATCGCCCGCCTCTACGCCGCCTGGGGTGTCGACTTCATCAAGGCCGACTGCATCGCGAACCACCCTTATGCAGCCGCCGAGATCCGCATGCTCTCCACCGCTCTGCGCCGCAGCGGCCGGGACATGGTCCTCAGCCTGTCGCCCGGTCCGGCGCCAATCGGAAAACTCCCGCAGCTGCGTCGCGATGCCAACATGTGGCGCATCTCCAATGATGTCTGGGATCTGTGGCACAGCCGTAACCCCTATCCTCAGGGGGTCGGCGACCAGTTTGCGCGCGCCGCGCGTTGGGCGCCGCTCGCCACACCCGGGGGCTGGCCCGATGACGACATGCTTGCCCTTGGCGCCCTGCGCCCAGCTCCGGGGTGGGGTAAGCCGCGGCGCTCGCAGCTGACGCGTGCGGAGCAGCGCACCTACATGACGCTCTGGTGCATCGTCCGCTCACCGCTCTTCCTTGGCGCCAATCTCACGGCGGTCGATCCGTGGACGCTGTCGCTGCTCGACAACCCGGAGGTCATAGCGGTCGATCAACGCTCGGCCGGCGCCCACCAGGCTCTATCCGCCGGCGGCACGGTTGTTTGGGTCTCGCGACCGCAGGGCGAATACGCTCGCGATCGCTGGTACGTCGCCATCTTCAACCTGCGCGCTCGAAAGCGGACTATAGCTCTGCCCTGGGAGTCCCTCTCGCTCACGGGTCACCGGTATGCAATCCGAGACCTCTGGCATCGACGCGACATGGGTTCCGCTGGAATGCTGCGCGCACCGCTTTCCGCACACGGTGCGGCGCTCTACCTCGTCTCGCAGCAGTGAGCGGAATCGGCCAGAGTACCTAGCGTCCTAAAGATCACCCTCCAAGCTGATACCCACGGCTTCTCTGGGGGACTCCTCGTAGAGCGAGTGCAGTGAGCCGCAGCCATGTGACACCTCGCGTGGTGTTATGAGCCGCTCGGCCGCGATAACACCAGGTGGGCGGCGCCGGCATACGCAGGACTGCTTCAGAGAGAGGCTCGAAACCGAAGGGGACACAGAGGCGCCCACACTGGGTTTCGCGCCGATACCCGTCGTCGGAATAGACACTGAAAGATTGGTCGGAGCGCCGAGATTTGAACTCGGGACCCCTTGCACCCCATGGACGTTCCACGTGAAATCGCCGGAAACGCCAGGAGGTGTAGTGACAGCTAAGTCGCTGATTTCATTCCTTCCCGCGCCTTCATCCTAGTTCACCATACCACGTAGCATTACACTCCGACCCGTACAAATCCCGTACAAAAAAACCCTGGTCGGGGGCCCCATGGCAAAGGCGAAGAAGGCGGAGACAGCATACCCCGGCGGGAAGCTGGTTGCGAACGCGCTGGAGCGGCTCGAGGCGGGCAAAGAGGGGAAGCCCAAGGCGTACTCGGACGCCGCCCAGACCGGCCTACAATTCGTCGTACGTGGCCTCGCCGCCCGGCGCTCGAGGACATGGGTCCTGCGCATCGAGTTCCGCACGGAACCCACCCGGCTCACCCTCGGCCACTGGCCGAAGATGTCCCTTGCCGATGCGCGCGAAACCGCGCACCGCCTGCGCGAGCAGGCACGCAGGGGTATCGATCCGCGGAGGGCGAGGCAAGGGGCCGGGGCGCGGAGAGGACCACCGCCAGGGCCCATCGCGGCCACCTCCATCAACGCACCCCACAGCGTCGGCCACCTGGCCGACGAATTTTTGACTCGGTACGTCCAGAAAAATCGCAAGCGGCCCGAGGATACGGAGGCGAACCTCAAGAGGGACATCCTGCGCGTCTGGCGCAACCGAGACGCGCGCTCGATCACTCCCCGGGAAGTCGTCGATTTTTTGGACGAGATCGTTGACAGGGGCGCGCCGGTGGTCGCGAACCGGACCGCGAATCTCCTCGACCAAATGTTTCGCTTCGGGATCCAGCGCAGAATCGTCGAATCGTCGCCGGTCATGCTCCTGACGCCCCCAGGGGGCAAGGAGAAGGCTCGCAAGCGAACCTTGGACGATGACGAGCTCAAGGCCTTTCTCGCAGACCCGCGAGCGTGCACGCGGCAGGCGAAGCTCGAGCACATCATCATGATTCTACTGTTGACCGGCGCTCGCCGGGGCGAGCTCGCGCAGGCACGCTGGGACGAAATCGATTGGCAGGCAAAAACCTGGACGGTACCGGATGAAAACCATAAGGAGGATGAAGGTTACATCTGCCCTCTGACACCTCAGGCGATCGCGCACTTCCGAGCGCTCCAGGTGCTCGGGAGCAAGCGCAAATCGCCTTGGATCTGCCCGGCCAAAGGTCATCCGGGCCGTCATGCGAATCCTAGGGAGCTAAGCCGCCGGCTCGCCCGATGCAGGGAGCGCTTCCAGAAGCAAGGGATCGAGGACTTCACGCTCCATGACCTGCGGCGAACGGTTCGCACTGGGCTGGCCCGGCTCGGAGTCCTGCCTCATATCGCTGAGCGGATCCTCTCGCATGCGCAGCCGGGCATAGTCGGGGTGTACGATCGCTATCAGTATCTCGAGGAGAAGCGCGCGGCGCTAAAGAAATGGTCGGCGCACGTTGACGGATTGCGGTCGGAGCCAACAGGCAATGTCTGACTCAATGGAAATACCACTACCTCCGCACCTATATCGATTCCGCACTTACGGCGCCCCACATGCCCAAGGAAAGGACAAAGACACGGTATTTGACCTACTTGCCGGAAGGATTCGATTTGCGCGACTTCAAGACTTCAATGATCCGTTCGAAGGCCGTCCTCGTGCCGTTCCTGCGTTCAAAGATGCTGGGAAACAGCGAAGCGCTGTTCAGCGTTATATTTACATGATCCATCGGGAACACGGTTTCCCGCCTAAAGAGGCACGGCGGAAGGCCGAGGAGGCCATTCACCAAAAGTCCCAAGCAGAACTGGTTGACTGGATGGGCGAAAGGCTTATTGAGACAAACAGCGCGGACGGACTATACCTCTGCTGCCTGTCGGGACCCGACGCCATGGGAAACCCGTTGACGTGGTCTCACTACGCCGACCATCATCGCGGAGTTGCAATTCACTTCGACACTACACTACCGCCTTTCAGGTTCGCACTCCCTGTCGAATATTCGCAAACCTATCCGGAATCCGTAGTACCGCGCATCTACCAGGATCCATTGGAACACATGAAGCGCTCGTTCCTAACTAAAAGTCACTGGTGGTCTTACGAGTGCGAATTTCGAATCATAAAGGTCGATTGGTGGGCGTCTCAGCGGGACCCTCGAGCAACCTCCCTGCTCGTTCAATGGAAGGACACCACGGCGATAACTTCACCGGAAGCGGTGGTTGGTATTACGCTGGGGGCGCGAATGCCAGCCAGGGAAAGAGCCGAACTTACCGCCAAAATCAGAGCTTATTTCCCCGGCATCGAGATCTGGCACGCGTCCCTTCACCGATCCCGCTATGAGATTGTAGCGGACAGGGTCACCTAGCAGCGCCAGACCTTTGTCTGCGAATAGGCGTCGGGTGTAGCATAGACGAAAGGCCACCCATGCTCGACGACACAGATATCTTCCCCCCGCCCTCTCCACAAGACGAACCACCGAAGCGCCGAAAGTCTTCGGGCTCGGGGGCACGCCATAGCGGCGGGCGCGGTGGCGGCGGCCGAGGTGGATTACTCCGGAAGCAGCCTCGTAAGAAACGAACACCACGCCGCGGTCAGAGGCGTTCCAGCCGGCGCGGACGGCGCTAACAGCGGGGATCGACCGGTTCACCTTGCACGACTTGCGAGAACGGTCGGCACCTGCCTAGCGAAGCTGGGGGTGCAACCACACATTGCTGAGCGAGTGCTCTCCCACGCACAGCCCGATGTCGTAGGCGTATACGATCGCGACCAGTACCTCATAGAGAAGCGAGAGGGCCTCGAGCGGTGGGCGGAGCACGTTGAGGGTCTGAAGCCGAAGCGGACATAGACCGATGACCGAATCTACCAGCTCACCCGCTGACGAAGCGGCACGCCGCATCCTCCAGTACCGCGAACTTCTCGGTCACCTGCTGGACTGCACTCAGCGGATTTTGCCCACGGTCCGGTTCGACAAGAGACGCTCCCAGCACGTTGCCGCCATGTGCATTTACGCCACGATCCTCCAGTCCATCGGCGAATGCCACCGACTGATGGACCGCTCTACCGTAACCGTCCCCGGCATCATGAGGAGCGTCCTCGAGTCTTACGCTGACCTCAGCGCGGTCATCGCAAATCCTGAGTATCCAAAAAAGATGCTTGCTACGCTTTACGAAGAGCAGCGGAAACACCTGCAGGATGTCATCAAAGAGCCGCAGAACCCCTTCCACGCCCAGCTCGCAGCGAAGATCGATCCGAGAGCGGAGCTTTCCAAAGTCACCAGCTCACTCGACCACTTGCGCCAGGAGGGGCACGTCCCACTGCGCATCAAAGACCGGCTTGATGCAGCTGGGCTAGCCAACATATATCGGACAGTCTACTGGGAACTGTGCCTTCACGATCACAACAACCTTGCGGTGCTGGAGTCGCGTCATATCCGCCGAACCGGGGAAACTCAATTCGAGATTGACGTTTTTGCCGAGAATTCCGCTCATCAGATCGGAACCTCCTACGACACCCTGACAGGCATACTCGCCGACGCCTCCCATCGGCTCTATCGGCTGCTGGAGTTTTCGCCTCCAGACGAATTCAATAGGCAAGTCGAGGCCTTTGAGCGCTTCCGGCCGGAAGCCGTGAATATCCTGACCGCGCAGACGACACCCAGAGAGAATCAATATGGCCAATGAAATTGTGAGCGCCGGCGCCAAGGGCCTCTCGTCCATCGTAGGCGACGTATACCGAGACGTCGCTCAACCCTCAGCGAGGCAAGTAGGCCTTTCTCTCGGGACGTTGACGAAAGTCGCCCTATCGCCGGTTGACCTACTAAATTGGGGCTTCGAACAATCCAAAGAGTGGCTGAAGGAGAAAATTGCGACACGTATGTCGCGCACACCTCCTGAATATCGCGCCCAGCCGCCCGACAGCATTTGGCAGGCAGCGTTGAGTCATATCGCTCAATCGAACGATTCTCCTGAACTGCGCGATCTTTATGCAGAGCTGCTCCTGAAGGCAATGGACTCGCGGACCTCGGACAGCGTTCACCCGGCTTACTTCCACCTGGTTGAACAGTTGTCGCCTCAGGAAGCTCTAGTGTTAGTCGGTTTGCACGAGCTTGGTAGGGATGAGCTCTTCGAAGAGAAGATCACCCCCTATGGCAGCTCCTTGGGAAATTCTAGAGCAACCTCGGTGGAAGGACAATTCACCTCCTATTGCACGTCTGTTCTTTCTCGCACTCCAAGTCAGGCGGATATATGGTTGACCAACCTCTGCCGATTGGGCGTATTGAGCCTACAATCGTTCGGCGAAGCCATATTTCGAGAAGCGGAGAACGACAGGCACGGCTATCGCCCTCCAACTGTCGATAATCATGAGCATAGAATTTTGACGTTCACGGCCTTCGGTAAGGCTTTCATCAGTGCGTGCGCGCCGCTTCCATCCTCTTCCGAGAAGCCATCGGACCCGACGGAAGCCGTCGCCTGATGCTTTTGAAGGGACGCGCCTCGCATCGCAGGGCGGGTCATCTCCCATGCCGCCCAAGGGCTGCAGGCCTAGTGGAATGAGTCCGTGGCGTCCTAATGGCGTGTTCTCCCATATCGAGCCTCGAACCACCCCGCGGTATGCTTCGCATGGTCCGACGATCATCCACCGGCGAATCGTGGCACTCGAGAGCTGAATTTTGTATTTCCCCCCACTACTGAGCAATGCCAATCCAAGCGGCCCTCGCTGGAGCGACGCGCAGCTCACCCCCAAGGAACTGGATGAGCTCTCCCGCGTCTTAGTGATGATAGTGGGATTCAACGATCGGACGGGGACCAGCGAGGTTCTCGGCACCGGCTTCATCGTAGGGGTCATTCCGCACGTCCTTGTTCTTACCGCAACCCATGTCGTCACTGAATGGGCAGACAAGGTAAGACCGCCGACCCGCAACAGCTTCGCGGCGCTACTCGGTGACACCGACCAACCCAAGCGCATTCAGGACCTGATCAACGCCAACCTGATTCGCGTAGTTTGTCGCGGACCAGACGGCTACATGTTGGGCAAAATTGCCTCAATCTCATTCATGGCAGATCCGCGTGTCATAGATGTCTGTTGTCTGCGTCTAGCCCTTTCCACGACTGTAGACCCAAAGGACCTCGGATCGCTTCGGATCGATGCGGACCCATATCCGTGGGACCAGCCAGTTCTGATAGCGGGTTTCACACAGGGTAGCAGCTGGACTCCACCAGCTGTCGAGGATGGCCCGTTTGGGTTAGCACAAGAGCTGTGCGTGCGCGCAGGATACTGCCGGGGAGTAGTAACGAAGCCGATGGGCATGAGCTATCCCATGTTTCAGCTCAATATCCCAAGTCGTCCAGGAATGAGCGGGGGCCCAATACTAGCGCTTCGATACCCGCATGGGCGGCCGCGCATCATCTCGCCGATATCGTCAACTCACGTAACAGCCATCGGGTTTGTTTCTCGCGACTATACTACAGAGCCGTATCTTTTCGACGGATCAGACCCAGGCGAGACTCTGGGAGTACCGATCGAGGACGCGTTTTACGTAAATCTCACCTTCAGCCCCACCGAGCGCATGTATTTCGCCGAGGCAGTGCGACGCAGGATGATCAGCTCCTATGGTTCGCGCGCTCTTACCGCCCAGGTGAAGGCAGGGGACGCACCAGGCCAAGTAGCCGTCCACTTCGCGCAACCGGCTCCATCTAGGTGGAACTATTGATGTCTGCGCCCACCATCTCGTCACGGCATCGACCGGCGCCGGCACTCCTAACCCTCTAGGCACGACCCGGGATTCTAGGACGGCGGTGGTGGGCTGCCCGAGACTTCCGTACCTAAGCATGGCATACGAAAATATCTACCAGATGTACACGCGCCTCGGCGGCGCTGGCTTTTTTGTAAAGCGAAACAGCTGGTCTCATCCACGGACCGTCGCTAAGGTCGTGTCGATTGGCGGCCTCACCACGGGACCGCTTCCTGGCGAGGCGCCGTATCACAGTCAACCCAAGCTCGGCTCCCCGAAGGTGGTTGCGGACATCAGCTATCAGGGCGCTCCTCCGCGGCGAGAAGAACTCACCTGTCCCGGCACCTACGCATACGCTCAAATCGACCCGCCGGAATGGTGGCCTCGGTCATAGCGATATTCGAGATGCTGGCCCGTCGGGCCGGATTCAGTCTTTTGTCCAAGGCTCAGAGCTCCCGATGTACCGCGCTGGGATCCTTGTCTGATCGTAACTCCAAGAATGCCGCATGCCGCAACCGCCCCTCCGCGGTCCACTCCACAAATCGGATTTGCGCGACGAGCACCGGCTTCGTCCACGAAAACATCCGCATCTCGTCCGCGGTGATCCCGCCGCCCCACCGCGCCCGGCCGCTCGGGAGATCCACAAAGGGACATTTCTCTGTACGAAGCGGATCCAAGTTCCGGCGGAGCTGTCCGCGGATATGTGGCGTGAATCCCGCACGGACTTTGCTCGCGAATTTGAGCCGCTTGCCCTCGAAATACCCGACGACCAGCGCATCGATGCTGCTACTGCCGTCCGGCCTGAATCCTCCGATCACGAACTCCTGCTGATTCTCGAGCTTCAATTTTCGCCAATCATTCGATCGCTCGCCGGGTTGATACAGGGAGCCACGGCGCTTTGCGATCACACCCTCGAGACCGAGTGACCGCACTGCCTCGAGCACGTGGGACGCCGATCCTGGCAGGTCATCGGACACCCGTATCACCGGGTTCTTTCCGACGAGCCTCGGCAGAAGCGCTCGGCGCTTCTCGATTGCCTCGCTCATCACGTCGCGCCCGTCAACGTTCAAGACGTCGAACGCGTAGAACACAATCTGGTGATGCGGGTGCGAACTGCGGTGCTGCAGTGCTTGGAATGCCGGCCGACCGCTTTCATCGAGCGCCACAATCTCCCCGTCGACGACGGCCTGCTCGGCGCGAAGGTTCAGGGCCGCCGCCGCGATCCCCGGATACATAGGAGTCAGGTCCTTGTGATTGCGCGACTGGAGCTCGACACTGGAGCCGTCCTTGATGATCAGCGCTCGGTACCCGTCGAATTTGACCTCATACAGCCACTCGTCCCCTTCCGGCAGCTGCTTCACTGCGACGGCGGCCATCGGGACCACGAACGCGGGCAGGCTGGGAAGCTTCTTCTTGGTGGCCATCGATCGTGCTCAGAGCTACGGCGGTAATTCGCGCTATACTGCGCCTCTGGAGGTTATAAGTAGCGCTCGGAGAGATATTTGAAATATCCGGCGCATGGCTCCGGATTCCGCTTCAACACGTCGAAGGCGACCTGGTATGAGACGGCCCTAAATTCGATTGAGGGGTCTATTGAGTCCGCAAAGAGACGCAACTCCCCCTGTAGCTCGGCAGATTCGTTGCATCGGGAATCGAACCAAAGGAAAATTAACCGCGGCAGTTCCCTGCTACTCCATGCAAGCCCTAGGATGTGCTTGAGAAGTTGCCCCGCATCGAGCCGGTGAAATACATCCTCATTGCCAAGCCCTTCCGCAAGCGATTGGCAGCGCGATAATCCCAGTTCAGCCCACCGCTTTCTGTTCCCCGAGAAGTACTTGCCTTTCAGCGGCACGCAGGGTGCCTTCGGCCCATAGGGCTCGGTGAACTTGCATTCGATGCCAATCGGTCGCTTTTGATGGACATCCAGGGCGACATCAAGGTTTGGCGGTTCAGATCCGAGTCCGTGCTCGAATTTATATTCGAAACTCACGGTGCTGCCCCGGATCGACATCCCGAAAGCGGAGGCCAATGGATGCAGATCGTGCCCGCACCACGGAGCAAAGAAGTTGTACGCCAGCGCGGATGAGGAGCGGAGTGATTGCATCTTCCCAGGCTCTGGATGTCTTCCAAGCTCATTGCCACCTGCATTTTCGAATGCAATCCGAACTTCCGGAGTCATCGGTATGATCAGATTGCCTTCCATGGAAGGCGCACGTTGACCTGAGTGACCCGGCCATTGGGTGTTCGCCCAGCGCTGTTGGCGCGCAATGATCATCTTAAGCGGCATTCTAGAGCGCCTCGAGTAGCGTAAGCGGGTTTCACAACTAACGCGCTGGGTGTTCGTAGGGACTCATAAAAAAAGGTTCCTACAGAAGGTGCACGGCCGAGTCGCGGCAAGGGCACGCTAGGGCGCTAAGTCTTCTTTTGCTCAAACAACTGATTGATTGACTCCGCAACCAGGCGTAGCGTGCGTCGGCTGTTCGGGGTCAAACGTGGAGAGCCGTGTGCCAGCGTATTGCGCACCTTTGGCCAGAGCTCGAGTATGTGCTTGGTCAGGGATATGGCTTCGAGTCCCTGATCCATGTCCCCTGGAATTACATCTTGCAATGACACAGATGGGGTGCCCGCCTCGATGATCTTAGCTATCGCGGCGAGATGCGCCGCGTGTTGCGCGTATGCTGGTCGCGACGGAAATTCCTGGTCCCGGATCCACCCGTTCTCGACGGCCTCTCGAAGCAGCTTCGAAAGCCCTGGAGAGCGGAAGTCGTCAGGCAGCAGCAACAGGCCCGTTTTCCTCAAATTGAGGGCCAGTTCAAGGGCCCCAAATCCCACCGATTCCGACACGGGGTGAAACCGGTAGACGAACCACGAGTACAGAGAAACGTTCTTTGCCGTCTCGAAGAGCTGGGCCACAGGCTCCGGCACACCGTCGTGAAGGCAAATCGTGGACAGAGCCGCATGTTCATCTGCGAGAGTCCCGACAATAAATTGTCGCCGCGGGTCCGGCGAGTGGACTTCCGCTAATGACCTTAAGGGATCTTCTACCGGCATTCTGTCCTCATACGCCTCGAACCAACTTACCTCGGCTTGGGGAAGACTGCATTGTTTCGCATCGGCTGCCCTGTTCCGCGTCGCCGCCGCCATGCACGGAAAATCATGCCCCAGTCCAGTTCCACCACTTTACCATTCAACCAGACGTGAGCCGTCCCTCTCTCGTTATTGCATCTCATACACGCTGGTATCAGAAGCAAAGGGATACCACGCCTCACGAAATAGTCGGCCCCTAAGAAATCGACCAGCAGCAACGACGGGCAGTGATCCTGCGTAGCCGCCCGGCGCTTTTTGCAGTAGAAGCACACCTTCTGGTTCGCCGAGGTAAGCGGCTTGTAGAGGCGATGGAATTTCGCTCGCCTTGATCTACGCGCGCGATCATACGCGCGCTTCTGATCTGGACCATCGAGCCTCGGAATCGCCGATTTCCTTTTCAATGTGAGGCCTTGCCCCGGCTTATCGCCTACCCACAATCCACGCTTAGGCTGTTCCCGTGAGCATTAGTATCACGGCCTTCATAGCACCCACGAACCTAGACACCGATAGCCTGCCGTTAATGAGACTGCGGAGCCTGGAAGGCGGCGTCAAAATAGGCGCAAGCCGGGAGAGGACCCTCGAGCTGATAGTTCTTCACCGTTCCCGTCTCGCTGGTCCCCACGCGGATCTTACACTCCAGGGTGACAGACCCCCTAGACACAGAGGTTGTATTCGCCGTCGTATCGACGGAATCAAAGATGCCCCAGGTGGTAGCGCTGGTACTGCTGGTCACGACCTTTGGCCGATCCACAGTCATCGTGTGTCGCCAGGTGTAGACCACGTCTCCGAGGATGGTGGCTTGCGAGTCGGGGTAGCCCAGATGGCTGATCGCCTCCCGGATGTTCTTACCCACCAGACCGTTGAGGCCCTCGCGAAGGGTTGGGACTGGAGGAGGTTTTGCGACGCACCGAAATTCGATCGTCTCGCCGGTCACTAGAATTCCGCCCGAAGGGTGGGTTTCGACGCGCTGCGCCACATTACCCCCTGCTCCGCAATACGCCTCCGCGCGTTCGTTCGCCCGCTCGAGCAACCCCATAGGCGATGTGGCACCGGTGTGGTCGATTGCGCTGACGGTGTAGAGATGGTCGCCAGCGGGGGCCACGCCCGACACGGTGGCGCATCCCGCGAGCACCAATGTCGCTGCACATGCTGCAAGCCTCCGTCTTATCAGGGAGTCCTCGACAGCGATCCGCCGGAACATCGTGACGTTCACGAACCCCTCGCCTTGTAGAGGTGGTTCGCTTCCGCGGCCAATGCGACCAAGGTTGCATGCCCCTGGGTCGCCGCCCGGACATCGGCCGACACGGCCGCGGAGACCTGAGGCACGAGGGCGCGGAAAGCCGCGATCTTTACAGGGTCCGGGAGCTTCGGCGCGTCCGTACTCCATACCTGCAACAGTTTCGGGCATTGAGGCTCGGCCCCCTCGCCAGCACAGACCGCCCTCAGCTGATCCCCGGCAGCGCTATTCCGTTGCTGCGCTGTGGCGATCATTTGTTCCAGGCGGCTCACCTCACTGTCGTTGGTCTTGTTGAGAGCAAGGGTCTGTTGCAGGCTCTGGTCTCGGTTGAAGGAGTCCGTGTCGATTGACAACACGCATTGCTGCCAGCGCCAGCTCGGCACACCGCGCTCAGCGAGGGGCTTGATGCGATTGACGCACCGGGAGTAGCCGCGGATTCTCCCAGTCCACCACGCCTTCACCGTCGCCACGCGGGTGAGACGTACCTCGCCCCAGGTGTGGTACTGGTCCAGGGCCGCGTCCACCCGCTGTGAATACGCTTCTGCGGCCTTCGCTTGCTCGACCGCAGAATTGAACTGATCAACCGCAGCCTGCTCCTGGTCCACGCTCTTCACGTCCGCGAGATAGGCTGCCTGGGACGAGCTCCACAGCGTTGTCGTGTCGGTGCCATGACTCAGGGTGAGGCGGCCGCCCTCGAGCGTGCCCACCAGCACGGGGGCGTCGCCGAACCATCCGGCGATCGTCGCGAGCGCGCCGGTGATGCGAAGGCTGACGTTGCTCCCCGTGATCGTGCCCTGCAGGTTGTAGTCGTGGACGGTCGCCGTCGTGCTGTTCGGATCGACGGTCGTTGCCTCGAGCGTCCCACTCAGCACGCCCGGAGGCGACTCGACGAGGTGCGCCATGATGACGGCGTGCGGCAGCCCCCGGGACACGAAATAGCCGTTCACAGGGCCGCTGGAGCAGCCACAGAGGGTGAGCAGTGCGAAGGTAAGGAGCACGGAGAAGACGCGTGTACGCATCGGCGCATGATGCCGCCTATAGGCCACAACCGGCGATGTAGCCGGTCACAAGTGACCCGCCACGGCACGGTGGAAAATGTGATCGGCGCCTCAGTGCCCTGGACCCGTGCACGCCCCGCCCGGCCGCGGCCGTAGAGTACCCGCCGTGACACGTCGAGCCATCAACGCCTCGGAGCTCAAAGACTTCAGCTTCTGCCAGCGAGCTTGGTACCTCGAGCAAATAGGGACGCCCTCGGAGATCGAGGACCAGCGCCGAGCCGGCACGATCGACCACCAGGAGCACGCCGAGCATGTCGAGCGCTCCACCCAGCGCGAGGAGAATCTGACCGGCGTGATGCTCCTTGGCGTGCTCGTGCTCGTGCTCGTGATCGTCGTCGTGGTCCTCTGCGCGATCTACCTCTGATGCTCTGGTTAGTCTCCCTTGTTGTCGTCGCTGCGATCGTCCTGGCGGCGTATATCAGCCGGCAGCGGGTCCGTCGCACGCTTGCCACCGAGGGCATGGAAGGACGCCTCCTCTACTCCGACGCCAACAGGAGAGGCGCCGTCCTGAAGTGCGAGAGCCTCGGGCTGAAGGGCAAGCCTGACTACGTCTTCGAGCATGATGGCCAGCTGATCGTCATCGAGCGCAAGAAGCGTGAGGTGACCAATCAGCGTCCCTACGAGGGAGAGCTCCTGCAGATCGCCGCGTACTGTGTACTGGCGGAGGAGCGGTTCGGCAACGAGGTGAAGGTTGGCCGGCTTCAGTATTTGAACGAGACGATCGACGTCCCGTTCACCGCAGAGCTACGCCAGCGCATGGTCGCTACTCTCGAGCAGATGCGGAGGGCTGAGCAGGCGGGGGAGGCGCATCGGAGTCACCATCGCCGCAATGCCTGCGCGAAGTGCGGCTTCAAGAGCCGGTGCGGCGAGGCGCTGGCCTAACCAGCCCCATCGAGGCCCGGCCGGGCCTCTCCCCTCAATCCAATCCTTGACTGGCACCCCGGAGTATCGGGATGGCCGCGGGGTGCCTACGCGATTTCAAAAGGCCTGTACCTACACGGATGTAAGGGTGCAATTCCGCATCCGTAGGTCACCTACACACAAGGATTTTTCCATGGCACGCAGTCTCAACAAGGTCATGCTGATCGGCCACCTCGGCGCGGACCCCGCTCTGAAGGAGCTCGACAACGGCAACCACGTCTGCAATTTCCGTCTCGCGACGAGCGAGAGCTGGAAGGACAAGCAGTCGGGCGACCGCAAGGAGCGCACCGAGTGGCATACCGTCGTGATTTACGGCCGCCTGGCCGAGATCGCCAACGACTACGCCCACAAGGGCACTCTCGTCTATCTCGAGGGCGCTCTGCGGACGCGCAAGTGGAAGGACAAGGAGGGAGCCGACCGCTACTCGACGGAGATCGTCGTGAGCGAGCTCCAGATCCTGACTCCGAAGGACAGCGGCGCGGCCTCGACCGAAGAGGGCGAGCAACTGGCTACGGAGGAAGAGTCCGAGCCGGCCTGACCCGGCGTCAATGTCTCTGCCATTCTGCCGGCGGGATTTATCCCGCCGGCTTTCTTTTTGGCGCCGCGATCATCAGCTCCGACAGCGAAAGGCCTGTCGCTATACCGGGGACCCGGCGAGATTTGCCGGCGGATAGGAGATCGCGCATGCGCTACATCAATGCCTCTGAGGTCGGACCTTGGACCTACTGCAAGAAACAGTGGCAGCTCGCCGGGAAAAAGCGGCCCAGCACACCCGTCCGTTTCCTCCGGACCAGCGACCCCAGGCTACTCGGCATCCGTGCCCATTCCCGGCATGCCCAGCGCGTCCAGGAGGCCCTCGAGCACGGAGGCATTCTCCTGCGCGTCGGCATCCTCATCGTGCTCGCTCTTGCCGGCGCATACGTCGGCACGCTCCTCGGGCCGATGCTGTGAGCATCCCGCACGCCATCATGATCGCTTGCGCCGTCGCGCTCTACACAGTCGTGATGGACCGCCGAGACCTCCTTGCAAAGCTGAAGCGAGAGGGATTCACCGGCAAAATCGTGTATTCGGATGCAGACGGCAATGCGCCGCTGTTAGTCTCCGCCGGGCACCAGCTCTGCGGGAAGCCGGACTGGGTGATCCGTACGCGCTGGCTCGGAAGGCTGATCCCGCTGGAAAAGAAGACCCGCAGCTACTCGGGCAAAGTCTATCCGGGGGAAGTAATGCAACTGACAGCGTACGCTCTAATTATCGAGGACATCACCGGTATGTCGGTCAAGCTGGGCCGACTCATCTATACCAACCGGACCATCGACATCAAACTTACGGGCGAGCGAAGAGACGAGCTCGCGATGATCCTGCGCGAGATCAGAGACGCATTGAGCTCCCAAGCGACCCAGCCGCGAAGCCACGATGTGGCGGGCAAGTGCGGGTCGTGCGGTTTCGCCAGGCGGTGTCCTGAGTCACTCGCGCGGCTCGACGTTGACCCACACTCGACGCCTGGCGACGAGCAGATACTCCGCTACCGCTAAGATCCTTAGCCGCCCCAAACCTGCCAGCATTTCCCCGCCCTCGCCCCCGCGGATCACCCGCCGCGCTCCGGGTCACATGTAACCAGAAGCAATTTGACGATAGTCGAAGAAGCGCGCAGACGTTCAACCGCAAGCTGTTGCAGCCCCAGGAATCCCGGATACACTGGAATTAGGGCATCGATTCACGCGATGCCGGCTCTTTCAAAATCAGGCGCTATACGGATCAGGACATCACTGCGGCAGTACCGTGCTGCCGCAAAAAAAGCTGAGGAAATCATGAGTACAAAGCAGCAGGAATTGAAACAGGAGATCGTCGTATACCAGCTCGTCGCGGTGATCTACCAGAAAGAGCAGGGGCCGGTTCTTGGGATCTTCCGTGAGGAAGCGGACGCCCAGGCGATCATTGACCAGACACCGGCGCCAGAGCGGAATTGGCTCCGCATCGAGCCGGTGATCGTCGGCCGCACAGCTGGATACCGACAGTGGCTGTCGGACATGCATTCGGACGCCAACGAAGCTCGCGCCCGCGACGAAGGCCTCGACGAGCTCGTCGACGAGAATCCGGGGCACGAGACGGAACTCAACAAGTAGTAGAGAGACAGGAGATCGATGACAGAACATACCGAGCAGCAGACCGCGTCGAGCAATCGGACGGTCCTGTGGCTTAGAGATCTACAGGAGCGCTGGGACATCAGTGATGTCACCCTCTGGCGCTTGCGACGGGCCAACAAAATCCCGCCGCCGACCATCACTCTCGGTAGGCGAGTGGGATGGTCCATAAAGACGATTGAGGATTTCGAGGCCGGGCGTCTCAACGAGACGACCGACCAGAGGGAGAGCCTCGGCCCGAGCGCAGGGACGAGAGGCACGGAGAGACGGGAGGCGGTGCAATGAGTCAGGCTGCAGGGATGGAGATCGCCGTGGCGATCCTTGTGATCGGCTCCGTGGCCATCGCGGGCCTGGCGGTCGCACTGAAGGCCCGGAGGGCATCGAAGTGAGCCTCCGCACGAGCCGAGGGCAGGAGATCGAGCTCTATCCCGCAACTGCCGCCATGCGCGTCGAGAAGCGGGAGCACGGCAGGATCTACAGGCTCTGCCAGATTCTTCCGGCGGTGCCGCAAAGGATCGAGTGGGTGAGGCTCGACAACATCGTCGAGCTTACACAGGAAGAGCGCGACCGGCTGCGGCGAACGCCGAGGCCGCAGAGCTCGAGGAAGAGCGCGAGCCGGGCTGACGGCCGGATCGAAGTCCCAACGCAGGACAAGAGCCAGGACCAAAGCCGCAAGGCGGCCTGAGCAAGATTTTCGACATTCACTCCCCGGCCGGGCTCGCCCGCGCCGGGGATTTTTTTTTGCCCGGCCGCGCTATTCAAGTCTCAAAAGGCCTGTCGCTATAGGAGTCAGGAGGCCGTACACCTCCGCTGGGTCAGGCACACTCTGCGAAATGCAGAGCGTCCGCCGGCCCACCCCAGGCCGCGGTCTGGGGGTGACCTGCGCCGCGCTGCGGGCGAGAGCTAACTCGAGTCGCGCCGCGTTGAGCTGCCCCTACCGGTGAAATTCCGGAGTGGCACCAGTTACCGCGATGCACAGGCGGGAGAGTCCCCTCTTCGGAGGGGATTTTCTTTGTCAGTCGGAATGTGAAATGAGGTGAAAGGTTACATGTGGTTGTGACTACAAAAATGTGTTGAGAGGCCATTGCGCGCTGAAACGGCTGTCGCTATATTGGTCGTGAGGGTCCTTTCTCCTTTCCTACCCTCACCCCCGGACGGAACTCTCGCTGTGTCCACCGTCCACCCCAGAGCCCGCAGGCTGTCCATCCTGCGGGCTCTTTTCTTTTCCGCGCCCTCTACGGCATCTGGCCTTTCAAATAGCCGCAAAGCAGCTCATCTAACACCAGAGCTTTTCTCTGAATAAAACTCCGTTGCATTTACAGGGCATGCGTTGATTAATACATCTGACGACCGCCGCATCATTTCTAAAAGGGGCGGCGCTATACTGAAAGTGGACCAACGCGGACAGGCGTTGATCCGACTTCGGACACAGCGAGATGACGAACCCTATCAGCCCGGCACCGGGCACAAATTCCTCTTCCGTTCGCGCGGCCGTTTCGACTGCGATCCTGGTCGGCGCTGACCGTGCCGAGCGCTCTCTGCCTCTGATTACGCGGCTCGGAGCCAGGGCGGCTGGGAAACTACACCTGAGCCAGCCCGAGGCCGCTGCGCTCATCTCCTCGAGCGTCACCAGCATTCTCGACGACATCGCCGGCGGAGGCCGGCGTGACTCCCTCATCATCCGTGCAACGACTGGAGTCTCAAAAACTACCTCTGCTGCTGCCGCGGTCGCGGCGCACCCCGCCGTCCGCGCCGGTAGGCTGCACGTCGTGATCCCGGTTCGAGACCACACGCAATCCGCGGATTACGCGGCTAAGCTTGTCGCCGGCGGTCTCCCCGCATCATCGGTCGTGATCTACCGAGGCCGCACTGACGCTGACCCGGCGAAACCACCTGCGCTGCAAGATCCGACGGCTTGCTACATCCCCGACGCCGTGCGCGAGGTCGGGTCGAAAAATCACCTACCGGCAGCGACAATCTGCCGGCGTTGCCCGATCGGCATCGGCATGAGCATGCGGACGCTGCAGCAGCAAATCGCCAACGGGACTGCGCAGCAGAAGCCCGGTGAGAAGACTCCAGAGGAACGGCTCGAGAGGCTCGAGGAGCAGTACACCGACGCACTCGAGGGCTCAGGAATGGATCCGGCTCACGTGCAGCGAGTCATCGACGCCGACGGTTGTTTCTTACATCACGCGCTCCGGGCCTATCGCAATGCGCAAGTGCTGATCGTGCCGCAGGCTGCGTATCACTCATCGTTGTCAGAGGCGCGTGACGCGCTCGGAGAGCCCATCCCGGATATCGTGATTGCGGATGAAGACCTGGACTTGGTCACAGAACGCTACATCATCAACGGTGCTGCGATCGACTCGTGGAGAACGGAGATTCAGCCGTACGCTAACGACGCCGGTCCACACTACACCGCCGCAGATAACGCCATCAGGTACGTCGAGCAGCTGAAGGCGGAGCGTGGAGAGAACCGGAAGACCATCGAGAAATTCCTTGAGTTCTTCCAGGCGGTGCTGAAGCGCGAACTCGCGAGAGACCAGAAGATCGCGTGGTACGAGCGGGCGCATTGGGCCCATGACGGATCGGGGAAAGTCGTGGCGCCGCTGCGCGCAATCGTCGACCTCGAGCAAGCCCTCCGGGGCCTCGCGAAGAGCGAGAGCGCCGGGGCCGCAGTCGTGTTCGCCGACGACGGCATGCACGTCGCCACCATCACGCCGCTCGGAGAGCGGATGATCCAGGGCAACGCCATCCTGCTCGATGCGACTATCCCGGATTCGACGATTGCCGCGCTACGCGCCGCCGCTGCACCTCCTCGAGATCCTGAGCAGATCGAGATTGAGGGGCTGGAGCTCGAGCCGGCGAAGAGCGGCGGGAAAAGCGGAAAGAGCGCTGGGCATGGGTCCGATCCGGCGCGCCCGCACTCGCGTATCGAGCGCATCGACATCATCGTGACGCAGCATGACCAGCTCCTGCACCTCGACGGTCGCTCATACGGTCGCGGGTTACGGACCGCGAAGGGGTACGCCGCTAGGCTACAGCGCCATCAGCAGCACTTGCTCGCGCTCGTCCTGTCCCTGCAAGCCGCGGGGACACTCGAGCAATGGGCGATCCTCACGCAGAAAATCTACGTGACCGACGCTCTCTGTGTCGCTCTCCGCGAGCACGGGATCCCGGAATGGTGGATCACGGAGCGGCTCGGGCATTGGGGAAAAGATGATCGCGCCCACAACCGCTGGGCGGGCCTACACCTCATTATCCAGTCGCTGCCGCATCGCTCGCACGACGTACTGCGCCAGACGTGGTGCACGCTGCGGGCCCTCGACGGGAGACTCCCTGTAGAGCCGTCGACGGAGTATCGACACGAGACTGTATGCGCCGACCTAGTGCAGGCGGTCGGTCGGGTCCGCGGGATCTACTCGAGCCCCGCCGACCCGCGGAAAGTGATCATCGCCGCACGGATCTCCGCCGAGCTCGCCGCGATGCTTGAGGGACACGGGCTGAGGATACAAGAGACCCGCGACAATCCGCTGGCGAGCCAGAAATCGACGTATCACGACCTCAGCGCGCCGCTGCGCGGCGTGCTCGAGCGGATGGAGGCTGAGCACCAGAGTCCCACCGTCCTCGAGGTCGCCAGGGCCGTGCGCGAGGCTGGATGCCGTGCGAGTACACAGACCGTGCTCGATATGCTCCAGATGCTGCTGCCCGCCACCGAGCGCGGGCCGAAAAAGCTCGGGTACCAGCATCTGCCGAGGGTGTACCTCGCCCGACTCATGCGTTGGACAAGAGAGACGGCTGAGGCAGTGGCACAAGCGGCGGAGCGGGCGGCCGATGCGATCGGCGAGCAGCCCCTCCGCGGGCTCGCCTCCCGGCTCCTGACGAGCCTGGGAAGCTGGCTGGGATGGGACCCCCTGCCCAGCGCCGGGTTGCCGCCCATCCCGCTCCCGGCCGCGTAGCGGCCTCTACGCCGCCTCTGGGGTCGCACCAACAGACTCCCTTACCTTCTCCCCGCCAGGCGGGGTCTCCGGCGTTGCGCGGGAGCTCGGGGAGCGTGCCCGAGATGACTGGATCAGTGGAAAAATCCCCACCGGAAGGTCGGAAATGGGGAGTCAGAGGGCCCCGCGCCGGGCCCTGCGGGCCGCCCGCACGGGCGCCGAGAGGGAGGTGAGTCGGAGTGGAGCCATACAAATTACGACAGCCTAGAAAAATTCATTAGCCCTCTGAAATTTGAAACCTACACCGTCCTCCGCCTCTACCATCAACCTAACGACCTCATCGCCCTCTGAGAGTAATCCTGTCAGCGCTTGCAAAGAGCAAGAGAAGAACCAGAGGGCTATGCACGGAGAAGAGTCTGAGAGCGACCGCCAGCCGCCGCGAGGCGGCGCAGGAGCGGCGCTCGAGCGCCACGCGGGCGCAGTAGCGCCCCTGCCCTCCGGTCAACAGCGAGCCGCCTGCGCGGCTCAGGCGGGCCGCTGACGCGGCCGGAAGGCGAGCACCTGGCCGCTGTTTGGCTCGACGGCCTTCAGCAGCCGAGCTGTGAATCCTGCTTCCTCTTCCTGAGTCATCCCGACTGGTCTTACGCCAGGCGGGTCGTTGATCGAGCCGCCAGCTCGGAGCCAGCTCTCCGCGAATTCCCAACCCTCAGCGTACTCGCGCGAGCATCCGGCCGGAGGCGGCAGAGCTGGGATGTCCAACGGCTTCTGGGCCTGGATCACTCTCATCCGAAACCCCATTCGCGTCTCCGCCGGCCACTCCGCCTGAGGCTCCAAGTGCGTGATGTCCCGGCCGTCCTCGGCGAGGCCGTCGGCGAGGTGCCAGCCCGTGATGTACTCTTCCGAGCGACCCTCCGGAGGGATGATTTTCTTCGCGTCTTCGGTCATCAGTGGGTCCTCTCCGCCCTCAAAATCTGGGCCTCAGCTCACCGTGTATCGGCCCCTCCCGCGAGGGCTTGAGCCCATAGAAAGGCCCCCGCGAATGCGGGGGCCTGAAGGGTGATCGCGCACACGAATGCGTGCTGGATCGCCCCTGATTTTTACAAATTTCCTCATGTTGATTACTCCGCCTGAAATGAATGACCTACAAATGCAACAGGCGCGAGCGTGCACGAGCATATAGCCCGTCCAAACTCGCTCAAGCGTTTGCAGGGACCCACTCTCCGCCAAGAGAGCAGGCCAGTTTCCGGGACACTTGCTACGGTGTCCCGCCCTATCGCCCATCCTTGGGCAATCTCACTCCTAGCACCCAGCCGGGTGCTCAAACACGTCGAATCGAACGCCCCAACCTTTTGGAATTGCTTTGACGTAACAGCTAGTCCGCCGCAGCTCCGCACACCCGCCTGTTCGGCGCCGTGCTTCTACTCAGTTGGTCTCCCTCTCCTCGCCCTTTTCGCCTCTTTCGAGGCAGCGCGCGCCTGCCAAGCAGCGCGCCGAGACGGTCGGAGATTCCCCGCTTCTAACACAGACGTTCAACAGTCTTTAAGCGTGCGTCATCAGATGAAAAGATGCTCTAGTGCTGTGCACCCCGCCGGCCGAATGGCCGGGTGTCCCCATCGCAGGATTCCAAGACCAATGGGTACTGCTCTTCATCGTCGTCTGACTCTTAGCTTGTCGAGGCTGCCCTCGATACACGCAATTGACTCGCAACTCCTCCCGCTTGGTTACGGGATGGAGGGTCTCGTTACAGGCTCGTAGCTATCCATGGGTCCACGCGGCTTGCGCCCCGTGGTATCGATCGGCACACATCTCTGCTGCCAACCCGACTGCATTACTGCAGCCTCACATGCTCACCTGTGCGCTAGCGTCCAACGATTACTCGCTGCCCGCCGCTCTTCCTTGAGTAGTCTGTGAAAAGGGTGCTATCCGTTACCGGACACCCGCCTGCGGTCGCCCAATCCCCCTCGCGAAATGGCCTCGATCAAACAATGCGAGGGAGCGGGAATGAGGTCAATTCAACCGAATACACGCTACCGTAAGGTAAACGCTTCACGGTCGAGTGCCTCGTTACAGCCGCACCAGCCCTATTAGAGGCATGCGGCTATAGCGTTCTACCGTGTTGGCACACGGCAGGGTCCGTCCGGACCGCTCGACGTGCTCGGAGTGGGGGTGGCTTTCCCCCGACTCGTCCGAAAAATTCCGGACTCGCAAGGGGTGTTGGCGCACCCGTGCTCCTGCTAGAGCTGAGATATATAGCGAGGCTCGCTCAAAGAGCCGGAAAGGGAGCGGGGAAGCCTACGGCGGGCAGCGGCTCGGTCCGCTCTCGCGGCCCGGCCTCGGCCGCCTCCGGCGAGAGGCCCTGCGCAGTGCAGCGGCGCCCCGGCTCTCCGCCGGGTCCCCTTGACCGCCTTCGGGCCCAGAGCGGGCCACGCCGGGCAGCGGGCTGCGCGCTCTCGCGCTTGCCCTCGGCCGTCGCGTCCGGAGAGGCCTGCGGCGGGCAGCGGACCCCGGCCTAACGGCTGCGGGGTCCTCGGCCGCCTCCGGCCCAGAGCTCGCGGGGCCCCAGCGCCCGCGAGAAGAAATGGAATCCCAAGATGTTCGCGCGCGCGCCGGGGAGGGACTTTTTGCACTAGTCCGCGGACTACGCTCTTTTCTCGCTCTTCTCCACTCTTGCGGGGTCTGTCACGAAAAAGTCCCAGTGATGCGTCTGTGGTTGCAAGAGGCCGCTTCCAGTTTGTGCGCGGCCGAAGAGGCAGAGGCGCTCCCATTCTGTGCGCACCGGGACCGCTCCATTCTGTCGCTCTGGATCGGCTCCAGTTTGTCGCCTTCAGAGTCAGGTTTTCGCGCAGAGTCACGCATACCGAGTGTAGCTATCTGCCTCCCCCTTGTCCCCACCTGCCAGCCCTCTTCCTCCCCCTCTTTTCCCCTCTCCTATTTCTCCGCAAGCCTTGTCGCTATATGGGGCAGTACGGCTCAACTGAGAGTCGCGCTACTCGGCCGCGCACCTTCGCGCGTCACGATCACCGGAGCTGTGCAATGTCCGCCCACGTCAACGTCATTCAAGCCAGAGCCCACTTGATGCAGCAGATCAACGACCACGTGAGGAATGGGTATCGCCACTGGTGTACCGGAACAGTGCCGCTCTCGAAGGCGCAGGCCTGGGCCCAAAAGGCGGAGCATCTTTACGACATCGGGATCGATAGAAATGCGCGCGCCCGCCGGAAGAAGGCGAAGCTCGGCTCCGCGTACATGTACCTGTACCCACTTGATCGCAGCCTCGATAACAATCGCGTCGGGTGGGTGCTGTTGGTCACTGATGGCCTGCACCCCGCCCACCTTGGCGAGAAACTGCACCGCGCGGAGGACGACCCGGTAGAGCTTTTCGGGTACCAGCTCGTGCGCGAGCCGAGGGCGGGAAAAGAGAAGCCCGTGTGGACGTGGCGGATGAAGAGAGCTGCGTACGATGCCTGGCGCGAGCGGATTATCGACGTGGTCAGGCGTGGCTCCGACTACGATGTGCGCCGGATGCTACTGCAGTTGAGTGCAGCACCAGGATTTGCCGCGATTCGCGCGCAGATTAAAGCTCTACACAGACTCGTCAACGCGGAATGGGCGAGACGCCACAAAAGGACGGAGAAGCGCGGCTATACCCTGCCGCGCATCTGGAAGTGCGCACGAATGCGCATCGTCAGTGTAGACCTGAGCACGTACCTCCAGGCGCTACATGAGCGCCGCCGCGAGGCCGCGGCCGAGGCGGCGGGGAGCGCTGAGCTCGCACCGAAAATCGAGCCGGAAGAGATCTACCCGAGTGAGCCGCCGTCCGAGACTGCGCGGAAAGAGAATGGCCGGGCCACGCGCAATGACACAGCGCAGCCGGTGCGACAACGCGCGCTATCGCTGCTACCGACGCCGGCGAGCCCGACCTCTGCGCCGGCGAGTGACTCCACAAGCGCTGCGGACGCAGGATAAGAGGCAATCTCCGGGGAGTGGCGCCCCCAGGTTTCCGTTCTCGAAGCCCGTGCCTGGCTCGGTGTGCCGCGGTCCCACGGCGTCATAGTGCCGAGCTGTGCGTCGGCCGTGCATCTGTCGACGCAGAACCGCGCATACGCCGAGGTGCTGTAGACGGTGACTCGGTGATGGGTGTCGACCGTGCGTGTCTGTATGTCTTCTCCGCGAGCCTGCGGCGCTGTGATTGAAGAGGCCTTGACCAGGGACTGACCCCCATTCCCGGGGCATGTACCCAGTGCCCGCCCCGGTGCGCTGCGGTCACACCGCAGCGGAGCGCCTGGCGGTCGCAGATTCTGTGAATGAATTGAATCGGAGATACATGTAACCCTGAAATAAGACACCAGTAGGTGGACGAGTCGCCAAAGCCGCCGATACACTGGACCTATGAGCATAATTTCTCACATCACTGCCGACGACATCCGCGCCGTGCTGCTCGTCGCCGCCCTCGTGCTCGAGATCGGCGCGATCGTGAGCGGGGTCGTGTATCACGAGTCGAGCATTCCGCGCATCGAAGCTCGCGCTCGACGCTCGCTTCTCGCGTGCTGGTTCGGCGCTGCACTCTGCGGCTCGGCCGCTGTCGTCTGGGCCAACCAGCCGGACGGCATCGTCGGATGGGCCCTCGGTCTGCTGTTCTGCGCGCCGATCGCCTTCGGCATCGCCGGCGCTCTCCTCATCGTGTGCGTGCGGATCATCTCCCCTGGCGCCCGCGCCAACACGCGCGCAGAGCAGGCCGCGCGCCGCCAGCGGCCCGGGCGCGACTCGAGTGACGACGATTGGCACACACGGAACAACGAGTTCTGGGGCGTCAACCCCTCCACTGGCCTACTTATGTACGGGGGGATGATCGACAGCGGCGGAAATCCGTGTGGGAGCGGTTGGCCGGGCAGCGGCGACCACCGGCGCGATGGCAACTGGCACAGCAGCTCGAGCAGCAGTCACGACACCTGGAGCAGCAGCTCGAGCAGCGGCGGGTCTGATAGCTGGTCGAGCAGCAGCATCTCTGACAGTTTCACTAGCGGCATCGGAAGCGGCATCGGTTCGGACTTCTGATACAGTGAGAGTGAGCGGCCCAGGCGGGCCGCTCTCCTACAAAAAACGGTGACACTGCCCCTGTCGGGCGGTGATGGAGAAACCGTATGTCGACGAAACACAGTCCCCCGCGCAAGACCGCGCGGAAACCCGCATATAAGAAGCGCACGGCGGAGCGGCCGATGAGCGAGCGCGCGATGCGCGCCGCGTTTCGCAAGCTGGTTTTCGAAACTCCGCCCATCCCGTCGTACCCAGCTGCCATACCTCCCGCCCCTGCCCGCTGGGTCCCGGTGCGGGAGGGCGGACAGTGGCTCCGGGAGTTCGCGCGGGCCGCGGCCAGGCGCGCCGGAAAGCCGGCGCGGCGCTCTCGTGTCCCGCGTACGATGACTTTGCGCGCTTTCGCGGAGCGCGAGTGGCCGAAACTCAACACCATCTGCCTTGACGATGGTATGTCTCTCGTCCGGCTGATCGGCGTCTCCGAGGACGAATACGACCTGTACTACATCGTGCAGCACCCAGGAGGTCGGCGACGGTACGTCTCTGCTGTCTGCCGGTGCGACAGCTTGCGCGGCGCTCTGAGGGTGGACCTGTACCAGCACCTCGAGAGGATGTTCAACTTGAATGGATGCCGGCCGGTACGGCGGATGTTGATACTGCGTGAGGTATACGGCGAGAAGATCAACATGACTGGCAAACAGCTACTCGAGGAAATGCGGGCGGTGGCGCACGGGGAACGACAGGCCCCGGCGAAACCTGGAAGCCAGCGCCGGAGCCGGACGAAGAGAAATAAGGGCTGAGCAGGGCGCCAGGTGGCGCCGGAGATAGCAGCGGAGTTTGAATCAAGCGGGGCGCCTCGGCGCCCTTATTTTGCAACAGGTTCAGTTATCGATTTCAAAAGGGCCATTGCTATACGAAGGAGCAGAGCAACAGCCGTTCTACTATTTACTGGACATCAGCAGTCATGCGCAACCTATCCTCACTCCCCCCCCGCTCGAGGGCATCCTCGAGCGCGCGGGAGAGCGCACCTCGGCGCGTCAGCTCTGGCTCCTCCTCCGGCTTGCCCAGGCGGACCGTGGAGGCATCGAGCAATCAGAGCTCGCTCGCGTCTGCAGCTGCGCAAGTGTCTCCCGCATGGCCGCAGATCTCGCGGCCCACGGCTGGGTCCGATCGCGTCGTGATAGATGGGACCAGCGCCGGCGGTGACTCTCGCTCACTCCCGCCGATCGGCGCTTGTTCTCCCAGTCCCAAGAGGGCTGACATCATGGCTCAGGAGCCCCTTCCGTCCAGTGCCCCCAACGAGACCGGCGGGTATCAGCTGGACTGGGTCACGCCGTTTGAGCTCCAACGCCTCGAGCACGTGGCGCAGATCGCTCGCGCCGCAGAACGCGGGGAGACTCGTCCGATTCCGATGATTGACCTCGCTATCATTCGCGGGCGGGGACCGTAGGCCACGATAGCCCCGGGCTTTCACCCAGCCCAAAGGTCAAGGGCCGCTCTTCCGAGCGGCTCGTTCATTTCGAGACCCGAAAACAGGCAATATCTTCGAGTAACATCCCGTGCTCCTCAACCCACTTGTTGTAACTATCGATCGCGTCCTTGTTCTCTTCGTACCATTTTCGCCGCCGCTCCTCCATGCTCTCCGTGTTTGAGACGGTCGCCTCCTTGCCGTCCGCTCCAGCTTCGGAGCCCTCAGGCGCGCTCTTGTTCTCACTCGTCTCCATGCTCAGCCTCCTCGGACTTCGGTGGCATTCGATATTTCGCGAGCGGCAACCCGTGCTTCTCAACGTACTCGTTGCTGCTCCGGATTGCCTCCGCGTTTTCCTGCTGCCACTGCTCCGCCTTCATTTTTTGATACCACGCCATCGCCTCGTTGAATTTCGCTGAGCGCGGCCTCGGATTTTCCATCATGTCAAGCAACTGCATGGACTATCGCTGAGTCAATTTGATAGCGGACTCCGCCTCCACCTCCGCGCTCCATCGCCGCAAATCCTCGATTTCAAACGGCTCGCATTTTCCCTCTCGCGCCTCGAGCATCGCCGCAACAGTCGTTGACCAGCCAGCCCCTCGCTCAAACGACACCGCTAGCATGGCAGCGAGTTCGCTCTCAGTGATGTGAGCCTCCGTGTTGTTTCCGCGCTTCTCGAAGACGTGGCGCGCGAACCACATCCAGAACTCAATCACCTAGTCGCGCCAGCTCAAGCAGGTCTCCGGTTCTCTCGTGTTCTCGTCGCTCATGTTGCTGCCGCTCACAAGCCGCTCAACAGACGGCGCTCGAGCTCTTCCAAATCAGTCTCCGCGGGCGGATGCTCACGCATCCACGCATCAGCGCGCTCGAGCTTCGCGCGCATCTCTGGCGGCCTCAGCCAAGCCTCGTCGTCATCCGGTGCCTGCGTTTCGTCGCTCATGTCGCTCTCGTTGCCCATGCCTCTCATTATACCCTCCTACCTGCCGAGCCCTCCTCTACTCCCTGCCGCCCGTGCTCAAGCCCACCGGCTGCACGACCACCGGTCGCATCTGCCCCGCCTGCCGCTCGATCCGGATCCGCCCGAGCCTATACAGCTGACCGAGTGCGCGGGATACCACTTCCGTCGTCATTCCGCACCTCTGCACGAGCTCGCGCACAGTGTCGGGCACGCGCTCCTCGAGCGCGTGGAGAACGGTCAGCGCCTGATTGCTCAGGGTCTCTCCTTCCCGCTTCGGCATCGACTGCTCGCCCAGCATCACGCACCGGATTTCATCGCGTAGGTCCTCGAGAGTCATGTCGACCGGTGTATCCTCAGTCATCGTCGTCCCTCCGAGGCCGGGGTCAAGCCCCGACCCCCATGACATACAGCCGCGCGTCGATGTAGATTTCCCTCGCCCATACGATCGCGTGCCCGACCTCCTCCTCGTCGATCCGTTGCGGGTGCTGGAGTGCCCTTGCTTCGGCCCGCCAGCCCTCCCCCAGGGCCAGGAGACCAGCCGCGGCGAGTAGCACCTCGAGCTTCCCGTCTACGTCGACGTCAACCCCGGCCAGGCCGCAGACCGCTCTGGCCGAGATCACTCCGGCCTCCACGGCGGCGCCGAGACGATGGCGGGAGGTGAAGCAAGAAAGCTGTGCGTCCATCAGCTCGAGGGAGGCATGTTCCAGCAGGGCCTCCGCCTCCGGGCGGCTGATGCCGACAGCGTGAGCGAGCCTAAGGGAAGCTGCAGAACCACTCATGCCTGCCCCCGGAAATTGCTGCCGAGCAGCGTCGGCTCCAGCGCCTCGCGCTGCCCGCATCGCGAACAGATGAGCGTCGTATTGTCGGCCCGCGAGAGAGACACGCCGGGAGTGCCGTACGCCCCGGGGAGCGCGGCGCGGCAGTCGGTGTAGGCGCATTGGGGGGTGGAGGCATTCACCTCCGCCGGCCTCGCCCGCTCCTTCGCCTTCGTCCTGCTCTTCGTCCTCGTCGTCATGTCTTTGATTACTCCTTGCCTGCAATTAGGCGGTTTGCGTAGTTCATACCGTGTCGTCTGTCTTCAGATCCGCATACCACTTGAGCGCGAACTCGAGGGCCGCTACGTAGAGAGTCCCTGCCCACACGAGTGTTCGTTTTACAAGCTCAGGAGCCGGTACGTCTCCGTCATAGAACATCTCCAGATCTGTAATACCGCGCAGCAGACGCGCCTCCGCGCGCCACTCTGCGCTGAGCCCGAGCAGGTCCGCGACGGCCAGGAAGGTCTTGATGCTAGGACCCTTACCTCGTTCCACATGCACGGTTCCTGCCTCACAGACGCTCGCCGCGAGGGAGTAGGCCGCGTCGATTGCGGCCACAAAATGGTCATCAAGAGAATACTCAGGGTCCAAGGCATGCCCTAGGCTAGCGAGCGCGAGCCTTAGGCCGACCAGCACTATGCGACGTGAGTCATCTCTCAAGCTGTTCACCTGCCTAGCCGTTCCCGCCCTCTTCGTCGTCCTGGTCTTCTTCGTCATCTCGACTTCTCCTCCTATCGTTTGTGCCACAGCCGGACACCCAGCTGCGCCTGAAAAATCTCTCTCGGTCCCGGGATCGTTTGCCACCCGGATAGCAGGGAATACCCCTCGTTGACCTGAAGCCATATGGGCCCGTCATTCCAGCGTGCGTACCCGCCCAGGACGTCGTAACCGAAATTCGTGGGATGTCGTCCCTCGAGTTCCGCGAACGGCGGGTGCTGGGTGATATGCGACGTGTGCGACAGCTCGATTCCCGCGCTGTCCGGCTCCACGCACTGAAGCGTCGCGCACCCGGAAACCAGGCCCGCCAGGGCCATGAATACAATCGCCTTCGCCGCTGCTCTCGTCATCTCCTTCTTCCTCCTCATCGCTTTCCTCTTCGTCTGCATACGACTCCACACACACGCTGTCAGAGTCCCAGCAGTGCTGAGACCGTCACGTCCGCGCGCCCCATGACCCACCCCAGCGCGTAGGCCAGGAGGACGAGGAACACCACTGACAGAACTGCGATGACTGCGGGGCCTCTGGTCTTGATGCCCGCGAGCTCCGCAATCCTTTGCTCCAGTGCCTGTTCGGTGCGTTTCGCAGACTCAGTCATCACTTTGTCTGCCGCCTTCGCGCCGCGCGCGCTCTCCTTTTCGATGACCACGCGCTGCTCCGTCTTGCCCTCCTCGATGTACGAGCGGATGGCCGTCAGGAGCGCATTCGTGACCTCATCGGTCACGCCGCAGCCCTTCAGCGCTGCCAGCGCTATGACGAGTCTTCAGCGCATTGAAGACCGCCTGCGTATTCGCGATTGCCCGCTGCGCGGCCTCGATCCTTGCCCGCTGCCCGCCGAGGCTCGTGAGAGCGGCGAGGTCCCCTTTCTTCAGGGCAGCGGCGCATTGCTTGTCGAGGCTCGAGGGATCCGTCTCGGCCGCTCCCTTAATGTCCTCGAAGCTGTTGATCTTGCCAGCGCCGTGGAGCCACTCGTTCTGTACCAGGCCCACGGACAGGAGCTGAGCGCCTTTGGCTTCCGCCATCTTCGCTACGGCCTGGTATCCGTCTCGCTCGAGGTCTGCAGCCGCCTCAAGGCAGTTGGCGACCATGCTCACCAGCAGCCCGGTCTTGCCCTGCAGATCATCGAGGAGCGCCACGGCCGCGCTGGCCGCTTTGGCGGCAGCTCGGAACGGGATTACTACGTGCGTCGCGTTGCCGCCCGCCGCGTGCGCCAGGATCAGCGGTAGGGCTACATCGGTATCAGCAGAGCCGACATCGAGTACCACAGGTCGCCCAAGTCCCGTCACGCCTGCGAGCGCCGCACCCAGGGTCTGCGCTCCGCCACTGCCTACCGATTTGATCAGCAGATTTTCGGCGCCGTCCTGTGTGCTCGATTCCGCACTGAGCATCAGTGCGCCCTCGAGCCTAGGGGTCAGTACGTACCGGGCCAGGGTGGTTTTGCCGCTCTGCCCGAGCCTGTTCATCGTCACGAAAAGCATTGGTTCTCTCTTCTCCTTCTTCAGAATTTCAAGCCTTCAAAACCCTTCAGCCCGCTGGGGTCGTTCGAAGGACCAGACTGCTTCTGCTTTGCCCCCTCTTCCCCCTGCCCAACTTTCTTCTCTTCGGGCCCCCGGCCCGTCTTCTCCGCTGCCTTCGGCCCGCTCGATCGGCTCGTAATCCCGAGCTCGTCCCGCGCGAATGCCGCAAGCCGGCTGATGCTGACTTGCAGCCCCAGGCGCTCGAGGATTTGGCGGTACGAGTACCCGGCTTCGATCAGCTGACGGATATCCTTTTGTCGGGGCCAGAGCGGCGAGCGCCTCTTGTACGGCGGCTCTTCCTGCATGACCGCCTTCCCACTTTCCAGCTTTGCCATCAAACATGACCTCCTTGCTTCCAGATTATCGGCAGCTGTTCGGGATGTACATTTCAGGTCGTTTCAACCAAGAGAATATTTTCTTTGAACCCGCCTTCGTGGTTACTTGAAACCCGGAGCAATGCTCTGAAATCTCCTATCTCGAAAGCTCCTCTCCAGTAGATACAAATCAGCTCTCAAACACCTACAGAGAGAAGTTGCCGGAGTTGGATCAGCGAGCCATAGGCTCGCCCCCATTGAAAATAGATGAGTGGCCGGATACGCTGGAAAAGTGACTCAAACACACACTACACGGCGACGGGGACGGCCTCGACGAGCGCCCGAACACCTCCGAAACGTCTCTCTACATGTGGCGGTCTCGCGCACTGAGTACGAGCAGCTGAGAGCCCAGGCTGACCGAAGCGGTCAGCGCCTGTCGGCTTACATCCGCCGCGCCGCACTGGTCGGCTCCCCTGTCGTTCATGAGCTCCTGGGACTTCTGACGCGCCTCCTGGCGCAGTGGCGCGGACTCACCGCGAATTTGAATCAGGCGAGCCACCGCGCGAATCTCGAGCTAGTAAAGAAAGACGCGGACCCGGCTGCCGTGCGAGCCGAGCAAGCTCAGATTGCGGGTGCGACCGCAGAGCTCGCGCAACTGGTGAGCGAGACCCGGGCTGCGGTCACTCGCTTCTCCGCTCGCGCGGACGCAGGCGCTTCGAGTTCCCCCCCCTCGCCCCCTGCCAGCCCTCCCGGGTCCGCCGAGGAGCGCTCGGCATGATCGGCAAGATCAGCACGGGCAAGGGCTACGGCGGCACGATTGAGTACGTCCTCGGCCCCGGAGAGCACAACATCGAGGACCGCGCGCGCGTCCTCTGGCACACCATGGAGAGCGACAACCCGCAGCACTGGGCGATCGAGATGGAAGAGCACGCGCGCGCGCTCAATCCCGACTTGGTAGAGAGCGGCCGCTCGGACCTCGTGGTGCACGTGTCCCTGTCAGCGGCACCCGGAGAGCGACTCTCAGATGTGCAGTGGATCGGTGTAGCCTCCGAGTACCTGCGTGAGATGGGCTGGGAGGGGCATGACCACATCCTCGTGCAACACAATGACCGCCCGCATGACCACATCCATCTGGTCATCAACAGGGTAGGCCAGGACGGCCAGACCGCGGACCTGCATGACGACTACCCACGCCAAGCGCAGGCGCTCGAAGCGATCGAACGGAAGTTCGGGCTCGACCTCTCGCACGCCAAGATGCGCGCGGAGGCGGAGCAGAACCCCGCCAAGGCTATCGAGTCGCTCACGCGATCCCACCTGACGTTTACGGCAAAGGATGTCGAGCGGTACTTTCACCGGATGGGCTTCAGCGACGCCGAAGTCAAGGAACTCACGTGGCGAGCGCTCACGGCCGGCAACGTCCTTGGGACCAATGACGGAAAGCTGACCACCAGCGAAATCAAGCAGGAGGTCGCGACACTCGACGGGCGCTTTGCCTCTCTCGCCGCCCGCGCTCACGGCTCGCTAGACCAGCGCGCCTCGAACGTGGATGAGTCCCGGCACCTGACGGGTGACCAGCAGCGGGCGCGCGAAGCGATTCTTTCCGGTCGCGGGTTGGTAGTGATCGAGGGCTTCGCGGGATCGGGTAAGAGCACCCTGGTCAATCAGGTCCGAGCTGACCTGCACGCGAACGGATACCAAGTGCTCGGCGCAGCGCCGACCGGCAAAGCAGCGGACGGCTTACAGGCTTCGAGTGGCATTGAGTCCTCGACGATCGCCAGCTTGCTCGGCCAGCTCGAGCGCGCAGAAAACCCTCTGCGCCTATCGGAGCATACCGTGCTCGTGATCGACGAGGCAGCGATGGCCCGGCTGGATGACATCTCCCGCCTTTCCGCTCACGTGGAGCGCGCCGGTGGGCTGCTCTCGATGATCGGCGACAGTCGGCAACTCGCCGCCGTCGGTCATGGCGGCGGCCTGGAGCTTGCGAAACAGCATGCTGGTTCAACTGTTCTCGACACGATTTGGCGCCAGTCCGAGGGCTGGCAGCGCGAAGCCACCAGGGCCTTTGGCGAAGGGCGCGCGGCGGATGCGATCCAGGCTTACGCAGATCACGGTGCAATTCACTGGTCCGCGTCGATAGGTTCCGCGCGCGCAGACCTGATCATCGACTACATTCGCGCGATCGATGCCGGACGGTCCGCCGGCAACATGCTCGCGATGGCGTACCGGAATGAGGACGTCGACAAACTCAATCGCGGGATCCGAGAAGAGCTCAAGACCCGCGGCATGCTCCGCGGCGAGCACACGTACCGGCTCACGCAGCGCGATGGAAAGTTGAAGGATATCGAGCTTGCGCAGGGAGATCGCGTGGTGCTCGAGCGGAACCAGAAAAGACTGGGTATCTCAGAGGAGGACGTCAAGAACGGCATGTTCGGCACCGTCATCCATGCCGGAAAGGACCACTTCACAGTGAGGCTCGACAAGGGCTCGATCGTCAACATCGACCCGAACAAGTACGGTCACGTGAGTCACGGCTACGCCAGCACCGTGCACAAAGCGCAGGGTGCGACGATCGAGAAGACCTTCGAGCTTGCCTCGCGCGGGATGGGTTCGAATTTGACCTATGTGGCGATGTCGAGACACAAGGAAGAAACAACACTGTACGCGAACACCGCGGACTTCAAAAACACTGTGGACTTGGTGGATAAGCTTTCGAAGTCCGAGAGTCTTGAGAATTTTGCCAAGATCATGGCGGCTGAGGGATGGCTGAAGCAGCAGGGATTGGACGACCGGCTCAGCGCTCTCCTCGAGCAACGGTACGAACAGGCCGCGGAGATGCTCGCGGCGCGGCCGGAGATTTCCCAGAAGGTGCAAGAGCTCGGGATCGCACCGGAGCAGACCAAATCATACATCGAGGATGTGATTGACGTGCTCGAGAAGCACCTCGGTAGTCCCGAGATTCCGAGCCTCGGCCAGGCCGGGCCGCCCGACACGCTGGGGGCGTTCCGCGACGCGTTCCAGGAGTGGAGGGCCTCGCTGGACGACTGGAAGCACGAGCCGCTCGTACCGATGAATCGGACCGAGCAAGTCATATATGCGGTGCTCGATGGGGCCATCAGTGCTATCTGGAACGGCCTCTCGGGCGGTGTCCAAAAAGGCTTGAGCGACGAGCCCGGCCTCCTCGCCGACCTGCTGCGTGTCACGGGACAACACCTCGGAGCTGCGCTTGAGGCCGGGATCGAGGGGGCGGCGGACAATATCGGTGAAGCGATCACGGGCGCGAAGCCCAGCAGCGAGCTTGTCGAGCGGCTTATCGAGCGTGAGCCGGAAGCAGACGAAGGAGAGAAGCTGCAAGGCAAGGACAAACACGAACAGCAGACGGGTAAAGACAAAGGGAGCCAGGGGCAGCAGGGTAAGGAGAATGAGCAACAGCAGGGCCAGGGTCGCGACCAGGAGGGCAAGCCGGTCTCGCGCGAGCAGCAGGAGCAGCGCGGAGGCGGCGAGAAGGGCGGACAAAGCAACTGCCGGGAGAAAGATCAGGACAAGGGAGAGAGTCAAGGCCGGGGCGAGCAGCGCGGCGGGCAGCGAAGCGTCGAGAGACAGAGCGAAGGCCGCCAGGCAGAGGTCGATGGCAATACCGGCGGCAAAGGCGAGAGCCAGGATCGCGGCCAAGGCCACGGCCAACAGCAGGAGCAGCGGGGCGGTGAGCGCCAGGCCGATGGCGGGCGTTCGGCCCAAGCCGGCGGACAGGAGCAGGACCGCGGCCAGGGAGAGCGTAAAGATCGCGGACAGCAACAGGAACAGCGCGGCGAAGGCCGAGGGCAGCAACAAGAGCGCGGCGGCGGCAACCGCCAAGGCGGGCCTTCGAGCGAAGGCCGCGGGCAGCAGGAACAGCGAGCCGGGCGAGATCAATCCCGCGGCGAGCAACGCGGAGGGGATAAGTCGCGCGGCGGGGAGCAGCGCGGCGGTGAAGGCCGCCAGGGTGGCCGACAGAACGACGGCCGCGGGCAAGACCAGCGCGCCAGGAAGAGTACCGGCAAGGCCCCGACCAAGGGCAAAGGCAAGACGGCCGCCAAAGGCAAGGCCGCGTCGAAGAGCAAGGACAGTGGAAAGGATCGCGGCTATGGCCGCGAACGCTACCGCTGATCCGTTGACACATCGTTCACAGCTATAGAGGTAACAAAGTGCATTTGATTCAATCGATTCTCACCCTGCCGATTGCCGCCTTTCTGGCAGTTGGAAACTGGGTCAATAACTACGTGCTCGGCACCTTCTCGATTGGCATGACGGCAAAGCAGATCCTCGAGGAACAGCTGGGCGTATACGGCGTGCTGGCGTTCCTGATTTACAAGCTGATGCGCCTACTCATCGACGCCTACCCGCTATTCCGTCCGAACTGGCTGCAGGGCGACCTGCCGCGCATCTCCGCTCTCATCGGACTTTGCCTCGTCGTCTCGTATCTCGTCACCTGCGCCTACCTCGGCCTCGTCATGCCGCTCTTGCAGCTTGAGGTCGGCGCTGGCGGCCTTCTCGCAGCGTCACTCATCGCGTGGGTGGCGCTCGGGTACCACTACATCAAAGAGAAGGTGGACGACGCGCGCGAAGCGAAAGAAGCCGCAGAGGAGCAGGCGTAATGGTTGCTCTCGCCATCATCCTTGCGGTCATTGCGGCAGCGCTGCTATGCGCATGGGTACCGGGCCGGGTCACGGCGCCGGCCGGCTCTGCCACCGCCAAGCCCTCTTCCTCCCCGGCCTCCCCGGCTGGGGAAGACGAGGGGAAACCCACGCCGAAGCCGATCCGGGGCCCGTGGCTCGTGAAAGAGCAGCAGGGCCGCAAACTCTGGGCCGATGAGCTCGCGGCAAAAGGGATCGACGCCGCCGAAGTCCTCCCCTTCGGTAATGGCTATCTGTTGCCGGACTCCGAATCGAAGCACGTCAAGATCATCGGCACCACCGGCACCGGCAAGAGCATGGCGATTAAGCACATACTCGCGCGCGTGTCCGAGCGGCCGCAGCAGCGCGTGGTGATCCCTGACCCGGACGGCGGGTACGCGAGACTATTCTACCGGGCTGAGAGAGGAGACAGGATCGTAAATCCGTTCGACCAGCGCGATTGTGGCTGGGACATTGCTGCTGATATCACGCAACCCTATCACGCCGACGAGATAGCCCAGGCGCTCATACCGCCACGCGAAGGACCTGCCTCGGAATGGGCTGAGTACGGTCGGCAGCTGCTGAGTAACACCAGCACGGCGCTTAAACAGCGCGGCGAGTTGACTATCGACACACTATACCGGACCCTCAGCACCACGCTGCCTGATGAGTACGCGGAGCTGGTAGCAGGCACTGACTCCGCGAAGCTGTTTGCCAGGGATAATGAGCGCTTTCGCGCATCCGTGGAGGCAATCGTGGCCTCCGACACGCGCGGGCTCAGATACATGCGCAACGGGTCTCTCTCCCTCTCACGGTACGCGCAGTCTGATGAGAAGGGCTGGATTTTCCTGACGTATAAGGCCGAGCAGATAGCAGCGCTCAAAAACGTGATCGCGGCAATGCTACGTGTCGTGATTTTCGCGCTAATGAGCCGTCCGGAGGAAGATTCCGGCACTTGGATTGTCATCGATGAGCTTGACGCGCTAGGCCGCATCCCTGGCCTCCAGGACGCATTGCAACGACTTCGGAAATTCGGAGGCCGTTGCGTGCTCGCGTTCCAGTCGCTCGGGCCGCTCGTTGACATCTACGGTCACGGCATCTCGAGCGCCCTCGTCGAGAATTGCTCGAGCACGCTGCTACTGCGCTCGAGCTCCGGCGCGACGATGTCTACGTCGAAATTTGCCGCAGGGCTTGTCGGCGAGCGCGAAGTGATGCGCCTCGAGCGCAGCACCAGCAAGTCCACGGGCTCGAGCTTCTCTCCAGCCTCTATCACGCGATTCGCGCCTGGAGCGAACCGCGGCAGCAACGCCTCAGCGACGAATCGCCGCGTGACTGAGCCCGCGCTGATGCCCTCGCAGATCGAGCAGCTGCCTGACCTCCACGGCTACGTACACAGCCACGACTCGCCGTTCTGGTCGCAGTGCACGATTGAGCCGTACGCAGGGGAGCCGATCGCCGAGGCGTTCGTGCCGCTAGCGCGAGACGCGGAGGCGGCATGACGATACCCTCCGAAGACCTCGCCCTCATCCGCGCGGACGGATTACCCCGTCAGATCGATCCGCGGTACGTGCTCCTCGAGCCCGACGGGTGCGTTCGCTTCACCGAGCGCGGGCGCGAACTGTATCGAGTCGCATTGCTCATGTACGGGCTATCTCCAGATCCGGTTGATGATGTCCGCACGAAGGAGGACTTGCGCAAGCTCAACCTCAAGGTTTCAGAAGCCCAATTCCTCATCGCGGCCAGTGAGGCCGAGCGAGCGATGAGAGAGGGTAAGATTCCCGCGCGCTCGCGCGAGATCGTTAATGCGATCCTCCACGGGACCCTCGAAGGCTTTCACGAGGCTGTGGAACGACGGATCGCGTGTGATGCCGCCGGGCAGAATGTCGTGCCATTCCCCGCCCGGAACCGGGCACCGCGGCGAGCACTGTCTATCGAGGAGTCGGACCCGGGGATAGAATAGATAGGTCGAGAGGAGGACAATGATGCATATGTTATATCGACTGAACACCGACCCGACGCTCGCCATGATCGCGGCCACCGCGATCCTGATTTGCGGGGCGGTAGCGCTGCTCGGCCTGGCGCTCTGGATACGCTCGAGAGACCCCAGACGCCAGCGACACTGACCGCAGCTGGTTGAGGGACAGCGACCCACCAGGGCCGCGCAATCGCGTCTCAGAGGCTGGGGCGCCTACCCCGGCCGATTCCCCTCCCTCCCCCGCCTCCGACCCGCATGGGCCGCCTCGCACTCCCCCGCCACTTCCCCTTCCGCCTCGAGCGCGAACCGCTCCCAACGAAGCACAGGGCGAGCATCGGGAAGACTTGGAAAGCCCTGAAGGCGACGAACATCCGCAACAGCCTCCGCGCAAGCGGCGATAGCCCGCCGGACCCCCTCTGCTTCGATTTGCGCCGCTTCCCGCCCTGCCCCGGCGCTTGGCCGCCTCCGGCCGCCACCCGGCCCAAGAACGCCTCGAGCTCGCGCTGCGCCTCGAGCCCGGCCTGGCTGAGCTCTCCGGTCTCCCGGTAAACACCCTCCCCGACCTGCCCGGCCCTCCCGTCTCCGCTCTGGCACTCCGTCTTGTTCGAGGTCACAAGTTACCTCGATCCACTGTCTTCTCGCCTGTAGTCATTTGAAACCTCCCAGGCTCGCGCACCCACTGCACGACCTCCATTCCAGTATATCCGCGTCTCGAGCGCACGCCACGCGGCATTTCAAACATCGCGTGCTAGCACGTTTCAAAATCTGCCGATACGCTGGAAGTAGGAGCCTGAATATCTCAGGCAGTTGAGAGGAAAAGAGATGCTTACGAAGATCCAACAGTCCGCGACCCGCCGTCAGCAGACGGTCAAGACCCACCTCGACCCGCTGATTGCGGACCTGGCGGACGAGATCCGCGACGCCGACCCGGAGGCGAAGCAGACCCTGCACGGCGCGCGCAAGACGCTCACCGAGACTGCGCGCGAGGTCAGCGCGGCCAACGTCCGCGACTCCGCTGCCGCGATGCGGCAGGTCAAGGCCCTCTGGCCGAATTCCCACGCCTACGACGGCGCGGTGGAGTACCTGGATTCCCTGACCCGGATGGCCGCCTAACGGCGGCCTCCCTCCGTGACCGACTCCAAGAGCAACACGACTTCCAGCGCCGGCGGCGATGCCGGCGCCTCTCCTCTCGGCCCGCGCGACATCCTCAACATACTCGGGTGCGTGCTCGCGGACATACGCGGGATCGCGAGTCACGACCCCGCGTATTTCGGCGGGCCTCGGCGGCTTGATGGTGTCAGCAGGCTCGAGGCGATTGCGGTGCTCACCGAAGCGAGCGGGCATCTGCATGCGCTGACGGTTCAGCCGCTGACGGAGTTCGGGCTGTTGGAAGCCGCTGTGACGGTTTACCGCGCGGCGCCGATTTGGGCCGACCCGAAGTGCTATCGCACGATGGGTCTCGCGCTCGAGCAGATGGCAGTCGATACCGCGCAGGCTGAGCGGGGCGAGAAGGGGCCGCGGGGCTCGATTCTCCAATCATCGCTGGTGGTGCAGTAGCACCGCGCAGCAGTTCACAAAAGGAACACAGCAGATGAAGCACAAGGTGCTCAAACAGACGCCGGCGGACGCTCCGCTGGCGATCTTTGGCGACCAGGAGAAGGCACGAGAGGCCCTCCTCCAGAGCGGCGAGCTGGAGGCCACCCGGGAATACACCGGCGTTCGCAAATCGACACTCCTCGAGCAGGCCAGAGCAGACCTCCAGCAGAGCGGGGACCGCGAGATCAGTGCAGAGGGAGGGGTTCCGACATGACCCTGCAGACGCAGATCCTCCGCCCCACTATCGATGCTCTCGGCACCCTGCTCGAGGACATTGGAGGGCTTGCACGTGGAGAGGCGGCGTACAGCGACGGGCCCCGCGCCGTCGTGGTGCCACCGCTCGAGGCCATCTCACGGCTCACGGCCTGCCTAGATTTACTGCCAACCGCGCTACTCGATCCGGCGGGGCCGACCGAGTTGGAGCTCGATTTCTCCGCGCACGAAATCCGAGAGGCCGGGCTGATCTTCGCTGCGCCGAGCAGGTACGTGCGCATCGCCGAGAAGCTCGAGGCCCTGGCGTACACGGTCGGGGCGCGGCGAGCGGAGACGATGCGGGTGTTCCAGGAGCTGCCGCCGGAGTGGCAGGAGCTGGGCCGGCATTCGAGACGTTACCCTGATTTCAGCAATTTTAATCTTCAAAAGGAGATTCGATCACATGTTTGATTCGCAGAAGAACCATCCAAAGAGCTCATGCAGGCCCTCATTGCCGCCGTGCTGATCGCATCCGTCGGGCTCACCGCCGGGTGCTCGGGCGGGGGCAAGGGGATTACCCCGGCGAGTGTCGCGGCGGCAGCCCAAGCCGTCGCGCCGAAGAGCGCGGCGCAGCAGGCCGCGGTGGCGGACATTCGCGCGCAGGAGGCTGCGTATCACCGGATGTCGGTGACACAGCAGGCCAATTATGTCCTTCGTTCCGCGCAGGGGCTGCTCACAGGAGAGCGCGCGTACGTTCAGGCACATCTGCAGGAGCCATCCTCGCTGGAGGGTGTCATGACCTATACCGACCTCGAGGACGCGGCCGGCAACTACTGGCTGCCCGCGGTGGACTACTCGCTCAGCATCACTACGGTCCGGCTGGCGATCACCAGCAAGGCGGTGTGCGATGAAATCGAACGGCACCCGGAATCGGGCGCGACCTGCGCGCTGGATCCAGACCCCGCGCATCGTAATCTCTATGCCGTCACTTTCGGCCTGCAAGGTCAATAGCAGCCGCTTTCTACTCTCGGAAAGCGCTGTCGCTATACAGAGCAAGAAATCCCGTACTTCGCGGGCCGGAGAAGAGGACAAGTGATGACGAAAGAGCCGATGCAGGGCAAGCAGGTGCCATCCGAGGCCGAGCTGGACGAGCTCTGCGGGCTGCCACCCGAGGAGTTCAACGCAATCGTGCAGGAGACATTCTCGGAGGACAACCCGCCAGTGCGTGACATCAGTCATAAGGACCAGGAGACCGAGGATGAGCTCGCGGACCGCCTTGTCGACGAGGCCATTGCGGCGGATCGGCGCGCAGCGGAGGGTCGATGAGCGCCAGGAGCGTCAGGAGCGCTGAGCAGGATGTCACGATCACAGTGACCTTGACACCAGCGGAAGCTGCGGGGCTGAAAAGGCTCTGCGACAAAGTCGGGCACGACGACGCGATGCAGTATCTGTATCCCCACATTCCTCTGGGCATTCGCAACGATCAGGCATACGACATCGTGCACGGCGCTGCGCGAGTGTGCGAAGCGCTCGGCGAAGCTGGAGTGTCGGACTGGCCGTGGATCGAGAGCGGCACGGTCGAGAAGTAGAGGCAAAACAGCAGATTTTCATTCACAGACCCCCGGCACCGCCGGGGGTTCATTTTAAAACACACACACCATCAGTTGGATAAAATGTTTTTCGCTAGACACTCTGAAATCGCTCGAGCAATTTCGAGCGAGAGTAGGAGACAGAACATGTTCAAGTTCGCGATCGGTTTACTTGCCGCCATGCTTTTCATTGCGGCGGCCCACGCAGGCCCTCTGCCCAGTGTCGAATTCGCCGCGGCACCGCCTGCAGCCGAGCAAGCGCGGGCAGTAGCGCGCGCCGAGGACCTGGTCCGACACATGGCACAGGACGCGGCGCGCGTGAGCGCGGATCCGCAGTACTACACCTCACCCTCCGGCGCCATCGAGGTACTGTGGCGAGGCTATGCGCTAGCCAGTGTGACCAGTCAGCTAGTCTGCTCCGCGCTCAATGTGCTCGCATCACTTAACGCGCTGCCGGGGCACGCGGCGGCTGTCTGCCTCCGTACCGACGAGGACGAGGGACAGTACACCGTGGTGCTGTTCCTGCCGGCATCGACGGCATCGAAGAGCGGAGAGCGCCCGTGAGCGCCGTCATCGGACTGCACCGAGAGCAGGCACACGGCCGCCGGCTACGCGCCGGCGAGCTCGGGACTCCTCGTATCCCTGGACAGCGCTGCCGGCTGCAGATACCCGGATTGGTGACGGAGGCCGCCTTCGTCGGCCGGCCTGGCAGTCAGCGGGTGTGCTGGGTCGTTCGCCTCGCATCATGAGCAACACACCGTGCCCGGCGTGCAAGCTTGCTGCCGAATCGCAGGGCTTCCCCTTTGATGGGGGCTGGCTGCATCCGAGCGCCGAGTACCCTGATTTGATGCACTGCAATTTCTGTGGCGCCTATTACCTGCGCGCCGACAAGACCACCGAAGAGAACGCCCAACTCACGCAACTGCTCTCGGAGGCTGTCGAGCGCCTCCGTGGGTGGAGCGCCGGCACCGAGCCCGACGCGGCACTAATCGGCCGCATTGACGCACTGCTCCACGGCCCGCGGTCCTCTGATCGCCTCGAGCGCGTCCATGCGACGGATCTCGTCAACTTCCGCCGGCGCTAGGGCCGCCGGGCACAGGAACCGTAATTCACCAGAGCCCTCGGCGATGACGTCGAGGGCCCGTCGTTTTGGCCACATCTCCAATCGCTACTGCCTGCCCAGGTACAATGCGAACGGACACGAGCACAGGAACCGGTCCAAAACGGGAGGCAGGCAGATGAAACCCGTGAACATCGAGCAGGCGCAATCCTCATTGCCTCGTCTGGTGGAGGCCCTGGAGAGCGGCGCGGCAGCACCGGCGGCCACGATGAGGAAGTGGCGCGGCTATTCAACGAGGGGCAGCTTTAGGTGGCGCTGCCCCGTGGCCCTCGGTTTCTCTCGGAGCGCCTTTCCTTCTGCTAGATCGAAGCTTCTCCGATTCGTGCATCGCGGCTCTGATGCACGCTATTCATGCGCCGTCGCAGACTCCTGCGTCAGAAACGAGAATCCGGCGGGGGTCGAAGTCCGAGCAAAAGGGTTGCGCGCGCGATGTGTTTGTAGACAGTCCTGCGGGAAATCCCGAAATCGGCTGCGATTTCCTTATAACCGAATCCTGCTCGATGTGCGAGGAAAATCGCACACGTCCGACGACTGGTGTGACTCAAAATCTTCGCCGCCGCATCGAGCCGTTCTCGCGCGGTTAACACCCGCTCGGGTTCCGGAGTGACTTCGATACTCCAATCGTTGAGTCCGAGGGCCATGAACCCCTCAAGGGAGTACGTGACCATTCTCTGACGGCGATAGTGATTGATAGCGAGGTTAGCGACAATCCGCGATAAGAACGACGCCTCGTCCCGCACCTCTCGGATTTGCCGGTACTCCAGAAGCCTTACGTAAGCGTCTTGGACCACGTCCTCGGCATCGTCCGGCGAGAATCGCATGCCGATCTTCACCAGGCGTGAGTACCAGGGTGGTCTGGGAATTCTGTGAATTCTGGCCGCGGGCATCGTTTGCTCCTCTCCTTCTGCCTGCGGAGGAGCGTGCGCGAACCGCAGAGGTCCAGGGTCCTCTGTTCAGAGGACAACCAGAGGACTTGGTTGGCATACCGATTGCAGCGATTGGATTCCGCAGCGCGGGGGAGCGGCGGTATCCTCCGGCTCATGGGGGTGCGGCTCGTGCAATGACGCGCACTTCGGCACGTCACATCGTCAAGGTGATTTCGCCACTCACCAAGGCGTAGGCAATCGCCTGCCTACGAGTACAGACGCCGAGCCGCTCCATTAGCCGTTGGAAGTGGGTATGCACGGTGCACTCGCTCAAGTGCAGGATGTGGCCAATATCCCAGTCGGTCTTGCCGTGTGCCGCGAGCGCAAGGCATTGGCGCTCACGCGGCGTCAGCTTGATTCGCGACGTGTGCCGGGCGACCTGTGCGTGATACATGCATGCGTACAGGTGTTGGGCCAGCGCCTCGATAAACAGAGCGCGCTGAGGATTGATGCGGCCTCTCTCGGGCACCACGGAACAGGAGGCACGCAATGTGCCCGGCAGCCACGATAAATGCAGGGGCACCGTGAAGCCGTGAGCGATGCCGAGTCCGGCGGCTTCCGCGAGGAGACGCTTTTGGGCTGCAGTTGTCCGCTCAGCCCGAAAGGCAACATCCCAGAAGAAGGGACGAGGATCGCGCTCGGCAAGCTCCAACACGGGGTCGAAATCAAAGTATCCCGCTTCACTGAAAGTGCGCACCCAGGCGGCGGGGTAGCTGTGGAGCAAAATCGCCCCCGGAGGCGGCACTAACGGGTCGACGTGCGAGCAGAAGGCGAAAAAGCGGACGCCGAGCTCTTCTATCGCATTGCGGAAGGCTAAAGTCTTAGCATCGATCGATCCATGCGTGTTGCCGCACGCCAAGAACTCGTAACACGCATCGAAATGGCCCATGGCCGCCCCATTTTCTTGCTATAGCCTATACTGCAGATCAGGCCGCCGCGACCTTTGCCGCGACGGCAACTTTCTCAGCGCCCCGCCAGGTCGCCAGCTGCACCGCTTCCAGCTTCCTCCGGCCTCCCGAGTGTTGTGCGCCACTCCCATGATCGATCCGATAGTGGATACGCGGAACCCAGTTGAAGGCAGCCAGATAATCGCGCTGCTTGAACCTCCACTACGACGCATCTTCCATGGAAGCTTCGAATGAGTTTCCTGGATGCAGCTTATCTAATTCGCGCATCACGGCTCGGACGCACGCAATTGATTCATCAACCCCCTTAGCCAGCCGCGCATGGTATTCGTCATGGTGATCCGCGGCCTTGTCCAGGTTCTGCATGGGAAAGGCCTTCGACTTGGAGTGGACAAGTTCGTTCCGGAGAGCGGCCAGCTTTCGGACGAGTTCGAATGTGCGCTCGGATTTGTTTGGACCAACGCCACAGACGAGCTTTGGGTAAATCAGATACTTCGAAGGTAGATCAAGCTTCCTGTCGAGATGCTTCTCGACAAAATCGCCACCGAGACCGTCGGCACCATAATCGAAAAAGAATGCCTCAAGCGCCATGCCCGCAAAGGTGACCGCGATCATTGCCGCCTGCCACTTCTGCTCGGAGTTCTCCTCAATTTGTTGAAAGATTGCCCCTTGCTCCTCTTCTGAACAAGGACCGCTCTCTAGGTTCGCTTGGGCTTTTCTGCGCTGATGAAAAAGGGCCGCTTGCTCGCGCGCAATGCGATAATAGGTCCGCGCCGCCGTGATTCTGTGTTGCCTGTTCTCGAAGAGGCTCATTGCTCCGTAGTTTAAGCCGCGGGCTCAGAGAAGGCTACACAGGCGTGTCCAGTACCCCTACGCGATTGATGCTGCATGGACGCGACCTTCCCGACGATTGCATGCTGGGCGGCCTGGAGAGCACTTTTAGAACTTAAGACCGGCTCAGAGGCGCACTCATGATCGATCAGGTTTTGGCTGACAGCCCTTAGATGGCACTGCCGATTTGCGAGCCGGGTATGATCAGATCACTAACTCGCTTGACGATCTGTCGCGATATGCCCAGCCTCCTTACTACAAGTCGACAGTGCTCACCGAGATTCTTGTCTTCGGTCACGAACCCATCGCAATACGACAACGCGGACATCGCGTGCTGAAGATCAGGCGCATGGGAGCTCTTGGGCGCAAATGCATCCTTGCCCCTCGCTTCGGTCAGCCCATCTTCGACTGCTAGCATTGGGCAATCTTTGCGCACGTCACGAATACGGGTCACCAATTCTTGAATTCTCCGGTCCGTAACGTTCCACCCCAGCAGGCTTGCAAATAGACTTGCATTTGCGATGGGTTCGACAGTCTTCCAGCTACCCGCCTGGCGAGCGGAGCGGCCGGTCGTAATTGCTGCCGCCGTCTGCTTCGCAGCGCGCTCAATCCGCTCGCGCATCTGCGGGTTTCCCCGTTGAACACCTACCGAGTTGGTAAACGTATCACCGATCCACGCAGGACCGGCATAACTGGCCCACATCTGCGCCACCGTGTCGCTGAAGGGGCGCACGTGCGGAGTACAGGTTGCCGAGCCGTCGAGACTGGCGAGGAAGCAGAGCAATTCGTCTCGTCTTACCGCCGATGGGTTATTGGCCCAGAGCGGGCGTATCGCCTCGACCAGGTTGCAATATTCCGTTACGTTCCTGTCGTCACCGGATCCCGCCAATTCGTATATGTGGATCGCCGACAGAACCCATTGGGCACCGCCATGCGCTAGTTCGACCAGCCTCGTCAATTGTGCGTCGGCATCTGGCCAGCGCGGCCGTCCTCCGATTCCGACCAGTACATTGTGATCCAGGTAAATTTTCACTCGGTCTGTGCCAAGTTCGGTGAGCCGACGAACCTACTTCACTGCAGGCGCGCCGGCACCAATTGATTTGGGAACGAGCTCATATGCGCGAGGATTCGGGCCTCCACTTCGGGGGATGCCTTCATCCAAACGTGAAGCAGCCCGGGAGCAGCCTCAGCGCAGAGCATGTCGAGAATTGCCAGCACCTCCTTCACATCCCCAGCCCGCAAGACTCGCAGGCCACCACGTGTCACCGCGAGAACGGCAAACAGCGCATCCGCGACGAGCTGACGACCCTCGGCGGTCACATGCATGGTATTGAGCATGATGTCCAGCTCCACCCGGCCGGCCGGTAGCTCAAAGATGGCCACTTGGTGCGTGTGCTCGGGCACGGAAGGAAGATATGACCGAATCAACCCCGCTCTGTCAACCCCCAGTTTCTCTGAATTTTTCACCAATACGCGAATGGATGTCTCGGGGCCTCCAGGCGTACGCTTAAGCCATAGGTAAGTAGACTGTAGGGGAACAACATGACCGGGGAACGAGGCCAATACGTGCTGAACTTGCCCGACTGGGACCTTCCACGACTGGACGACCTCGAATGGCCGCTGGTCGAAAGGCTCGCTGAAACAGTGCGCGTCAGACGACTTGGCGACGGATCACTGGAAGACGTTCTTTACGACGTAGTGCACAGCTCTCTCGTTCAGCTTGTCGAGACTGCGGTCAACGAGACAATCGAGTACTGGCTGAAGGGCCTCGGCGACGGGAATAACGGTCGCTGGCCAGAACTCTGCGTCGAGCTCCCCTACCTCGAGCGCCGAGAAACCACTGAGCCTCTTACGCTCGCCTATCGCGTCGACAACACCGACGGAACTCGCACCGAATTGAGCCGCACCACTCTCGATTCCGTGATAACTCGTCTGCTCGAGGACAGCGACCCGCCCGGTAGCATTGCGGGCCGTGCGAGGATCGTGGCATTTGCTCTGCGCCAGCTCGCAGAGAGACTCGAGAAGCTATCGGCTGAAGGCACGGGGTAGCATTCTTCATCTGCCCGGCATCAGCGCGTACAGGTCTTGCCCCACCTTCACCTCGTGCAAGCTCCACGTGAACTTTGCGGCCACAGAAGACTATCGCCGTCTTCGCATTCGCTCGCGATGCTGCCGAACGAGATCCTCAAGCCGTGTAGCCCACCGATCGGTATGCACGACGCGTTCAAATCCATCCCTCGGTCCTTTGAGAAGATCCACGCGACTCCGCCGGCTCAGCTCCTCCCAATCTTTGTACATCACGTAGAGTGCGTTCCCATAGTTAAGATTTTCAAACACCACGAAGTCGTCTTCAAAGCGAGCCCCGAAGTACCGCAGGAACCCACTAGTTCCCGCGATGTATTTCTGCGGGTTGAGGCGGGACATGACGCTGAGACGCTCTCGCATCTCGCGCTGCTTCTGCTCCGAAACTGGTCGCTTACCCTGCAACATCATGCCTAGAACCTCGTCGACTGTTCCGGGCGGCAGTATTTCCCAGTCTACTCGCACGGTGTCCAGATACTCGGCGAGCGTCGCGGCGCTGGGGAATACGTCCACAGCACCGATCGCTTCCTGCAGCATGTTTAGGTTGTATAGTAGATCGTCCTCAAAATCGTCCTCCGTTGTTCTGAGTACCTGATCGACCGAAAACTTGATGGTGTATGAAGACGTATCTTCTCCAAGCAAATCTACCGATAAAGTAAGTTCTTTCGGGGGGATAAAATCTCGTTGGTACACGTCCCTCGACCACGTCATGTCGTGAGACCCATTCGACCAATCTCCCCAGTTCGGGACCTCCACTGAATATGACTTGCTTGTCATCGGGAGATCCCGGCGCACCACTTCTTTGCCATGAACGTTGATGAAGCAATACTTGCCGACGTTCTCTGAGGGAACCCTCGGTGGGGGCACCTCGAGCGTGTTCCCGTTCAATCGAAGGTGCAGGTGTGCGTAGCGCTGAATGTCTTCCTTAGAGATCCGCTTAACACAAGCGACAACGATATCGTCGACGGCAAGCCCTGTAATTCTGTTCCGAACGTGCTGCGGTATTTTCCGCAGATTCTTCTTACCCATGCATCCCCCCCCTAGGAGTGTCTATTTGCTACCGAAGGCATGATCGCGAGCCCAATTCTCTGCTCATGGAAGTGGCATTGTCGCTCGCTCCGGGATTAGATCGGCCGACAGTCAGAGGTGGTAACGCCGATGTTCGCGCACGACCGTTCGGAGGCTCGCACGCAGACGTTCGGCGTCGCACGTCGGATCGGTTGGTCCGGCGTTCACATGAAGTTGCCATCCATGAAGCGGGCGGTGGACACGCACATAGCCTGCAGCGTTCCCTTGCGACTGCTCCATGTTCACCCATCTGCTTCTTGTGCACGGGGTTGGTCTGCCGAGCGAAAACCCATTCTGCGGGAAACTGATGCGGCACGCGAGTGCGCCGAGTGGCTGAGCGGTTTGCTGAAGTGATCCGGATTGATGCCGCCTGGTTTGGCGTCGAGCCGCTGGACATGCGCGCCGGAGTGGATACGGTATTCGGCAAGAAACCGCAGCGATGCCTTAGTTATTGTGCAGGCGGTCCGGCCATCGATGAGATCTTCACTTTGTCTAATAGCTTAGGTGCAACTCTTTCTACCATCCCTTTAACCATGTCCGCATACCAAGGCGTCGCGTAGGGACTAATAATTACCTCTTCGATCGCATCCTCCACGTCCCAAGGGACATCCAAAAACTCCGGCCGTGTCTCATCTGACGACAATAAATCGAGGTGGACGATGCGAACTTCGGCTTCATGGCCGAATTCTCTTCGCTTGTGAAGCGCAACAGAGAAAAAGGTATCGGTGATCTGGAATTGCTCCAGGTTATAGGCGACGTACTCTATCTTCCCAATGTGTGTGTTTGGATACGTCAATGAGTCGCGCAGCCGCTCATACGGCAAAGCGATTGCAAGGCCATCACCACGGCCGCAGTAGATTCTCCACATGGCTTCGGATTCCCATTCGCCGAGGTGCCAGCAGCTCACGTAAAGCTGCTTACGCATGGATGAAAGCCAAGAGACCATGTAGTCCACAAATCCTCGGATGCCCTGCTCCAGTTCCTCTGTAGACATCGGTCCCTGACTGGCTTCTACATCCCTAATCGCCGCAATCCATGGATCATCGATCTTTTCGGCTACCTGGCTAAGCGCGGAATGCCATCCGGACTGCGCCTTCTCAAGCGCTTCCGCTGCTGCGGGGCTGTCAATGGACACACCTGCCATAGTCCGCAAAAATCCTGCCAATTGAACGTACAGGTATACAGCCAGCGTTATGGCGATGACCTTACGCTCACCTTCAGATTGTTCGCGCGCCGTTGGCGCCCCAGAGGCTTCCTTTTTTGTGCGCAGCAAATCCATGAATCTCAGGAACTTCGCCACGAAAGGCCTCGCCTGTTCCACGGCCAGCGGGCGCATCATCTGTTCCAATATGGACTGGCGAAATTGGAGTGGAAGAGTTCCCTCAAACTTATCTTCGAGGCAGTCGAGCCTCGTAAAGTGCAGTTCCTTGCGAAGAAGCAAAGCCACGAATTTCGCCAAATCCATGTACCGCCAAGCCCGCTCGGATGGATCACTGGGCTGGAGAAAGACCTTGTGCGATTGGAGTGCCATGGGTTAGGCAGCCGTCGTAGCTATCATCGCAGCGGCGGCTAGGAAGAACAATTGAAGACTTACGAGGGTTCTTTGCCAAACAATCAATCGAAAGGCTTTTGCGTTGGTACTTTCGTCCGTCGGTATGAGCTTGAGGATAGAGTTTGGCACAAGAAAGCGGAGCGGCTTGGGAACTCCTGATCTTAGTTCAACTAAGGCGGAAGTAAGCAATGGAACCAAGAATTGCCGCACCACCACTTCCGGAGAAAGCCCTGCCACGGATTCTCTAATGCGGTCGACAGTTGCCGAATTCTCATCGAAAATTGTCTCACTTGCCTCAACAGTTGCGGCCGAGACGCCAGCCGCTATAGCAAAATACTTCTGAGCAAGTCCCGCCAAGAGGCTCGCGAGAAGGGCCCAAAGTGACACGCGAACCCGCCAGGGCCCCATTGCCCCTTGGAACGCAGCCAAGTTCGCTACGATCAGAGCAATGGCCGCCGCCGCGCCACCGACCGCCCATGTCGAGAACTGGTCTACTCGTTCCCACGCATGGATGATACGCCCAAAGTAGGCACGAAGAAGTGTTCTCACGAATGCCTTGACCTCGCCCGGAAGGTCTTCAGCTTTAATCAATGTATCGCCCGGCGGAGCCGAACGTGTTGAACCGGGCTGACTACTCGAACCTGCCATTGGTAGAGCCTAGTATTTTCTCCCTACATGTTCAATCTGTTTACCACTTACAAAAGTCGTCGCTTCGAAGCAGAATTCGCAACCAATGTGACCCGTGCTAGGATTTGCGTATGTGGCGCATCTTTCTAAGAATTGTTCTGGCGGTCGCTGCCGCGGGGCTTCTTGCGCTATCGATAATTTTAGATTTGTATCCTTTGCCTGTTCTGTCAAGGTTGCCGGTATGGGCGTGGTATGCGCTGGCTGGTGCTGCATGCATAGCGCTGTCACTGACGTGGGTGCGGTTGAAACCGTCTCGGTGGCCGCGCTATTTAGGCAGTAAGTTGGCAATCGCGATCTTGCGCGGGTTGAAGTGGCTGACACCGCGGGTGATCCAGTCACGTACCTTCCACTACTTAGTATCGCGCCCTTTCATAATCGGATTTGCTTTTCGATTCTTTCGAAAGATATGGACCACGTCCGAACATATCGAGCTGCCTGATCCACAGGCAATGGAAACGATTACTCAAATAAGAACTATGCTCGAGACGAGGCGGGAATGGCCTACAGACGGACCCGCAAGAGAACTAGGTCTTGCGCTAAATCGCACGATGACATGGGGTGTCGCTGGAGCCGCGCTCGTTCTCCTCACGACAGTCCTTCTTGAAGGCCACCCGCTGACCGATAAAGCGACTTTGATCGCAGCGGCTTGCTTTGCGTACGCTATCCCGACGTTGGTCATGTGCGGCTTTATCCTGATGAGCCACGCTGGTGCCAAGTCATCAGATCAAGGCATTCAACCGCCTACACTTCGGCAGGGACTGAAAGTGCTAGGCAGGACGCATACAGCCTATATGGTCGTATGCATCGGTATGGCAGCAATGCTTTGGAGCTTGGACTGGAAAGTTTCGCTCGTCTTCGTGTTGTCGATCTATTGGGCTTACCGTCTGTACAAAAAGACGATCACGGTAGGCGCTCCTAAGTCACAGCTTACGGTCGTCCCTACGCCTCCGCCCGAGCCACCGAAGGACGACGATAAGGCCGCCTGAAAATAGATAAGGGCCGGTACCGAAGCACTGGCCCCGTTCCCCCACGGTCAGACCAAGGCCGATTGACTCCCAGAAGCCTCGACCTGCGTAATCACGCAGAGCGCATCTAATCTCAAGTCTATTTGAACCTCGCCTCGACAAACAATGCGGTCGCGTCGAGCAACCGTGAAAGCATACGAGCCGCGTGCCCCTTTCGGGTTGCTGCCGTTGCGGCATCGAGCGGAATGTTATTGATCTTCCAAAGCGGCGGCAGATCGTCATCCGAACCGATGCTCACGAATATGGTACGCCCCGGGGCGGTACGATGCGTCAACACGTTTCGCACCTCCCTCCATTCCCGGTACGCAGCGTCCGCAAACGTAGCGGCGAAGGCGCTGAGGAGGGGGTCACCGGGGAAGGAGCGCAAATATGCTCGCTCCGTGCTGCCTGGCGACACGTTCTGCTGATCCTTTGGTGTCGCCAGGGGAAAATCCGGAGGCCGAATCAGCGCGCCAATGGCGAACATCCCGTAAAAGTAGGACTCGAACGCAGAGAACCCATTGCTGAAGAACCCAAAGAGGTGCCGTTCCTGAAGATACCGGTGCTCAAGGCCCCGTGAACCTTCCGGTGATGTTATCGACTTCGTGAAGTCTTCGCCTTCGGCCGCGAGACCGAGATACCGAAAGGACAATGCATTCCATGCACTACTGAAATGTTCAAATGCCGGAGGGTGTTGCCCAGCGAGGCTCGCTCGCATGCGGAGGTATACGCGCTCAAACGGAGCGGCCGGAAATTCCGAGGGCATGTCCAGCTCGTTAACTGTCAGACGCATGGAGTTCGAAGCCGTCGGTCGTTCCCGGGCCGAGAGCCAGGCAGTGAGGCGTCTCGGCTTGGTTTCGTGCGGGCCTCGGCTACGAGTTCGGCTGCGATCATGGGCCTTCTGCTCTCAGACTGTGGCTACGATCCGGTGGTAGAGCTGCTCGGCCAAATCGTCCCCCGACTTCCACAGAATGTGGTTGTACTGTCGCGTATCGAAGTGCATGTCTGTCTTTTCGCGATCTTCGCGGCACGTCCAGATCACCTGACGCCCGATGCCGAGGGCGTAGCCGGCCTCGAAGTACACCCCGGGCGACACGAAGGTCACATCGGCCACCACGAACCGGCACTGTTTGAGCTCCGCGACGATACGGGCGTCAATCTGCTCGTTATGAGCCGGATCGTTAGCAAGTCTCGGCTCAAATCTGGCTCGCTCGATCGCTGGCTTGAAGGTAGATTCCCACAGCGCAAGCATGTCCGCGTTGAACTTCATTGCGACGAATGCTGTTCTCGACGTCGGTCCTTGCGTGGCGAGTTTCGAGACTCGTTCCCAACCTTGGGCGGTGATCGTCAACGCAGCTGCAGCCGACTCGAGATCGCCGCGCTGAACGAGGCACTTCACGAAGTAACTAATTTCGCTCTGATCTCTGGCGCACGCCAGCGGGTAGTCCTTTACCCCCTCATACTGGAAGCGCGCCCCGGGCTTTGGGTACTGACGACTCAGTGATACAAGCAAAACATCCGGCTTCTCGTGAATCGCAGGGTTCGGGAGCTGTGCAATGACCGCCTCGATCGTATAGCGGGTGAGATTGAAGCGCTCCCTGCCCTCGAGACGTCGCTGCCTGTTCCAGTAACTTAATCGGTATCGTTCGGAGTCGGGCAACGGGAATGTACTGGCATGCTGACTGCCGCTGATCGTGTACGCCCCGCACCTCGGGCAGTTGACGTCAATGGGTTCACTCGGCACGCTCACCGGACTTAGTGGCTGGGCGCAAATCCAGCACTTCGAGTTGTCGTTCACTGCGGATCCCCCTACCTATCGCACTCTGAGTGTAGAACCGCACGACGCTCGATGCCGTGGTGTCCCGACTATTCGACCACCATGCGCGCACTCGTTCGCCCCGCTGGAGCAGCCCTCTGTCAATAGGCGCCCTCCCTGCGTAGACGCTCTGGGCTCCTGCCACGCCACTCACTCTCTTCCTTTGTCGGCTTCCGTATCCGCCTTTGGCCGCGGGCCCGCAACGATCTTGACGTAATTGACGATTGCATTGTCCAAGGCCTTCGGCACTGTAACATCGTGAGCCACGCACTCACCTGTAAGAATGGCTGGATCGACAGCGCGCCCGAGCCGCTGTAGACGGACGCAGATCTCGTGAAACAGGTTGAATTGCTCCTCGGGGCTCACGGGTAAGTCAAACATTCGAAACTTGCCCCGCGCATTCCGCCAGCACTCTGGTGCCTGTTTGAAAAAGCGGATCGTGTACTGTCGATCGACGGGAGGAATTAGTTCCGGAAAGATATGGTACAGAGCCTTCGCATTAACCACCACAGTGGCTCTCGAAACGGACAATTTCAGCTTCTCATAGTGCGGTTTCAAACCCGTGATGCACTCACAATAGTCCCTCTCCGAAAGGTCGAGCATGCGCAGGTTGCGGAACCCCTTGAGGTGGTCGACCTGTTGTAGGATGGAATCGTGAAAGCAAGGCCAATCTGTCAGCCTCGTTTTCGTAGCGTCCGGGTCTCCCATGCGATGCATCCCCCAAGAGGCCAGCGTCGCATACAGCATCTCTAAATGACGTTCAGACAAGAACTCATTCGCGCCAGCTTGCAGACACTGCTCGTGGAAGTAGACTGAAGGCCCTCCAAAGGACCGAAACCGTTCATACGCCCCC
>DASRDO010000090.1:0-15789 GCA_035652555.1 Steroidobacteraceae bacterium | reverse complement strand
CCGTGACAATGACGACTCTCTCACCGAGATCAAGGTTCACTGTTCCGCTTCCTTCTCAAGGCAGCTGACATTCGATCAGCATCGGTCCGCGCGCCTGCAGGCTTTGACGCAGCGAGTTGCGGAACTCCTCCTGAGTCTGCGCCTGCGCGCCCGGTACCCCGTACGCCCGCGCCAAGCTGACCCAGTCCACTCGCGGCGCATCGAGACGAGTCAGGTGCGCGGAAGCACGCCCCTCGAGCGATACACCCGCTCGCCGCAGCTCGGTCTGCAGGATCCCATACCGATGGTTTGCACAGATGATGAGGGTCACGTCGAGCGCTTCGCGCGCCATCGTCCAAAGCGCCTGAATGGTGTACTGCGCGCTGCCATCGGATTGCAGGCAGATGACCCGCGAATCAGGCCGAGCAATCGCGGCCCCCAGCCCGCAGGGAATGCCTTGTCCTATGGCTCCGCCGGTGTTGGTCATCGCCCAATGCCGGCGAGCGCGATGTGCACGCCGCAAATAGGGGGCGCCGCAGCTCGAGCCTTCGATGGAGACAATCGCATTCTCCGGCAGCTGCAGCACGAGCTCTTCCACCAACTCGGCAGGTGTGAAGCCCGAGGTGCGCTGTGTCTCATCGGCTGCGGGCGCCGGCGCGGGGGCGCGGCTCGAGTGGCGCGAGCGGGTTACCTGCTCGGCCAGGTGCTCGAGGGCGAGCGTGCCGTCTTCTCCAGGGCTCGAGAGGAGCGCCAACCGATTCCGGGCAACCAACTCGCTCGGCTGCCCGGGATAGCCAAAATAGCTCACGGGTGCTCGCGCGCCCGCAAGCACAACCAGATCATCACCGAGCTGCGACCTGACATCCTGGGGGAAGTACGCCAAACGCTCCAGCCGCGGCAGATCGCCACCCAGGGCGACAATAGCAGGATAGGACTCCATGATGAGACGCGCACCCGTGGCCGCAGCGATGCGGCTCGCGGCCCTTTGACCGCGCTCGCTCAGGGCGTCGGCTCCCAGGAGAAGCACCGCACGATTGTGGTCGAGGCGCCCGGCAGCTTCTGCGATGCGCTCATGAGAGACGCCGACTCGCGCTGTCCGAGGCACCGGTGCCGCGCTCGAATCAAGATCAGCCGCCGGTGCTTCCATCGCGTCGGTAGGCACGATCAGCGTCACCACGGCTCCTGGAGGAGCACATGATTGCTCGAAGGCTAGACGCATCGCGTCCCGGACTCCTTCGGGCGCGTCCAGGCGGATAACGGAGCCCGACATCGGCCGGGCGAGCATCTCGATGTCCGAGGTGAGCGGCGCGTCGTACGGCAAGTGCCAGGAAGCGTGATCACCTATGATGTTGACGATGGGCGAATGTGCCCGGCGGGCGTTGTGCAGGTTGGCGAGACCGTTCGCCAAGCCGGGACCCAGATGGAGCAGAGTCAGCGCCGGTGAGCCGCAGATCCGAGCGTAACCGTCCGCGGCCCCGGTGCAGACTCCCTCGAAGAGTCCGAGGACCGGCCGTATGCCCGGCACCTCATCCAGGGCATGCACGAGCGCGAGCTCGGTGGTACCCGGATTGGCAAAGCAGACCCGGGCCCCCAATGCATGTGCCGCCTGGAGCAACGCGTAGGCGCCGGTCCGTGGCGCCGTCACCGAATCTCCTTTGCGATCGCCTCGAGTCCGGCCTTGAACTTTTCAATGATCTCATCGAGGTCACTGCGCTCCGCCACGAGCGGTGGTGCGAAAACCAGGGTATCGCCGAGCGAGCGCGAAATGAGGCCCCGTCCAAAGAGGTTCTTCAGCAGCCGCCGGCCGACGAGCGCCTCTTTCGGGAAGGCGGTTTTGGTCGCCTGGTCTTTGACGAGCTCGATACCGATCATGAAGCCTTTGCCGCGTACCTCACCCACGAGCGGATGGTCGGCCACTGCGGCGCGCATTTCCTTTTGCAAATAGGGGCCGAGCTGCGCGACGCGCTCGACAATACGCTCTTCATCCATGATCTTCAGCGTCGCGAGCGCCGCGGCTGCCCCGACGGGGTGAGCGGAATAGGTATATCCGTGGCCGAAGAGGCCAGCCTTTGCGGACTGCGACTCGATCACTCCCCAGACCTTCGGCGAGACGAAGCAGACGGACATCGGAAAGTAGCCGCTGGTCACGCCCTTCGCGGCGGTAATGAGATCGGGCTGCAGATTGAAGCTCTGACTGCCCCAATACGTGCCGAGCCGGCCGAATCCAGAGATTACCTCATCGAGCACGAGAAGGATGTCGTGGCGGCGAAGCACCGGCAAGATCTCCTCGAAGTAACCCTCCGGCGGCGGAATCAGACCTCCCGCGCCCATCACGGGCTCGGCGAAGAATGCAGCGATCGTGTCCGGACCCTCGCGTTGAATGAGCTGCTCGAGCTCGCCCGCGAGATGGCGGGAGAACTCCCTCTCGGTCATGCCGGCAGGCGCTTGCCGGTAATGATGGGGGCAAGTGGTGTGCAGGATGGGACCGAGAGGCAGGTCGAACAGCGTGTGCATGCCGGGCAGGCCGGTCAGGCTTCCCGAGGCGACGCCCGACCCGTGATACCCGTTCCAGCGGGCGATCACCTTCTTCTTCTTGGGCAGCCCGCGCAGATTGTTGTAGTACCAGATGAGCTTCAGTTGGGTCTCGTTGGCATCACTCCCCGAGGCGCCGAAGAAGACACGTGCCATGGGGACCGGCGAGCGGGCAAGCAAAGCCTGTGCGCATTCGATGACGACGTCCGTCGACATGCTGTTGAAGGCATGAAAGAACGAGAGCTTGGCACTCTGCGCCGCGATCGCATCAACGATCTCCTTGCGCCCATAGCCGAGAATGACGCACCAGAGGCCTGCCATGCCATCCAGATACTCGCGCCCCTGCAGGTCTTTCAGCCTCAGGCCCCTCCCCTCGGTGATCACGAGTGGGCCGTCGCGCATGTGATCCGCAACGGAGGTGAAGGGATGAAAGAGGCTTTCGCGGTCTATCTGCGCGGCGTGCTCGCGATCGGGTCTCATTGGAGTCTCCTCGAATGATCTATTCGGATTGAGTGGCGGTCGCGCGCGTCCATCCGCAGCGGACCAGAAATCCGCGCACGTGCTCGGCGAATTGATTTGGGGCATCGTCATGGACGTAGTGGCTGGCGTTCGGCACCGACACCTGTGCGATGTGTGAGTTCCGCCTGCACATCTCGTCCACAGTTTCGGCGGGACAGAAATCCGAGCGCTCGCCGCGAATGACCAGCGTCGGCACGCCGAGCCGGGCAATGACCGGCCACAAGTCGACGATGCGGTTGGAATCGGGATTGGTGCGTGTCTCGCGGATGCCACGGGCATCGTAACGCCAGGCGATCTTGCCGTCGGGAGCTTCGCGGAGATTTTCGACCAATCTCTGCTCGAGCGCCGCCTCACTGATTCCAGGCCGTTGTGCGCGCCAGTAGCGTCTGGCTTCTCTCCAGTTCCCGAAGCTGTCGGGGAGATTGGCCATCTCGGCGACGATGCGCTCTGCGCCGCGACCGCGGACGGAGGAGCCGGGAGCGATGTCCTCGATGATGAGCGAGGCGAGTCGCTCACGGTGGCGGCTGGCGTACACGTAGGAGGTCGTGCCGCCCATCGAGTGTCCAAGCAGCGCGAAGCGCGCGAGCGCCAACTGGTCCACCACGCCTTCCAGATCCGCCAGGTAGGCATCCGTGTAGTAATTGTGGTGGGGATCCCAATCACTCTCACCTCGTCCGCGCTGATCGAGCGCGATCAGGTGATAGTCAATGGCGAGTGAGGCGGCGAGGGCGCGCCAGGTCCCCGAGAATCCCCGCAACCCATGCAACAATACGACCGCAGGCGCGGATGCGTCGCCCCAATGCCGGCAGAGAAGCCGCAGGCCATCAACCCGGATAATCTGCGTCCGCTCAGTCGAAAGCGGCACCACGGGCCGAGGAGGGGAGTCGCTCAACATGTCGTGCGACGCGCGGTTCATGCCTTCGAGCTCAGCGTAGACCGTCCTTGCCAATGATGTCGGTAACTCTTGGGCCGCCCAGTCGTGCGTGCAAACGTCCGCGTGTAGCGATCGCCACTGCGATGACCACCTCATCAGGGCCGGGAGCGTCGGCAAACATCACCGTGAAAGTATCGTAATGCGAACGCACGTAGAGAGCGTCCTTATGGGCGAGCGGAATATCGATAGTCGTGCCCAGGCCACCGCGCTTTCCGGTCGAGGGGATCCAGGCCTTGCCCCCGCCCAACGCTTCGCGCACGGGGTCGGCGAATGTATTGGTCAGGAAGGCGTTGCCGTGCTCATATTCGCCGTTGCTGCCGACCAGCGCAGCCTTCCCGTAGCTTTGTACGGCGGTGTGGCCGAGCGCGGCCCGCAGCCGGCGGCCGAACTCCGCCCCCAGGTGCCGCGAACGCTCGATCACTTCGTCGAAGGCCTCGACATAGCGGCCCGCGTGCGGATTGTGAATGGCCGCCGCGATCACGATTTTGGCGAGCGGCTCACCGTCAGCCGGCGGGCCGGTCTCGAGGGCCAGGGTCTCTTCGCGGACGTCATACCACTTGCGGATATGCAGGTCGTGGAAATTGGCAGGGGGAGCAGCAGCCGGCATGGGTTCCTCCGGGGCAAAGCAGAAGATGCAACAATATGAGAAAAATAAGATAATAGTTGCGCCGAGTCAACAATTAGCCCAAGGGCCGGACTACTGTTGCAATGAGTACCCGAAAAAAGAGACAATTGTTGACCATGCGAGACAAAGTTCAAGTCAGCAACGTGGTTGCCATGATGTCCTTCGCCGCAGTGGCGAGCACCGGAAGCTTTTCCGCGGCAGCCGAGCAACTCAATTGCTCGAAGGCCGCGGTGAGCCGGCAGATCGCGCGCCTCGAGACTGCAATCGGCGTGAAGCTGTTGACCCGGACGACTCGCACGGTCGCCCTGACCCCGGCGGGACGAGAGCTCTACGGGCGGTGCGCACGGATCGTCGATGAGGTCAACGAGACCAATCAGATCATGTCCGGGATGCTCACCAGTCCACGCGGTGACTTGCGGATCAACGCCCCGGTCGTTTCCACTCTCTTTAGGATCACGGAGATCATTCCCCGCTTCGTGAAGCAATATCCCGACGTGCGCGTTCACGTCAACCTGTCCGACAGCAAGGTGGATCTCTTGCACGGCTCGTTCGACGCCGCTTTCTGGGTCGGTCAGCCCTATGATTCGGCGCTCGAGGCGGTGAAGCTGCGGGACTATGAGATGGTGCTCGCCGGGGCGCCGGAGTACTTTCGCAGGAAGCGCAAGCCGACTACGCCCGCCGACCTCAAGGAGCACGACTGCATCATCGAGACGCATCTCTCGCGCCCGGGAGAGTGGCAACTCTCCAAGGACCAGACCATCTCGGTGAGCCGCGGTCCGTTGACTTCTAACAGCGTGCGCTTGACTCGCGAGGCCATCCTCGCCGGCATGGGCGTCGCCTATCTACCGCGCTTCCTGTTGGCGGATGACCTGGCGGCGAAGCGTGTCACCGCGGTGTTGACCGAATACGTTTCCGAGCGGTTGCCGCTCTACGTCATTTTTCCCAAAGGGCATTACGTACTGGCGAAGGTCAAGGCGTTCGTGGACTTCCTGACGAAAGCGATCAACGAGAAGCCACCCGCACAGGTCAACGGCTCGACTGCGCGCACCGCGCGAGTCGCTTAGGCAAGAGGGCTGGCCGCAGCTATAGCTCCACGCACACATATTTCATCTCCGTGTATTCGAGAATGCCGTGACGTGAGCCTCGCGGCCGATTTCCGACTCCTGGATCCCGGGCGAACGGAGCGACCTCCGTCGAGACGAGGCCGTATTGAGGCCCCACCATGCCGTACTCGAGGACCAATCGGCTCGCGAGCTGGCGTCGCGGCTAGACGGACACGCGAAGCACGCTCTCGAGCGCGGCAACCAACAGATCGATCTCACTCTTGCCGATGGTGAGCGGCGGGCGAATCTTGAGCACGTCGGCGTGGCGCCCGGCCGAGCCGATCAGCACCCCTTCGCGCCGGAGGTCGTTGACCGCGCGCGCCGCGAGATCGCGGGATTCCAGCTGCACGCCGACGAAGAGGCCCGCGCCGCGAATCTCGCGGGTCTGAGGAATGCTTCCCGCGAGCGCGCGCAGCCTCTTCTGCAGGTAGGCGCCGGTCTCACGTGCGTTGTCGATGAGCTTCTCTCGCTCAATGACGTCCAGCACCGCAAGCGCCGCGGCGCACGAAACCGTATTGCCCCCGAAGGTGTTGAAGTAACGCCTCGTTCTACCGAATTCGGCCATCGCTTCGGTACGCGCAACCAGCGCGGCGACGGGGTGGCCGTTTCCCATGGGCTTGCCCATCGTGACGAGGTCGGGCGTGACGCCATGGCGTTGAAACCCCCACATCGCATCGCCCGTCCGGCCAAAGCCAGGCTGAACCTCATCGGCGATGAATAAGCCGCCAGCCCGATGAATCTCCTCGACCGCTGCCTGCAGGAAGCCTGGCGGATGGGAAATGACACCATCGCTGCCGAAAATGGTGTCGACGAGAAGCCCGGCCGGCTTGATTCCTACCGCGCGCATTTTGTCGATGCAGGCCCGCACCCGAGTGCCAAACCCTGACGCACTCTCCGCGGTGAGGGGGGCCTCTATGGCGAATACGTTGGGTGCGAGCTCGACGCCGGTGACCGGCGACATTCCAGAGAGCGTCTCCGTCGTACCGTGATAGGCCGCTTCCGTGACGATGAATCCGGTCCCGCCGGTGGCTGCCTTGCTGATTCGCACCGCGAGATCGTTCGATTCGCTGCCCGTGCACGTAAATGTCACCGAGGTGAGCTCGCTCGGCATGGTTGCCAGAAGCCGTTCGGCGAGCTCCACCGGGCCATCGGTGATATATCGAGTATGCGTGTTCAGCGTCGCGGCTTGCTTGCTGATCCGCGCGACCACCTCTGGGTGGCAGTGGCCGACCACCGGGACATTGTTGTACGCGTCGAGGTAGCGGCGGCCATCGGCATCGTACATCCAAACGCCTTCGGCGCGGACAATGTGAACCGGCTGCTCGTAAAACAGGCGATACGTCGGCGCGAGGACGCGCTGGCGACGGGCGAGGGCTTGATTTATGGAGGGCGTCGTTGCGGCCATGAGAGTAGGCTCCGGATCGCGGTTACTGACTTCCCGCCACGAGCCGCCTCGCCAGCGCGATGCGCCATTCGAAGTAGGCCGTGTCGAATCCGTCAAAATGGGCGCCCCCTGGATTGCGCGCACGGTGCCAGGAAGTCATCACTACGTTCTGCACGATGCGGCCGGCGATCAGCCGCGGGAGGATGGCCAGCTCCGCGGAATTGAGGGGCTCCACTTCGCAGTAAGCGCCAACGAACTCGCGTATCGACTCTTCCGCCGTGTCCGGCGCGGCGAGCTGACCAACCGCGCCCACCGCCACGTCCGCAGCGAGCGCCGTGTGCACGGAATCACCAAAATCGATGACGCCCACGACGCGTGACTCTTCCGCCGGATCGACGATCACGTTGCGCGCATTGAAGTCGTTGTGAACGAACTGGGCGCGGAGTGTCGCGAGCCGTGGAGAAAACCGCGCAGCGAAATCGGTCAGAAACCCTCTGATGAATTCCGCCTCCAGCAGCCCCGGCACCTCTTCCAGGAGCCCCTGGAGCTTCGGCAGCTGGCGCAGATCCCACACCAGCACGCGGTGGCTCGCCGGATGCTCGAAATTCCGCAGCGCACGTCCCAGGCGTGCCAACAGCCGACCGCAGCTCACGCGCTGAACCGACGAGCGGTGCGCGTGCAGGAGAGGCTTGCCCGGCAGGAATGAATAGAGCACGGCCGTACGACCGGCGCCGTTTTCATCGACGAACCGCACCTGGGTCCGACCGCCCTTGCAGCGCAGAACCCGGGCGCACGGCAGGCCTGGATCGACTCGCTCCACATGCAGCAGAGCGGCGATCTGCAGGTCGGTGATCTCAGGCGCCTCCGCGGCGTTGGCGACCTTCAGAACATAACCGGGGCCGACCTCGGTGCGGATCCAGAAGTTCTCATCACGCTCCCCGGTGAGCCTTTCGGCGTGGCCGACGATGCCGAAATGCTCGCCCGCCAGCCATTCTGCATGCGCCGATGACACCAGGGGCAGGTCGTCCACGAGCGGGCCCGGCTATTCGAAGAGCGGCTCGAGCGTGATCGGATTCGCCTGGCCGTGATTTTGAGTGAGCGCCGCGATGGCCGCTCCGTCCGTGGGTGGAACGAGCTGACAGAAGACCTCGAGCTGATGCCCATCCGGATCGAAGAAATAGATTCCGATCGAGACGCCGTGGTCGAGGATCTCGTTGATCCTCACGTTGTGGCGAAGCATGGAGCCGTAGAGGCGCCGCAGTTGATCGAGGTTGCCGTCGCAGTCCACCTCGAGTCCGATGTGCTCGAATTCCTTGCCGCGCTCGGCGGTCGAGGTCGCAGGGAAGAGGGCGAGGTCGTGGTCGTATTCACCGAACGAGAGGAAGAATCCGCCCCGATAGGGTCCTTCGAGCACCTGTGCGCTCATCTTCATGCCGAGAACCTCGCAATACCAACGCACCGAGGCTTCGGGATCGCGCACGTAGAGAACGACGTGCGCGACGCGCTTGACTCTAGGGATGGGCATGATCGGCCTCGCTATTCGTGGGCACCGCCGGAATCCAGGTGGCGTCCGTGATCTCGCTGAACTCGCGCCACTCCTTGCGCCAGCTCTTGCCGCCATCGAGGCTGCGGAAGAGATGACCGTACTTGGTCCCGGCGAGCACCAGGTTGGGATCGGCGGGATGGGTGCCGATGGTCCAGATGACGGAATTCGGCTGCTCCGGAAAGGGCATCGGCAGCCAGGAGGCGCCGCAGTCGCTCGAGCGCAGGAACAGCGCGGTCGCTCCCGGTGTGCCGTCGCCAATCCCCATGAAGACTTCGCGATCGCTGCCGGGCTTGCGTGCGAGCACTCGGGAATAATATAGACCCCACTTCTCGCGGGGGCTCATCACGCTCCAGGTCTCGCCGTCGTCCGTGGAGGAATACACCGCGTTGACCACCATCGCGAGGATCGTCTTGGGCGGGCCGGGAAGGATGACGACGCTGTGCAGATCGGAATTACGGACCCCCCCGGGCGTGTCCGCATCAATTCGCTTCCAGGAGTCGCCGCCGTCGCGAGTGCGGAACAAGCCCCCTTCTTCGACGCCGACCCAGACGTCATGAGCGTCCTCAGGATCGATGGCAATGGTGAGCATTCGCGGTCTGCTGACGCCCAGACATTTGGGCGGCATCTCGAGAGAGGTCCTCTCCCAGTGCCGGCCACCGTCGTTGGAGCGGAAGAATATCGCGCGGCTGGGAGAGCCGGTACCCGCGTACATGATATTCGGGTCCCCGGCGTCGGCTACTAGCCTCCACACCGCGTATGAGTTCAGCGCGCAATCGATGCGATGCCAGTTTGCACCGCAATCCTCGCTGCGGAAGAGGCCAGTCTCCGCTCCGGCGAAGACCGCCTGCGGCGCGCGCGGATCGGGGAGCAGGCAGCGCACCGTATCGTCGAACTCCAGGTCCTGATCGACCTTGATCCGCCGCCAGCTGGCGCCGTCATCATGACTGCGCAGCACGGCCTGGCCGTCGGTCGCGACGAGGAGTGTCTTCGGGGTACTCATGGATCAGTCATCTCCGGTCAGGACAGGTTCACCCAAATGCTCTTGGTCTCCGAGTAGAGCTCCATCGCCTGGCGTCCGTGCTCGCGTCCCCAGCCGGATTGCTTGAAGCCGCCAAAGGGCGTCGCCGGATCTACCAGGTTGTAGCAATTGATCCAGACGGTGCCGGCCTTGAGAGCGGCAGCGGCTCGATGGGCTTGCTTGATGTCATTCGTCCAGATACCTGCGGAAAGGCCGTAGACGGTATCATTGGCCTTTGCGATCAGATCCTCGGTGTCGGTCCAGGCGAGCGCCGTCAGAACGGGACCGAAGATCTCCTCTCGAACGATCCGCATGCTCGCGTTGGTGTCGGCGAAAACGGTCGGCTCGAAAAAGTAGCCGCGCTCGAGGCTAGGCGGCCGCTTGCCGCCGGTGACGAGCTTTGCGCCTTCGTCACGGCCGACCGAGACGTACCGATTGACGCGATCCCACTGTTCCTGCGAGACAAGCGGCCCCAGGTCAACATGGGGATTCAGGCCATCACCCACCTTGAGCTTGCGCGCGATGACGGTGACGGCCTCGACCACCCGATCGAAACAACGGGCATGGGCGTACAAGCGCGATCCGGCCGTGCAAGTCTGTCCCTGGTTGAAGAAGATCCCGTTCGCCACCGCTGTTGCGGCGGCCTCCAGGTTCGCATCGGGAAATACGATGTGCGGTGACTTGCCGCCGAGCTCCAGGGAGACTTTTTTCAAATTTCCGGCGCATGCCCGCACGATTTCCTTGCCGACCTCGGTCGAGCCGGTGAAGGCAATCTTGTCGACGCCGGGATGCGCAACGAGCGCCGCGCCCGCATCGCCGAAACCGGTCACGACGTTGAGGATCCCGGGCGGAAAGCCTGCCTCCAGCGCGAGCTCGCCTAGACGCAGTGCGGTGAGGGGGGTCTGCTCTGCGGGCTTGAGCACGACCGCGCAGCCGGCTGCAAGTGCCGGTGCGACCTTCCAAGCGGCCATGGAGAGCGGGTAGTTCCATGGCACGATGAGACCCGCGACGCCGACGGGCTCGCGAGTGGTGTAGTTGAGGATCTGTGCGCCACCGCGCGGAGAGACGGGCAGCGTCTCGCCGCCAAACTTGGTCGGCCAGCCCGCGAAATAGCGAAAGGTCTTGATCGAGCCTTCTACCTCGACCAGGCGGGTGAGGTGCGCCGGCTTGCCGTTATCCAGGCATTCGAGCACGGCGAGATCATCAGCATGGCGCTCGATGAGGTCGGCCAGCTTGAGGAGCAGGTTGCTGCGATCGTAGGCGCTCAGAGTCCGCCAGGCCCGGTCCTCGAACGCGCGGCGGGCGGCAGCTACGGCCAAGTCGACGTCGGCGGCGTTGCCGCGGGCGACGCGAGTGAGTACCTCGCCGGTGGCGGGATTCACGGTCTCGAATGTCTCGCCGGAGCTGGAATCGGTGCGCTTACCGCCGATCACCAATCGCTGTGGCGCGGCCGCGAGCGCGCCCTTCAAGCGCTGAGCACGCTCGAGGACTGGAGTGACGGTCACGCAGGCTCTCCCATGGGTTTCTCTCACCGGACGAGCAATGTAACCGAACTACGTTTATCAAACAATACTGCCAAAGTGAGAGTACTGTTGCGAAATCGGGACAATTGCGGCATGCTTCCACAGCCCTCGAGACCAGTGCTCGGGGGAATAGACCTCATCTGATCGCGCAGAGCCGGTCCGCATGAAAAATCAGGTCCCATGACCGCCAACAGCATCACGAAGGCGGCGGAGCTCTTCTCCTGGTCACGTCGGGTGGGCGCGCCGATACGGAGCCTTCCCGCCGATCTACTGCCCAAAACTCTGGAACAGGCGTATGACATTCAGATCGCCACATTCCGGTTGCGCGGCATGGGCACCGCAGGATTCAAGATCGGCCTGACCAATGTCGAAGCGCAGCGCAGCGCCGCAGTGGCCGCTCCGATCGGTGGCCGGCTGGCGAGGGCGGATATCCTGCGTAGCCCGGCACGGATCGCGTTGCCGCAGGATCATTTGCGAATCGTGGAGGCCGAAGTCGTTTTTGAAGTGGGCTGCACGCTCCCGGGCGGCGATGCGTCCCTGGGTGAGGCCGATGTATATCACTGCTTGCGCGCCGCCTATGCCGGCATCGAGATATGTAACTCGAGATTGAGTGGCAGCGAGAATGCGTCCCTGCCCGTGATCGTCGCCGACAACAGCAATGCGGATCGGCTGGTGGTCGGCGATCGGTTGCCGGATTGGAGCTTCGAGGTGCTTGCCGATCTTTCCGTGAGCCTCACGCGTCGCGGACAGCCCGCGGTCGGCGGTACGACCCGTCGTGTGCTCGGACAGCCCCTCAAGGCAGTCACGTGGCTGGCGAATTGGCTCGGCGCGCGCGGGGAGGGCTTGAAGCCTGGCGACCTGATCGCGAGCGGCAGTTGCACGGGCATGACTGAGGTGGCGCGGGATGATTTCGTGATTGCTGTGTTCGGCGGCGCCGCGCGAGTCGAGGTCGAGTTCACCGAAGCACAGATGAAAGGTGGGGTGAGAGCATGAGCCTGGATCTCGGTTTGACGGGGAAAGTTGCCATTGTTACCGGCGGCAGTGTCGGAATAGGTAAGGAGACGGCTCGCAGGCTCGCTGCCGAGGGCGTCGCGGTCGTCATTGCTTCCAGAACGGCCTCGGCGCTCGAGCAGGCGGCAGCGGAAATACGAGCGTCCACGAAAGGAACCGTAGTGCCCCGGCCACTGGATACGACGGATTCTCGCGCGGTACGAGAGCTGGTCGCGAACACGGCCGCCGAGCTAGGCAGCGTGGATATTCTGGTCAACTGCGCGGCCGCCCCCGGGGGCTTGGTCCGGAATGATTTGGACGAAGCGGACGAGGATGCGCTGCTGCTCGATCTGAACACGAAGTTGGTAGGGTATTTCCGTATGTGTAAGGCGTGCGCGCCATACATGCGAAAGGCTGGATGGGGGCGCATCGTGAACGTCGGCGGGCTGACCGCACGATGCACCGAGGCGTTGAGCGGCATGCGCAATACCGCGCTGGTGCACCTCACCAAGACATTGTCGGATCAGTTGGGCCTTCACGGCATCACCGTCAATATCGTGCACCCCGGCGTCACGCGCACAGAGCACGTGGAGGCTTGGTTTGCCCGGATGGCTGAAGCGGAGGGGACGACCGTCGATGCAATCATAAAGCGCGAGGCCGCCGACCCTGCCGCCATCCGGCGCATGCTGGAAGTCGATGAAGTCGCCGATTGCATCGTATTCCTCGCATCACGGCGTGCCGCCGCCATTACCGGCGAGTCGATTGCGGTGGATGGTGGGCTGTCGCGAGCGGTATATCTCTGACCCGAGCTCGCGCAGAGTGAATTCTGAGGTAGGAGGGGGCGTCAAGAGATGAATAAGCGATTCGTGACCGGACGTAAAATCCGGGCGGAAGTGCTTGGCGAGGCCGCCGTGCGCCAGCGCCTCGATGAGGCCGACTCCTTCAATCGTGACTTCCAGGAGCTGGTAACAGAGTACTGCTGGGGCGCGGGATGGGGACGCACGGCGCTCAGCCGGCGTGACCGGAGCCTCATGAACCTCGGGATGCTCGCGGCCCTCAATCGCCCGGAGGAGTTTGCCTTGCACGTGCGGGCCGCCATGCGTAATGGCGTGACTCGAGACGATCTCGAGGATGCGCTCATTCAGGTCGCCATCTATTGCGGGATTCCGGCGGGCGTCGAGGCATTCCGGATCGCGAGCGGGGTGCTGCGGGAAATCGATTCGGAGAAAAGCACACATGTCGATTGAGGCGGCCTCACCACGGCAGGAGCCGCCAGCCTCGAGCGCGCGGTCAGTCAGGCGGACGGCCCATCGTGACATCAACGCAAGGCAGTTTGAGACGAGACTGAAGGCTCGCACCAAGATGCAACAGCCGCAATTGCCCAACGCACGAGACATCACACCTTGGTGCTGGAGCTTTTGAGCATGTCACAGCAACACACGATGAGCGAACGGCGCGTACTCGTTTCCGCCTGCGCACTTGGAATCGTCGGTGCCTTGACGATCTTCATTGCTCCGGGCTTCCTCGGCCTGGTCGCAGACCAAGCACGTCTCGGTGAAGCCGGGGCTGGTTACGTGATCTCGGTCGACATCAATACCGCGGCGGTTGCTATTGCTATCGCGACTTTCCTCATCACTCGCATCAACTGGCCCCAGCTCACATATCTCGCGGCGGGGCTGATTGCCATCGGAAGCTTCGCCACCGCTCAGGCCCATACCGAGAGCGCGCTGATCGCGGCGCGCGTTTGCGCGGGCTCAGGCGAAGGGCTCGCGATTGGCGTTTCGTTCGCAGCCTTGGGTCAAGATCGCAACCCGGACCGGGCGTTCGGCGTGTATCTCGCTGTCGGCCTCACTGTCGCTGCTGCAATCCTGCTCGTCATACCTGTGCTGCAGCCGCATATTGGGACGCGACCCTTCTTTATGGCGGCTGGCGCCGCGGCGGTGGGCGCCGGTGCCTTGGCTTCCTGGTTGCCCACCGGAGGTCGGGCTGCTTCCCCGACCGTATCCGGCCTCTCGGCCATCCATTGGCGGCTGGCGATTGCGGGCTTGCTGGGCGTGTTTCTGTACTTTCTTGCGCAAGGGGCGGTCTGGAGCTACTTCGGCGAGATCGGTGCCGCGAGTCACGTCGCGCCGGCGCTCATCGGACGGGCGCTCGCGATTTCCTCCATCGCGGGCATCGGCGGGGCGCTGCTCGCAGTGGTCGTTTGCACTCGTTCTGAGCGCGGCTTGCCATTGGTGGCAAGTGCCGCGGTCTCGGTCGCGAGTTTCGTTCTGCTCCTGGGGCATATCTCCGGAATCGCCTTCGTGGTCTCCGGAATTCTATTCAACGCCGCGTGGAACTTCTCCATGCCTTTCCTTTCCGGCATATGCTCGGCTGCGGATGCCCGCGGTAGGATCGTCTGCTCGATGGGCTGCATTCAAACCGTTGGTACTGGGTTAGGTCCCGCGGCGGCAGCGACCTTGCTCGGGCGCAATGGCTTCTCCTCAGTTCTCTGGATGAGCGTCGCTGTTGTGGTCCTCAGCATGGCGGTCGTGCTGGCAGGGCTACGAGCTACGAGCCCACCATCGGGAGACGATTTAAGCGCCATCGCTCCTCTGAGCTCACAATCCAAGGCTCATAGTCACGAGCCGACGTCGTAAACCTGGAGCAGCTCGGGTCGACCTCCCTGGCCCCAGACGCCAAGGTATAACCGGCTCAATTCGGGCACGAAGCAAGAAGTCCGGCCACCGGGCAGGGTTTTGAATTGAGCGAGCCTCCGATAATGGCTCGGGTCGCTCTGTTGGATGACCGAGATGAAACCCGACCCGCCGGACACATAAATACGCTCATGCGCCGGGTCATACCACATATCGTCTGCATGACCGACAGAAGGGGCGCGCGCGATGACCTTCCCCGAGTCGGTATCCAGAACCAGCACCTCTGGCGGGCTTCGAGTCCCGATGAATAGTCGATGGTCCTTCTCGTCCAAGGCCATCGGAAAATTATCCTCGGCTTCCCCCAGCGTCCACATCGCCATGATCCTGCGGTCGCTGCGGCTGATCACCGCTATCTTGTTGCCGGCCGTCGGGATGTTGGCGAATATCCTCGTGCCGGACTCTTCCAGCTGAAAGGATTCCGGATGTCCAGGAAGCTCAATCTTTCCCAGCAACGTCCCCGTCGCGCCATCGAGAATGCCCAGCCCCGCATCGCTGCCACCGCCATAGCCAACGAACACGCGGTTGATCGCCGGATCATAGCGGCTGTCATCGGCATCGCTCGGAAAGTGAACGACATTGAGCAGTCTGTACGTGCCACCATCGAACACCCGGACGCTTCCGTCATCGCCGTTCGCGACGAAGATGCGGTTGGACTTCGGCACGTAAGTGACGCCCTGAGGCTCGTGCAAGCCGGAAATGCGGTGTATGGGCCTGTTGGTGCGCAGATCGAAAACCTCGAGGGTGTCGTTACCCAGAGCAGACATGAACAGTCGCTGATGGGTGAGGTCGACGTCGAAGTGATCGATGCGGCCGCGGACATCAGGCAGAGGAATGACGTCAATCAGGCGCAGGGGCGCAGCAGGCTGCGCGCAGGTTGCGGGGGCGGAAAGAAGAGCCATCACCGCGAAAGTCAACAGTGCTTTGATCTTGCCCAGGCATC
>DASRDO010000089.1:0-6877 GCA_035652555.1 Steroidobacteraceae bacterium | reverse complement strand
CTCCTTGAGCCGCTGTCCCACCAGCCGGTAAGCGGAGCCGGCACTCTGCACGATAGCCCGGCTCGGAGTCGTTTCACCGCCCATGAACAGTGCCACCCCGATCAGACCCTCATTGCCGACCACCGAGATCTCCGCCGAGGCTCCGTCCGCCATCACGTACAGCAGCGATATGATGGAGTCGGTCGGAAAGTACACGTGTCGCAGGACATCCCCGGATTCGTACAAGACCCTGCCGAGCGCCATCGGAACCCGCTGCAGATGCGGAAAGATCCGCTCGCGCTCGGGCGGTGACAGCGCAGCCAGCAGGAGATTTTGTGTTGGATCGTGGAGGCCGGCCATAAGATCGAGCTCGTTGTAGATGAGCCGAGTCTTCGCCACACCATCGGCTTCGCCTCGGCGAAGTCGCTACCCCACCGCCTTCAGCATAGCAAATCCGACCTGCGTACGATAGCGGACATAGGCCTGCAACCTACCAAGACTACCAGCCGAAGATACTGGGGCGTTTCACCGCCGCCACTGAAGCACCCGGACCGATATACCCCAGGTGCGGTCTTCGGAGCGCCCGCACACCGTGGCTGGAGGCGACGCCATGGTGTCAGGAAGCTACGCGCGTCACCGCACCGACGAGCGGCAACGGATCGGTCAAGCTGCATTCCTCTCGAACCGTGTCCTTTGCTCACAGTCGTGACGCAGTGTCGACAAATTTGGTGATCCGAGCTAAAGCAGGACCTGCGCACTGGGCAACGTTCCGCGACTCTGGAGTCAGTCCCGATCACTAGCGGGATAGCAATAGCGGCAACATGTCCTGGAATTGTGCGTATTGTTTCCTGATAAACCGATAGCACTCGCAGGACACCCTCTCCAAGCGCCGCGCCTCGACATTGCTGATGCGTCCACGCCGGTATCTCATCAGGCCTTGCGCCTGTAGTTTGCCGGCCGCCCCGCTAACGCCGGCCCGACGCACTCCCAGGAGAGCCGCCATGGATTCTTGCACCATCGGAAATCCACCCGAGCCGGCGTAGTAGTTCAGGGTAAGCAGCAGGCGCGCCAGGCGCTGCTCGATGTCGTGGTGCTGACTGCACGCGACCGACTGGCTGATCACGGCCAGAAACGTCCGCGCGTATGCCAGGAGCAGCTGCTGCAGCGGGCTTCCAAAGCGCATCTCCTCGCGAAGCTTGTCCGCGCTCATGCGCATCGCGCCGCCAGATAGTTGCACGACCGCCTTGTCTGGGGTAATGACCCCGCCCAGGAATACATTGATTCCCACGATTCCTTCACGGCCGATGATGCCAACTTCCACGGTCCGTCCATCCTCCATGGCGTCGATCATCGCCACGACGGCATCGTCGGGGAAATACACGTCCTCGATTTCCTGATCCGCGTGATAGAGCACCTGGCCGCCCGTTAACATCACGGGCTCGAGCTTCGGCAGAAGGTGCTGGTAGTCGGCGGCGAGGAGCCCGGCAAGGACACTGTTCCTCACCGGAATCCCCGGCGGGCCGGCCGCCCGTCGTCTCCCCTGCTTGGGTGCGGGAGTCATGGCGGTCGTCTTATGGCCTTCTGTACGCGGGCCGCCCAGAGGTTCGCATCTCAGAGCGGCGTTCCGGCGAGGCGACTGCATAACGGCCGGCCGGAACAGTAGTGCCGAAAAGCACTTCACTGACGGACTGAATGGACTTCATGAATACCCCCAACCAGTGGTACGTCGTCGTTGCATTCCAGCTTCGCAGCGGTTTCCATCAGTAGAAGCCAAACTCCTTGCGATTCAGAACGATTTCATGACGAGGTAGGCGGACATTGGCCGGTGGTACTCGTATCAGGGGCGCCATTCCTCGCCCAGCCGGGGACGGCCAACTCGATTTTGGAACAGCATCCACGATGGCGTTAAAGTCCGCTGCATTCAGGCCACCGCCGCCCACCAGCGCGCCGCCTACTTCCGGCAGTGCGAGGATGTCGTGCGCGTTGGATGGGTTCACCGATCCACCATAGAGGATGGGCACTTCTCGGCCTTCCGTGCCTAAACACTCCTCGAGGCAATGACGGATATGCGCGTGCATTTCCACTATCTGCTCCGAGTTAGGCGTTTGCCCACTGCCGATCGCCCAGAGCGGCTCATAGGCGACCGCCCGCGCAGAGACCGTCCCGCCATCCGGCATGCTGCCTGCGAGCTGCTCGCCGCATACGGACAACGCCGCGCCTTCCCTGCGCTGCGCGCGCGTTTCGCCGATGCAGATGATCACCAGAAGTCCCGCCCGCCACGCGGCATCTGCCTTCGCCGCCACCTTCGCGTCCGTCTCGCCATGATGGTGGCGGCGTTCTGAATGACCGACGATCACGGCAGAGGCGCCTGCATCTTTGAGCATCTCAGCACTGATGTCTCCGGTAAATGCGCCGGCCGTTGCTGAATGACAGTCCTGTCCTCCGATCTCGATCCGACCAGCGGCGATCTGCGCGGCACGTGCAATCAACGTCGGCGGTGTACAGATCAGAACGTCTGCCGTCCGCGGTTTCGCCGCCACCGCCGTGACGACGGCCTCGACCTCGCCGAGGTGTGACATGAGGCCGTTCATCCTCCAATTCCCGGCGATCAATGGCCGCATGTTATCCTCACATTGATCCCCCAGAATGTAGCATTTCGCGCGCCTCCCGCCCCAAACCGGCGATGTGCGCAACAGGAATATTGACGGCGGCGAGCGCAGTCTCGCCACCTTTTTAGCCCCTCGATTTTCCATGGTCTGTCGGATAGCGCACACAGCTCGTGAATGTGATCCGCGCTCCGAGTTGTCTAGCACGTGCGCCCTGCAGCCAAAGAGCTGGAAGTGCTGCCGGCTTCAGCAGTCATCCACGGGGGTTGAGGCGAGATTTGCGCGCCGCTCGTCCATCGAGCGGGTAGGATCTCGTTGCGCTGCGCCGGAGTAGTTGACTGAATTCGCGGGCACTGGCGGGTCGGCTGAAGTAGTAGCCCTGACCCTCGGGACAGCCCTGCCTCCGGAGGAACGCAAGCTGTTCCCGCGTTTCCACGCCCTCTGCAACGATCCGGATCTGCAGACCTTTGCCCATGCCGATCACGGCGCTGACAATGCTGGCATCATCGGCATCCGCCGCGAGATTGCGCACGAACGACTGATCGATCTTCAGAGTGTCGATCGGAAAGCGCTTCAGGTGACTCAAGCTCGAATAGCCCGTGCCGAAGTCATCGAGCGCGATCCGCACGCCGAGGTCGCTCAGGGACTGAAGCACCGCCGCGGTCGAATTCGAATCGCGCATCAGAAAAGTCTCGGTCAGCTCGAGCTCCAGATCCCGCGGCAGGAGGCCATGCTCCTCGAGAATGCCGCCGACATTCTCTACGAAGCCCTTGTCGCGCAATTCCACCGTGGAGATGTTGATCGCGATGCGCATCGGCGGCAGGCCTGCGGCCCGCCACGCCCGCGATTGGCGGCAGGCTTCGTGCAGAACCCACCGGCCGATCGCCGCGATGAACCCGGATTCTTCGGCAATCGGTATGAATTGTGCCGGAGACACGAGCCCGCGCTGCGGATGATGCCAGCGGATGAGAGCCTCGACACCGATGAGCTCCTCCGAGTCCAGGCTCACTATCGGCTGATAGTGCAGCACGAATTCGTGGCGCTCGATGGCGCGGTGCAGCCCACTTTCCAGGGATTGCCGATCGGCCGTGTACCCGTTCATGTCCGGTTCGAAGAACTGATAGGTGTTGCGCCCGCTGTCCTTGGCGCGGTACATCGCGAGATCCGCATGTTTGAGCAATGTCTTGGCCTCAGTGCCGTCCTCGGGGTAGGTGACGATTCCGATGCTTGCGGCGAGATGCAGATCCTGCCGGTCGATGCGATGCGGCGTGCTCAGCGCGAGGAGTATTTTCTCGGCTGTGACAGCTGCATCCGCCGGTTGACTCACTTCGGGGAGCAGGATGACAAATTCATCGCCTCCCTGCCGGCTGACGGTGTCGGAGCTGCGTACGCAGGCAAGCAGCCGCTCTGCCACGGACTGCAGCAAGCGATCGCCAATGGCGTGACCGAGGGAATCGTTGATGTTCTTGAAGCGATCCAGGTCCAAGAATAGCAGCGCCAGCCTTTGATCGTTACGGTGCGCCAGCGTCAGCGCCTGGGTCAGCCGGTCGTTCAACAAGAGTCGATTGGGCAAATCGGTGAGGCTGTCGTGCTGCGCCAGATGGGCCATCTTGAGCGACAGCGCCCGCGCCATGCTCACGTCACGAAACACCATGACGGCACCCGTCACGTGTCCCCGGCGGTCGTGGATGGGTGCGGCGGAGTCTTCGATGGCGGCTTCGGTGCCGTCGCGCCGGATCAGAACGCAGTTCGACATGAGGCTTACGGTTTTGTTCTCCAGGATGGCTAACGTCATGGGATTCTGCATGGTCTCCCGGGTCGTGGCGTCGGCGATTTGGAGGACGTCCTCGAGCGGACTCCCTACCCCCTCCTCCAGCGACCAACCGGTCATGCTTTGGGCAGCGGCATTGAGGTAGGTCACACGCCCGCCGGCATCGGTGCTGATGACCGCATCCCCGATGGAGTTGAGAGTAACCTGTGCGCGCTCCTTCTCCTCGAACAGCATTTCCGCGTATGCGGCACGCTCGACCGCGCCGCGCAGCGCCTTTGCCAATAGAGAGCCGTCCAGGCTCGATTTCAGAAGATAGTCCTGTGCCCCACGCTGGATTGCGAGCTTCGCGACACCCTCTTCCTGCGGAGCGCTGAGAACGAGGATCGGAATCTCCGGCACCAGGCGAAAGAGGCGGTCGAAGGTCTCGATTCCGCGGCTGTCGGGCAGGAAGAGGTCGACGAGCACCGCCGCTATGACAGCCACCGATTGCCCTCCCGGCTTGTCTTCCTCGGCGAGGCGCTTCAGGCCCTCGGAGCAGAGCCTCACCCATTCGACCTGGAAGGCGCCCTCGCCCGAACGGATGAGAGCCTCTCGAACGGCGTGGGCTTCCCGGCAGTCATCCTGGATCAGAAGTATGGTTTTGGACACGACATATCGAGCGGTAAAGGCTCCACGCATGGATTCGAGCAGACTCGCCGCGCAAGCGTCTGTTCGACAGCGCACATGGATACAGTCGAGGGCCACTCGATCGACGGCGCGGCTGTCCGTACTCTACCGCACAGACGTGACAGCCCAGTTGCCCTAGCTTTGCCTCGTGCGTGCCGAGTCGGCAACATAAGGTGCGAAATGGGCCTGATTTTGATCATTGTCGTGGTCGTCCTGTTACTAGGCGGTGGCGGTGGCTACTACGGGTACAGCCGGTATGGGGGATCCGGGCTCGGAGGCGCTTTGAGCTTGGTACTGCTCGTCCTTCTGGTGCTCTGGTTCTTCGGCGGCCTGCATATCCAACGCTGACCCGCGCGCCGCGATCGCGACGGTGCAAGTGCGCGGCTTGTAGCAGAGTCTTTGGCGAAATCAGCCGAGCTGGCGAAAGCACGAATCCGAGGACGCCCACTTGCGCAAGATTGTGGTCATCACGGACGCCGACGCAGGTGTTGGTCGTGCAGCTGCCACGGAATTCGCTCGCAACGGCTGCGACGTTGCCCTGCTGTCGTGCGATCCCGCCAAATTGGAGCGAGCAGCGGTTGAACTGGAGCAAATGGGCGCCCGCGCTCTTCCGATCCCAACCGATATGGCGGACGCCAAAGCCGTAGACGCTGCGGCGGAGCGGGTTGAGCGTGAGCTCGGTCCGATGGATGCCTGGGTGAACGTGGCCATGGGGAGTGTCTCAGCGCCCGTTCACAGACTGACAGCCGAAGAGTTCCTGCGGGGCACCGCCGTGACCTATCTCGGCCAAGTCCATGGCACGATGGCGGCGGTCAGACATATGCGCCCGCGTAACCGCGGCACCATCGTCAGCGTCGGTTCGGCCTTTGCCTATCGGGCGTTACCCTCGCAATCGATGCACTGGGGCGCGAAATTCGCCATCCACGGTTTCCTGGATGCACTGCGATCCGACCTCCACCACGACAAGGTCAAGATAACGTTGACGGCGCTCGATCTGCCGGCAGAGAACACGCCGCAATTCGATTGGACGATAGAGAGGATGGGGGAATTGGCCCAGTCAGTGCCACCGGCTTTCCCGCCGGAAGTGGCGGCGCGCGCGATTTATCGCCGCGCGTTCCGCCCCCGCTGGCGAATTTGGATGGAGGCGTTCATTGCCAATCGGATTGCGCCGGGGCTGCTCGACCGCTATCTGGCGAAATTTGGCTACACCGGCCGACTCAGCGACCAGCCCTCAGACCCGGACGCTCCAGGCAACTTGTTCGAGCCGGTGACCGCCGCCTACGGCGCTCATGGCCGTTTCGACCATCGGCACGCACGACAAGCCGGAAGAAGGTCGCCGCCCGCAAACCCAAGGCGATATCGGCGGCAGGCTTGATCGGCGTCAGCATCATAGCTTACCTGCTGATCAGGTGGGCGAGAGTTGAGCCCGCCTCGGGGAGCCGCTCGGCGCCCTCGTTGGCAGGTGTAAATGCCGAACGTCGCGTGCGACGAGCAGCTGGCAGGCGGCGCCTTCTGCCTTCATGAAAGCACGTACCTGATAGCCGATCACACCGCTCCTTTCCGCTGCGCAGCAACTCGTCCCGCTGGCAGACATCCGGTAGATCAAGCTGCAGGACGCCAATACGGTTTTCGGCCATTCCGTAATGGCTTCCGTGCACTGAGTGTGTACGGTAGCGAACGGAAACCGCTGGAGCGGAACGGCATAGTCAGGACCGTTCACCAGTATGGAAAAGTCATGAAAACCTATCTTGCGACAAGCTGCGCAATCTTTGCCGCCTTGCTCGGCGGCTCGGTGGTTGCGACCGCCCAGGATTCTCATTCGGATACCGCGCACGCTGAAACGTACGCGAAGGAT
>DASRDO010000088.1:0-80093 GCA_035652555.1 Steroidobacteraceae bacterium | reverse complement strand
TTGAAGCCGAAACGAGCCTCGATGCGGAAGGTACGGATCAGCGAAATGGGCAAGCTGATGATGGCCATCACGGCAGCAACGGAGGCGATTACGGCCAGTCCGAGCCAGGGCTCACGCCATCCCGTGTGCCGCCAGAGGGCATCGATGGCCGCGATGCCGCCGCCAATGGTCAATGCGAGGGTGAGTGCGGCACTCACCAGTGCCCCGGCGCTTCCCACTTTGACTTTCGCAGCCGTGTAGTCGGCAGCCTTGCGGTGATCTTCCGTCGAGAGCTTTCCGGCAAATGGACCGGGTATGTGGTCGCGGTGTGCGCGGACAGCCGCGATCTGCCGGGCGGCGAGCCACAGCTCCGTCGCCGTCACGATCGCGACCGCCGCAATGAAGAGCGCCGTTGGCCAGTGCATCAGGATTTCACCGTGTCGTTTTCCAATGCTGCCAGTCTGCGCCGAATCCACCGCTCCTCGGCCGGCGGCGGCTCGAGCGAAAGGACCGCCCGATAAGCCTGCCGTGCATCCTGCGGCCGGCCGGCGCGGGCCAGTAAATCGGCGCGTACCGCATGATACGGCGCAAAGTCCTCCAGTTGCTCGCGATCCAGGCGCTCGAGCTCCTGCAGGGCCGCCTCAGGACCGCTCACCTGCGCCAGGGGGACCGCGCGGTTGATCCGCACGAAGGGATCGTCACGGAGCTCGAGCAGGCGGTCATAGAGGCGCAGAACCTCAGGCCATGGCGGCGGCTCGCCCAAGCTGCTACGCGCGCACCATACCCGCTGCAGCTGCGCCTGCAGCATCCGGAGAGTCGGCGGCCCTAGGCTCGCAGCGCGGGCGAGGAGGGCATCCGCCTCACCGATCCGACTTCGATCCCACAGTCGTGGGTCCTGCTCCGATAAAGGGACCATGAAACCTTCGGCGTCCACTCTCGCGGGCCGCCGCGCTTCGGAGTAGCGCACCAGAGCTGCGACGGCGAACGCGTCGCGTTCAGCGGGAAGAAGCTCCACGAGCAGATGCGTCAGGTGCAGGACTTCCGCAGCAAAATGGGCGCGGGCCGCTGTCCCGGAAGCATCCTCGTGCGCCCGCGAATAAGCGATCTCCAGCGTCGAGAGCACGGACTCCAGCCGTTGCGGCCAAAACTCAGGCGGTGGCAGCTCGAAGGAGACTCCGGCCTCGGCGATCTTCCGTTTGGCTCGTACCAGCCGTTGAGCGAGCGCGGTTTCCTCGATGAGGAAAGCGCGCGCGATCTCCGTCATCGTGAGGCCGCATACGAGACGCAGCGTTAGTGCCGCGCGCGCATCCTGGGCCACAGCCGGATGGCAACATATGAAGATGAGACGTAGACGCTCGTCTGGGATCACCATGCTGTCGTCCGCCAGCACGTCCTCCACTGACGGCTCAGGCGGAGGCTCGGGGATGGAATGACGCTTTCTGACGCTGTGTTGGCGCAAGGCGTCGAGCACCACGCGGCTTGCCGATCGGTACAGCCACGCCGCAGGGTCATCGGGAACGCCGGTCTCGGGCCACGCGCGCAGCGCCCGCACACAAGCCTCGGAGAAAGCGTCCTCCGCCAGAGCCAAGCTCCGATACCGGGCGGCAAGGACCGCAATGATGCGTCCGCTTGCCGCCCGGAATACCCTCTCGAGAGCAGGACCGCTCAAGGACCCATCACGGGCCGCACCTCGATCGCACCGTCCTTCGCCAGGGGGACGCGCTTGGCAATCTCGATGGCTTCATCCAGGCTCGCCACATCGACGAGATAGAACCCACCCAGCTGCTCCCGCGCCTCGGCGAAGGGACCATCGTGCATGGTCTTCTTGCCACCCTTGGTGCGCACCGTCGTCGCGGTCGAGGTGCCCTTGAGGCCGGCGCCACCGATGCGCCTGGCGCCCAGCTCCTGGGTGAAGGCCATATGCTTGCCCACGAGCTCCCGCAGGTGAGGTCCCGCCTTGTCCGGATCGAACTGACTCTCGTCTTCGTAAACCAATAGCGCGTATTTCATTGCAGGCTCCGGTCAGGTGGCGGCGCACAGTGCGTCGCCTCACCCTGAAGACGTCCCGACCGACGTACAAACGACAGCCGTCCGGGAATTTGTGGCTATTCAGGTCCCGCAGAACGTCCGAAGCACTCGCTCCTCCGGGCGGGGCGGCCCGGCGTACGGGCTCCTCTCCGGCCGCTCATCGAATGGATCCTGCAGCACCTCGAGGAGCGCGTGGAACGGCTCGTAGTCGCCGCCCTCCGCGGCATCCAATGCGATCTGGACGCGGTGATTGCGCGGGATGTATGCCGGGCTCGCGGCCCGCATGCCGGCGGCCCTCTGCTCCATCCCGCGCCCGTCCCGGGCAACGAAAGCTCGCCAGTCGCGCAGCCACGAGTCGATATCATCAGGCTGCGCAAACAACTCCCGCAGCCGCGGCTCCTCTTCGGGGCTTTCCGCGACCCGCGCGAGCCGGCGGAAAGTCAAAGTGAAATCGGCATGCGACCGCGCCATGGTGGCGAGCAGTCGCTCGACCAGATCGGCATCGCCCTGCGCGGCTTGCGCCATACCGATCTTGCGCCGCATGCCCGCGAGGAAGCGAGCCTCGAATTCCGCCATGAAGGGCTCCAACACCCCGGTGGCGAGCGCGACCCCCTTCTCCCTCTCCGTATGGATGAGTGGCAACAGGGTCTCGGCGAGGCGCGCGAGGTTCCATTGCGCAATGGCGGGCTGGTTCGCAAACGCGTAACGGCCGCGGTGGTCGATGGAGCTGAATACTGTGTTGGGATCATACTCATCCATGAAAGCGCACGGTCCGTAGTCGATCGTCTCGCCGGCAACCGACATGTTGTCGGTGTTCATGACGCCATGGATGAAGCCGAGCAGCATCCAGTCGGCGATCAGCGCGGCCTGTCGCTGAGTGACGCTCCTCAGCACCGAGAGCGCCGGCACAGCGGTATCGCGGGCTTCAGGATAGTGGCGCGCAATGACGTATTCGAGGAGCGCGCGCACGGCGTCCTCATCGCCACGCGCCGCAAAGTATTGAAAAGTCCCTACACGGATATGGCTCGTGGCCACACGGGTGAGCACCGCACCGGGAAGCGCACCCTCACGAAAAACCTGCTCGCCTGTCGTGACCACGGCGAGCGATCGCGTGGTAGGGACGCCCAGCGCGTGCATCGCCTCACTGATGAGGTACTCCCGCAGCATTGGCCCGAGGGCGGCCCGCCCGTCACCGCCGCGCGAGAAGCGGGTGAGGCCCGCGCCTTTGAGCTGAATGTCGCGCAGAATTCCATCGGGTCCCGTGATCTCCCCGAGCAGGATGGCGCGTCCATCGCCGAGCGAGGGCACGAAGCCGCCGAACTGGTGTCCGGCGTAGGCCATGGCGATCGGCTCCGCATCTTCGGGAAGGCGGTTTCCCGAGAGCAAGGCGGCGGCTTGCGGCTCGAGCGCTCGTGGGTCGAGACCGAGCTCTCGTGCCAGGCCGCTGTTGAATACGACGAGCTTGGGGTCCGGCACCGGCGTGGGGTGGACCCTGGCGAAGAAGCGGTCCGGGAGGGCAGCGTAGCTGTGTTGGAGTCCCAGGTGCATGGTTCGGCCATTTTAGCGTGCTCATGCCTCTGCCATCACGCACCTGCCCGGGAGCACTCGAGCTTGCGCAGCCCTGCTGCGGCCAAGGAATGTGTGGACCCGCGTGCGGACGTCCGGCTGCCAGTGGGCTAGGCGGATGTGCGCGCCCGCAGCGCCGGGAATCTCGCGGTCTCCTTGGGGATCGAGCCGCGCTGGCCGACTATGACTGCGGCGACCTGGTTCGCGTAAGCGGCGGCATCGCCTCTGTCCAATCCTGAGATTCGCGCAGCCATGTAACTCGCTAGATGTGCATCTCCGGCGCCCGCGGTATCACCGATCACTGTCATGGGCTCGGTCGGGACATGCTGGTAGTCCCTGCCCGCACCGACCCAGCAGCCTTCGGGACCCCCACGGATCAAATACTCCGCGGAAAGATGGCTCAGACGCTCGACGATCTCGGGTGTACCCGCGGCGCCCCAAAGGGTCTTCTCGTCCTCCGCGCCGGTGGCGATCACCGAAGCCAGGCTCTCGAACATACCAACTCGCTCGCGAGCCTCCTCCTCACTCTCCCACAAGCGCCTGCGGAAGTTGCAGTCGAACACGACACGGCATCCTTCCCGGTGCCGCTCGACCCAGCGACAGAGGTGCTCAAAGCTGGACGGGGAGCAGAGGGCGAGGGTAATTCCGGTCACCAGGAGAAGCTGGGGACTTCCGAGGAGACGCTCGAGCTGCGACAGGCCGGTGGAGCGCAGGAACTGCCGCGCAGCAGACCGTCCGCGCCAGTAAGAGAAGCCGGAGCCGTGCGCCGCATCCACCGGCAGGCCGTAGATGCCGGGCTCACCCTCGGTAGGCGCCTCCGCGAGCCGAATGCCTTCGCGCGCCAAATGCGCCCGCAGCCACTCGGAATATCCGCTGTTGCCCAATGCGGTGATCAGAGAGATCCGGGGGCCGGCCTCCCCGAGAATCCTGGCGAGACACACCATCGAGTTGGCGACATCGCCGCCGAACGCCAGGCGAATCTCGCCACGCTCGGCTGGTTGCAGCTCGAGCAGCGGCTCGCCCAGTGCCGCGACGCTTTGAATATCGGTCCACTGCCGTCCGGCGCGATCGGGCGTTGTTGCCATGCCGCAAGGGTACAGGAGCGGAGCTCAATTCGGTAAGGCATAGGCGATGACGTAATCGCCGCGCGTGCTCGAGTCTTTGTAGCCACCGGCGGCGATGACGAGATATTGGCGGCCGCCGCTGCTGTAGGTCATCGGAGTCGCCTGGCCGCCGGCGGGTAGCTTCGCTTGCCAGAGGACCTTCCCGGTGTCGATGTCGAATGCGCGTATCCGGTCATCGAGACTCGCGGCAATGAACACGAGGCCGCTCGCGGTGACGACCGGGCCGCCGAGACTCGGCATGCCGAGGTTCAGGTGTACGAGCGGGGAGTCGCCGAGCGGCACCTGCCATTTGATCTTGCCGTGCGCCATGTCCACGGCGGCGAGTGTGCCCCAGGGCGGCTTGATGCAGGGAATGCCGAGCCCGGAGAGGAAAGCGCGGCGGCGCATGGCATAGGGAGTTCCGGTCATCTGGCCAAATTCCCAGCCGCGGTATTTCGGATCGTGCATTTCCGCATCGACCTCATGGCGCGGGACGAGCGCGACGAGGAATGGCAGGTTCATGGTGTTGACGACCGCCAGCTGCCGCCCCGGATCGAATGCCACGCCCCCCCAGTTGAGGCCACCGGCGTTGCCGGGAAACTGGATGGACTCCTTCGTGGACGGCGGCTGGAAGATGCCTCCAGACCGATCGGCCTCGATCTGCTGGCGACACGCTCGAGTATCAAACCACGCGACCCCCCAGGCATCCTCCGGAGTCACGGGCTCCTGCCGTGCGAGAGCCGGTGGAGCTGCCGGGTAGGGTTGCGTGGCCGAGGGCACCTCGCCGGGCACCGCGTCCTGCGGTACGGGCTTTTCTACGATCGGGAAAATGGGATCGCCGGTGTCCCGATTGAGCGTGTAGAGAAAGCCCGCCTTGGTCGCCTGGATGAGCGCCGGTACCTGCCTGCCGTCGTGCGTCAACTCGACGAGCGTCGGCTGTGAGGCCACATCGTAATCCCACAGGTTGTGATGGACGAGCTGCCGTCCCCACACGAGCTTGCCGGTATCCGCATCGAGCGCCACCACCGAGTCTGCCCAACGGTCATCGCCGGGCCGCTCACCGCCAAAGAAATCCGGACTGGCCGAGCCGGTGGGCACGAAGACGAGATGCCGCGTGGGGTCGACGGAAAGCGGCGCCCAGGCGTTGGCCGCGCCGGTGGCCTTTGCACCCTCCACGCTCCACTGTGGGTAGACAGGATCGGAGGGATCGCGCGGAATCGGGTCCCAACTCCAGAGCAGCCGGCCCGTTCTGGCGTCGAACGCCCGCACGGTGCCGAGCTCGAGATTGACCGCTCTGTTGTCGCCGACCGAGGAGCCCAGGATGAGCTTGCCGTCCACGATCGCCGGCGGCGAGGTGACCAGGTAGTCTCGCCAGCCGCTGCGTGGACTCTCGTGATACCGCACCCCCTGCAACAGATCGACGGCCCCGTGATCGCCGAAACCTTCACAGGGCTTGCCGTCGGTGGCATCCAGGGCGAGCAGCCTGCCGTCGAGGGTCGGAGCGTAGATGCGCGCCCGACATTCGATGCCTGCCGCTGCCGTTGGGTCCAGCCACAAGGAAACGCCTCGCGAGACACCGTCGGAGTAGTGCAGGTCATTGTCGTTGTGGCTGTCGTGACGCCAGCGAAGCGCGCCCGTAGAGGCGTCGACAGCCACCACGTTGGTGCTGGGAGTCGTGAAGTACAAGGTTCCGTCATACAGGATCGGTGTCGCTTCGAACGCGGAGCGCTCCCAGTCCTGGACCCCCTTGCCGAGCTCGCCGGTGCGAAAGACCCAAGCAACCTGCAGCCGCGCGACGTTGCCGGGTGATATCTGAGTCAGCGGCGAGTAGCGCTTCCCACCCGGATCGCCGCCATAGGCTGACCAACCCGCGTCCACGGGCGCGGCAGCTGCCGGAGCGGGTCCGCGGGCGGCGCGTCCGCCTGAGGAGACTCTGGATGAGCAGGCTGTGAGCGCCAGACTGCCAATCAGGCCGGCGATCACCATGGAGCAGGCGTTTTTCATACGGCAATGGACGTTGGACTGTCAGGGGCGAGGGAGGCACGAAGTGTCAGCGACAAGATGAGCGCCAGGCCGCCGAGCACGACGAACACGCTCCAGAACGCCTCTTTCATGTAGGCCAGCGACAGCACGCCAGTCAGCAGGTAGAAGACTCCGATCAAAGTCGCCGTCGCGAGGCCGGTTCTGTCACCTCGCCAGGCTCGCCACGCGCTCGCGATCACGAGCAGTCCGAATACGAGCATGCAACCGCCGCAGAAGTACCACACCAGGTAGATGAGCTTTTCGGTGTGCGCATCCAACGCGAGGCCGGCAAGGCCGATGTCCAGCGTTTTGCGACCTCCGAAGCTATGGCCGAAACCGCCGAGGGAAATGAGCAGTCCGGTCAGCGCGAGGGCCGGGGAAGCGATTTTACGGGTCATGGGTGCCTCTCAAGAGCGGTGGACACGGGTGAATCCGTCAGGACTCCAGTCTTCGCTCCCCACGCCGTGATGGACGAAGAAGAGGCCTGTCGGGTCATATTTTGCCTTGACTGCGAGCAGTCGGGAGTAGTTATCACCCCAGAACGAGCGCTGCCAGTCTCTTTGGAAGAAATCGCTCTCCGATACGTATGACCCGCCGTTCGGAACGATGGCGCGGAGTGCTGCAATGGAGGCGCGGATGTCAGCGGCATCGCGGTCAGCAGCCTGCAGATCGGCGGCGCCACCGGGTAATCCCGCGTAGGCGGCGGGGCCGTTCGAACCGAGTATGGCGAGCGCGAAGGACTCGAGGACTGCCGGGTTGGTTGCAGTGTTCCGCGCCGCCTCCACCGCTTCCCGCGGGGCCCCGGCGAGCCCTTTGTTGAAGTGCAGCGATACCGGCCAACGCGCGCTGCTCTCCGCCAGTGCCGCGACGAGGCGGATACGTTGACCCTCGTCCAGGAGCGAGCGGGGTAGCCACAAGGAGGCATAGCCGTACAGGAACTGCCCGGCCTGATCGCCGTCGCCCGCCCACCAGACATGATGAGCGGGAGCTCCCGGCCGGTCGTCCCTCCTCATTGCGCCGGGAATGATCCTGTTCATGAATGCCGGGTCCCACGAGTGCCGCGCGGGCACCGTGAGCATCTGCGGCTCCTTTTCCATCCGAAATTCCTGCGGCGAGGATGTTACCCAGGCAAAGAATGGATTCCAGATGGAGCGGATCTGTTGGCGGGTCAGGCTCTGACAGACCATGGACACGGAAAACCGCAGATCGGGATGGAAATGCACCGTTTCACCCCAGTGCGGGTTGATCAGGTTGTCGCGGTAGAACGCAGCAAACCGATCGATCAGGCGCCTGAAGGCTGCTTCCGAAGTTGCCTGGATGGTCGCCGACACAGCGCCGCCCAGCTCGGGCAGTTGCCGTACCCGCAGCGTAACGCGCGTGACGACGCCGAAAGTCCCGCCGCCTCCCCCCTTCAAGGCCCAGAACAGATCCGGGTCTCTGCGGGCATTGACGATGCGTACCCTGCCGTCCGCGGTAACCACTTCGGCCTGCAACAACGCGGCGGCGGCCGTGCCATAGCGCTTGGACAGACTCCCGAAGCCACCGCTCTGCACCAGGCCCGCCACACCCACCGTACCGCATCCCCCGCCCTGAACGTAGCGCCCCGCCTGGGTGGTCACTGCGTGGTAGGCATCCATCCACACGGCGCCCGCTCCAATGGTGACTGCCGCCTGCGGCTCTGTTCCTGGACAGCTCATGGGCACGAAGGACTCGTGCATTTCGACCCCATCCATCGCCCGCGTCCAGATGAGCAGCGAGTCGGGAGCGTTCGAGGTCCCCTGATAGCTGTGGCCGCCGCCTTTGATGACGGGCAGGAGATCGTGCTTGCGTGCGAAGTTGACTGCCGCGGCGACGTCGGTGGCCTCGGCTGCGCGTACCGCGTAAGCGCTGGGCGTGGAACGCCAGGCGTGCGCGTAGCCCGAAGCCTGGGTGAGCCCCGGCTGATCCCGCAGGTAATAGGGATTGTGCAGATGCTTGATCGCATCCTCGCAGGCCGGGGCCTTCGGGTTCCGCTCACAGGTCCCGAATGGCGAAGAGACCTCGAGCAGACGCCCACCGACCTTGCGCCTGAGCTCCTGCCATTGGGCAGGACTGGGCCATTCCTTGTCGGTCGGGCGAACGCGCCGGCGTGGCAGCCGCCGGCCGTGCGGCAGCGGCGCGGCTTCAAGACTCCCGATCACCGGAACAGCAGCCAGGCCCTGGAGCGCGGCTCGTCTGGTCACAGTCATCTTTGGCATGGTCGATCTCATGGAATGCTCACTCCGCAGTGCAGGCCCGGACGCTAGGGGCTCACGAGTGACCTCGGCAAGCGAAGAGGTGACGAGCGGCGCCGCTCAGGTGCGAACGGCGCCCTGCAGGGACGAAAGCTCAGTGCAGGAGGTGCTGCAGGCGATCGCGATAGCGCCGGCTGAGATTCACACAGGTGCCGTCCTGGAGCACGATGCGATAGTCGCCGTGGTCCCAGGGCTGGATCTCGCGGATGCGATCGACATTGACCAGATGTCCGCGGTGTACCCGGACGAAGCGCCGGCCGTCCAGCTTCTTCTCCAGAGCGGCAAGCGATTCCCGCCGGGGGTAGGGCGTTCCCTGGGCGTAGACATTGACGTAGTTGCCATCGGCCTCTACCCGGTCGATATCGGCGATGGCGATGACATATTCGCGGTTGAGCTTGCGCACCACGAGGCGCTCGAGGGGCGTGCCGGCGGGCGCAGGTTCGGCTGCCACTGACTCGCCCGAGGCTGGCTCCCGCGTAGGCGCGGCAGCCGCGGACTCTCGGGAGTCCACCCACAGACCGTACAGCCGGAACGCTGCGATGCAGATGAGGAGCAGCCAGTAACTGACGAAGTCTTTGCGGTATTCGTAGACCCAGGTAGGCCACCAGGGTCCGAAGTCGTAGTGGCAGCCCATCAGCCGGTAGGTAAGGACACGCAGGACTTTCATGCCGCTCACGTGTACGAGCGAGTAGGGCAGAGTCGCCACCAGATGCGCCGGGAGGCTGCGAAGCCAGCCGCCATAAATCAATGGGAACTGCTTCAGCCACCAGCCGATTGCCGGTACCAGGAGCCACAGGCAAACGACGCTCGAGAACTCCCACGTGACCGGCTCCCATGCCGCCGGGTGATCACCGTAACGGGCATGATCCGCGAGCGCCGTGAACACGTTGGAAACCGCGACGCCCGCGAGCAGCACCGCGAGAAAGGACATTTGCGCAAGGAACACCTTGCGGGCGGTGGCGGGCTCGAGATGCTGCACGATAGCCATGGGGGTGTCTCGGCGACATTATCCCGTGACTGCCTTCGGCTGAACAATCGAGGGCGGACCCGGCCATCCGGCCGGCTACCCGGCCACTCGGCGCGGACCCCGGCAGCCGCTTTCACGTTGAACCTCGACGAGAGCCGTCGCGCGGCTTCAGCTTCGCCAGGAACCTCATTGGACAGCAGGGCCACGCAGCCGGATATCCCGGTCCCGGCACCCGAGAATGTGTATGCGGCCAAAGCCGCACGGCTGCGGTACGTCAATGACCGGCAGCCCGGCATCACCCGCAAAGCGGTCGCCGGCGGGTTCGTCTTCCGGGACCCGAAGGGCAAGCTGATCAGGGATGCCGCAGAGCTCGCCCGCATCAAGGCGCTGGCGGTGCCGCCTGCGTGGACCGACGTATGGATCTGCCCGCTCGAGAACGGGCACCTCCAGGCGACGGGGCGGGATGCGCGGCGGCGCAAGCAGCATCGTTATCACCCGCGATGGCGGCGCATCAGGGATGAGACGAAATACGGTCACATGCTCGAGTTCGGACGGGCGCTGCCGGCGATCCGCCGCCGCATCGAGGCGGATCTCAGCCGGCCGGGCCTGCCCCGTGAGAAGGTCCTCGCTGCCGTCGTGCGCCTCATGGAGGACACGCTGGCGCGGGTCGGCAACCCCGAGTATGCCGCGCAAAACAACACGTTCGGCCTCACCACCCTGCGCAACCGCCACGTGCGGATCGTGCGCGGGCGCATCGAGCTCGATTTTCGCGCCAAGCACGGCATCCGCCACGTGAGCCGGGTGAGCGACCGCAAGCTCGCACGGGTGGTCAAGAACTGCCGCGATCTGCCGGGCTCGGAGCTCTTCCAGTACATCGACGAAGCCGGAGAGCGGCACTGTATCGACTCCGCCGATGTCAACGACTATCTGCGCGAGATCTCGGGCCGTGAGATCACCGCCAAGGATTTCCGCACCTGGGCAGCGACCAATCTGGCGCTGCTCGCGCTCGCTGAGCAGGAGCAGGAGCCGCCGACCCGGAAGGCTCAGGTCGAGGCCATCAAGCAGGTCGCGAAGCGCCTGGGTAACACTCCGGCGGTCTGTCGCAAGTGCTACATCCATCCTGCGGTGTTGGAGAGCTATCTCGACGGCAGTCTACGCCGGACGCTCGAGGCAATAGGCCAGGAGGAGCAGCCCCCGGAGATGTGGCGGATCGAGCGGATCGTCATGCGGTTTCTGAGCGAGCAGCAGAAAGCGTCTCGCCCCCACTGAGCAGCGCCGCCGGCGAACCCATACGACCCGACATTGCCGGGAGGGAAACCCGGCACTAGGATCGGTTCGCACGTTCGGTTACGCACGCTTTTCGTATGCCACGAGACTTCAATCCCGCTCCTCATGAGCCCGATGTAATGCCGACCCGCCTGGTGCTCATGGCCGCCGCTCTCGCGCTCGGCGCTCTGCTGTCGAGGGCGGCGGCCGCGACGCTCCGCCCACGGATCTTTGCGCCCGGCCTCATCTCCAGTGAAGCACCGGACATCGCGCCTGCATTCGTGGTGGGCGGCGGATTGCTCTTCTTCAGCCGCCGGGTAGATGGACGCTGGTCGGTGCTGCGCTCCGATCGCCGCGGGAAGTCGTGGTCGACGCCCGTCATCGCATCCTTCTCCGGAAGTTGGGATGACCTCGAAGCCGCCGTAGCCCCGAGCGGCCGATACCTGGTCTTTGCATCGGATCGGCCCGCGCCGGGCGGGAAGACTCGTCTCACCACTCACTACTATGGCCAGGATCAGCTCGGTGGCGCGCTGTGGCGAATCGAGCTGAAGGGCGCGGCCGCGGGTGTGTTGAGCCGCCTTCCCGATTCGATCAACGCCGGAGGCTCGGTGTGGACGCCCTCGATCGCTGCCGACGACGATCTCGCGTTCATGCGCACCGATGTCGGGACCGGCCGGTTTCGTCTCTTCCTGGCGAGGTCCAACGGCCGGTCCGGATACGGCTCGGTGCTGCCGCTCGCATTCAGCACCGGCGCCGCGAACGATGTCGATCCGGCTGTCGATCCCGACGAGCGGTTCCTCATATTCAGCTCGGATCGCGCCACTCCGGGGCACGACGGGGCCCCGGGTCCGGAGCACCTGTTCATCGCCCTGTCGCCGTTGTCTGCTCACCCGGTGGTCTGTCCCCTGCGATTTCCCGGCTGGTCGGATCCCAAAGTCTCCGAGGTCGAGCCTCGCCTGAGCCTCGATGGAGAGCGGCTCTACTTCGCGAGCCGCCATCCGGATCACCTGCCAGGCGCTCCTGCGAGCGGCTCATGGGACGACGGCAACGCGAACATCTGGGTCGTTCACTTCTCACCGAAGTTGTGGCGGACCGGCACCGGTCCGAGGACCTGTCGCTAACGCCGGGTTTCGATCCTGGCTTCCCCGAAAGCCACTGCGCGCGTCATCGGCCGCTGCAGGAACTCGTGCGGAAAGCCGAGCTCGATGTCGCTCGCTTCTTCCAGCCGCTCCCGCTGCTCGTCGCTGAAGCGGACATCGAGGGCGCGGAGGTTGTCCTCGAGCTGACTCAGCGTGCGCACGCCGAGGATGGGCGCCGTCACGCCCGGGTTGAGCAATGTCCAGGCGATCGCGACCTGCGAAGGCGTCCGCTCCATTTCCCTGGCGACTTCTTTGACCACCTCAGCGATCTCGAGGCCACGCGCAGTGAGCGCGCCGTTCGCGAGCGCTACATTCTTGCGGGTACCGCTGGCGGAGGCCGACACGCCGCCGTGCTCGAGGTCGGCGCGGCTGTACTTGCCGGTGAGCACACCGCTCGCAAGCGGCGACCATGGAATCACTCCGAGCCCCATCTCGCGCGCCATCGGGATGAGATCGCGCTCGACCGTGCGCTCGATGAGGCTGTATTCGATCTGCAGCGCCGCGAGCGGCGACCAGCCGCGCAACTCCGCGATCGCCTGCATGCGGGAGATCTGCCAGGCCGGCGTGTCCGAGATCCCGAGATAGAGCACCTTGCCGGCCCGGACGAGATCGTCCATGGCCCGCAGAATCTCCTCGACGGGTGTCGTGCCATCCCACACGTGCAGATAGAGCAGGTCGATGTAGTCCGTCCGCAGACGCTGGAGGCTTTCCTCGACGGATCTGACCATGCTCTTGCGATGGTTGCCTCCGGAGTTCGGGTCCGAGGGGCGTCCGGTCAGGGTGTATTTAGTGGCAATGACGAGCGAATCGCGGCGACCGGAAGCAAACTCGCCGATGAACTGCTCCGACGTCCCGTTGGTGTAGCGGTTGGCGGTGTCGATGAAGTTGCCACCGCGCTCGATGTAGGTGTCGAAGAGCCGCCGCGCCTCCGCCCTGTCCGCACCCCAGCCCCAGTCCTGGCCGAAGGTCATGGCGCCCAGTGCAAGCGGCGATACGCGCAGGCCCGAGCGGCCGAGCAGTCGATAGGTGTTCAGCGTCAGGGGATCACTCATGATGGCAGTCTCCGTGGTGGCCGAGGCGATGGTGGGCAGCATGCCAGCCGGAGAGGCGCCGATAATCGGGCAAAATCCGCACGGGTCATTTAGCCGGGGTACACAATGCGCGGCAGCGAATTCTCGGAGCTCTCGGCCTTTGCGGCCATCGTCGAGCACGGCAGCTTTGCGCGAGCCGCCGTCCAGCTCGGCATTTCACCCTCGGCGCTCAGCCAGAGCATTCGCAGCCTGGAGGAGCGGTTGGGGGTCCGGCTCCTCAATCGCACGACACGCAGTGTATCGCCGACGCAGGCAGGAGCGCGCCTCATCTCACGGCTCGGGCCCGCGTTGAAGGAGCTCGATGCGGCCGTCCTCGATGTCGGCAATCTCGGCGCGGGGCCTGCAGGCCTCCTGCGGATCAATGTGCCGCGCATCGCTGCAATGCTGCACATCGCGCCGATCCTCGGGAGATTCCAGGCCGCTCATCCGCGCGTCATTCTCGAGGTCTTCGTGGACGATGCGATTGTCGATATCGTTGCCGGCCGCTTCGATGCGGGCGTGAGGTTGGGCGAGCGGCTCGAGAAGGACATGGTTGCGATCTCCCTGGGGCGCACGCTCGAGACCGCCATCGTGGCCGCGCCTGCATACCTGCAACGCCACGGGAGACCCGCGACACCGCGGGACCTGCACGAGCATCGCTGCATCAACCTGCGGTTGCGCGGCAGCGGCGGCCTCTACCATTGGGAGCTCGAGCGCGACGGCGAGGAGCTTTCGGTCCCGGTCGACGGGCCGCTCATCGTCAATGACAGCGAGCTTGCCGTGCGCGCGGCGCTGGATGGAGTGGGAATCGCGTATCTGATGCGCGCCGAGATTCAACCGCTGATCGATACCGGCAGGCTGGTCCGTATTCTCGAGGACTGGTCGCCCAGCTATCCGGGTTTTTATCTCTACTATCCGAGCCGCCGGCAGACTCCACCAGCGCTGCGCGCGCTGGTGGAGTTCTTGAGGCAGCCGACCTGACCGTTACTCCGCGGCGAACGAGCCGGTCTTTACCGGCCCCGAGCGGCGATAGACGCTGTAGATGACTCCGGCGGCGGAGGTCTTCGATTGCTCGAGTGTCAGCGCGCCCGCTGCGGCGCTCGAGCCGAAGAGGCGTTTGCCCGCACCGAGCACCACCGGAAAGGTGAAAATGCGGTATTCATCGATCAGATCCTGTTGGATGAGGGTCTGCAGCAGGCCGGCGCTGCCGTGAACCTGGAGCTCGCCCTTGTAGCGCTGCTTCAGGCTGGCGAGCTCCGCGGTGACGTCCCGCACCGCGGATGAATTGTGCCACTGGAAACTTCCGCGGGTCCGCGAGGCAACATGCTTCGGCAGCGCGTTGAGCTTCGATGCAATGGGGTCGTTGGGATCGGTGGCCTTGGGCCAGTGCGCGGCGAAGATGTCGTAAGTGCCCCGCCCGAGGAGGAACGCGTCCGCCTTCGAGAAGCTCTCTACTATGATCGCGCCCATGTCCTGATCGGCATGCGGAAAGACCCAGCCGCCGTAGCGGAAGCCGCCGGAGGTGTCCTCCTTCGGGCCGCCGGGAGCCTGCATGACGCCATCCACACTCACGAAAGTCGTTACGGTCAGCTCAGCCACGGTAATGCTCCTGGGTTGGTGCGCAAGGCGACACGCCTCCGCCATTCATGAGATAGCCGAATCCTGCCCCCGCAAATCGACAGGGACCTAACGAAAACCGGGATCCCGCCTCAGGCCCGGTCAGGGGCTACTGCGCCGGCACGGCGTCGAAGGCGACGGTCAGGCGGGGCTGAGGGCTCTGGAATGGCACGGTACCGTGCCAGAAGTACGACGGAAAGAGGACGAGCATGCCGGGTGCCGGGCGGACCGAGTATTCGGCCTCTAGCGGCGGGCTCGTCAGAATACCCGGCTTGCCGAAGCTGAGCACGCCCTCGTCCGTGCGCGCCTGCGCCATGACGTCCGGCAGCTCGACGTAGAAGGCAGAGGAGATCCAACCGCGAGGATGCACATGGCTCGTGTGAAACCCCCGGTTGCGCAACCGTACCGACCAGCTGCCGTTGAATCGCCAGCGGCCGCCGTTGCGGCGGCGCAAGGCATCGCTGCCCCGGCCCATGTGCTCGAGGTAACGCTCGATGGGCCCGGCGAATGCCGCGAACAGCCCGCGTATTGCGGCATCGCTGCTGCGCGTGAGGTCCTGGGTCGTCTCGGTGCCGTGACGCAACGATTGAAAGAGAAGCGCATGGCCGTGCGGATCGTGGAGGCGATTGAGACTCCCAGTCAGATCCCTGAGGAATTCGGCGAGATTCGACCACGGCGCCGGCGGCTCGATGGGCAGCGGCAGGATGAGGTTGTGGTAATCGCAGAGTTGGCCATAGCGCGCATCACCGAGCATACGCAGCGCCGTCGTCTGCAGCGCAATGAGATATTGGTCGTCCGGCGCCCGGCTCAGCAATGCCTCGCAGTTTTGCAGAGCGGCGCGCGCATCCCCGATCCCGAGTTGCGCAGCGGCGATGAGATTGCGGACCGAGGTGTTGTCCGGCAGGGAACGCATCGCCTGCTCGGCAAGCGATAGCGCCTTGGCCGGATCGAAATCGAGTGCGGAGAGTCCTGCCCGCACGAGCAATACGGGCGATGCCTGAGCGCGCTCGGCTCGTGGTGCCAGGCAGTCGTACGCGGCGCGGGCATCACCCGCGCCTTGCAGGATGGCGGCCTTGGTGGCCCAGAGCGCATCGTCATTGCCAAATGTCCGCAGGGCTTGATCGAGCGCTTCGGTAGCCTGCGTCAGATCGCCCGTGCGAACCCACACGAGCTGTGCGAGACTGTTATGTGCCTCGGTGAGACGCGGCTCGAGCCGCAGGCAGTCGCGCAGTGCGGTTTCGGCGCGATCGTTGGCGCCGTCAGCCATGAGGCTCTTGGCGTACGTCAGACAGAGTGTCGCAGTCCTGAAGCCACGCGCCAACGCACGATGTGCGATGTGCCCCGCCTCCGCATGACGCCCGGCCGAGTTGAGTGCGATCGCGAGCGGCTGGGCAAGTGTTGGATTGTCCGGCGTCGTGGCGACGAGATTGCCATAGAAGGAGAGGGCTTCCGTCTGCCGGCCCAGGGCGATGAGCGCCGCGACGTGTTGGGTAGCCAGCTCCGGGTCCACCTGGCCGCGGGTACAGAAGGGAGCGGCCACCGAAAGCGCCTGTTCGGGGCGGGCGGTGTCGTTGTAGTACCGTGACAGGATCAGCGCCGCGCGCGGATCGACCTGCGGGCCGGTGAGCGCGCGTTGCAGCGCGGCTTGAGCTTCGCCACCGCGCCCGCTGGCGAGCAGCAGCTCTCCCAGCGTGGTGAGCGTCGGGGCCCAGCTCGGATCCACATCGAGGGCGCGCCGTAACAGCGTTTCTGCGGCAGCAGCATCACCGAGTGCGAGCTTGGTGCCGGCGAGGAGGCGGAGGGCCTCGACGAAGGTGGGATTGGCCTCGACGATGGCCTCGAGCCGCTCGTGCGCGGCATGGAACCTGCCCGCCTGGAGCAAGCCGCCGACGGTCCGCATGTCCTCTAGGACGGCAGGGGAGACGGCCACTGAGTCGAGATCCTGGAATCGCCGCTACTGCGACCGGATTCTCGCATGGAAGCGGCCGCCTCCGGAGCGCCGCCTGCTCATTTCATATCCGGCGATGGATTGCGCTGGCGCTCGCGCAATCTCAAGGCGCGGGGAGTGAGTCCCGTCGCGTGGCGGACCGATCGGACCATGTGCGCCTGATCGGCGAAGCCGCAATTCTGGGCGAGCGCCGCGAGCGGCGCTTCCGATCCGAGGATGGCGCGGATCGCCCGATGCGTCCGCTGCAGGAGACGATAGGCCGCAGGCGTCACGCCGTAGACCTGCCCGAAGCCACGGCTCACCGAGCCGGCCGCGAGTCGATGATTGTCGGCCCACTCGGCGAGACTCAGTGCGGGATCGTTGCTGAGGTCGTGCGCGAGGATGTCGGGCCAGTCCGGTAGCGCTGCGGGCTTGGGCTCGAGCCGCTCACCGATGGCGTCTTCGGCAGCGGCAGGGTCGCCTTCGAGGATGCGAACGATGGCATCGAGATCGGGCACTCGGCCGGCTGCACAGGAAAATCGCCCGGCCTTGACGGGTACGACGAGCAACTCGGTGCTGCGCCGCTCGAAACGGTCGAGGTGAAACTCGTAGGGTGCATGAATGAGCGCATCTCCCGGCTCGGCGCGATGCCGGCCGGTATCGCCGGCTTCCACATAGCCGCCGGTCAGCACTATGGTCGCGAAGGCTTCCTCATGGACGTGGCGGGGCAGGAAATCACCGGCAGCGTGCCGCTCGCGGCCCTGCGCGGCGGGGCGCACCCAGCGGCAATGCGAATTTCGTTCAAGACCTGGCATCCCGGGGAATTTAGCGTTGCGAGCACGAGCGAAGCAAATCGATGCGGCCACCGGGTACTCATATGCTTTGGACACCAGCGACTCGCCTACGGTTGATCAGTTGCATTCTCATTGCGTTCGGCCTTCCGGCGGCGGCGGCGGCCACCGGCAGCCGGGTACAGGCCATTCTCCATGCCAATCAGCTTGCAGTTGGCCCTGTGCCGAAAGCCGGCTTTGCCATCTATCACTATGGTTACTCGGGAAACGGCCTCACGGGCGATGCGACTTTGATCGCGGACCTGGCGACGGGCGCCTACGTCGCGAGTGTGGATTCCGGTGTTCTGCATACGGCCGATGGTTTCGATGGGCGGACGCCCTGGATGAAGGACGTCTCTGGCGCGAACACCCCTGAGCAAGGCGGCGATCGGGTGCGTGTGGCCGTCAGCGCCGCCTACCGCAACGCGAATCTCTGGTGGCGGAGCGATCGGGCCGGCGCCCGGATCGACGATCTCGGCCACGAGAGCCTATCCGGGACTCCGACGGACCATCTCGCGGTGCAGCCACGCGGCGGTGTGCGTTTCGAGGCGTGGTTCGACGCGCGCACTCATCTGCTGTTGCAAATCGCCGAGCCGCAGCAGTTCCTCCATTCCCGTGAGGTGTACTCGGACTACCGCCGGCAGGCGAACCTGATGCTCGCTCACTCCGTTCTCGAGGACGCTGGCGCCGGCGAGGCCGGATACGAGCGGCTGACTCTACGCAGCGTGAGCTTTGGACCGGCGCGGGCGCTTGCGACATTCGCCTGTCCCCGGACCGCTCCTGCAGGAGTCACCCTGCCGCCGGGTGCAACGAGCATCTCGGTACCCTTTCGGCTGCTCAATAATCACATCTACGTCGAAGCCCGCGTGAACGGCAAGGGTCCCTACACCTTCATCGTGGACACAGGCGGCCACACGCTTCTTTCCGCAAAGGTCATCGCTGGAGCCGGGTTGGCATCGAGGGGCAGCTCGCCGGAGGGGGGCGCCGGTGAGAAGCAGTCATCGCTCGGCTTCGTCCCCTTCCGCACGATTTCGATCGGTGGCCTCGAGATGCACGATGAGGTGGGGTTTTCCGCTGAGATCTACCCGCCGGCAATCGAGGGCATTGCGGTCGACGGCATGGTCGGATTCGAGCTCTTCCGCCGGCTCGTGGTCCGGATCGACTACGGGCGCAAAGTCATCACTTTCTCGCAGCCGGGAAGCGGCTCGCTCAACGATGCCGGTGTGGCCGTCCCCTTCGTCTTCTACGACCACATGCCTTTCGTCCGCGGACGACTCGATGGAATTCCGGCCACGTTCGACATGGACACAGGCTCACGCTCGGAGCTCGATGTGACATCTCCCGCCGTCTTTCGCGATCACTTGCAGGAGCGGTATTCGCGGGGCGTACGAGCCGTGACCGGCTGGGGCGTCGGAGGTGAGGTCAGCTCCTATGTCGTTCGGCTTCATTCGATCAGCCTGGGCCCGGTGAGGGTGGCTGCGCCGGTCGCCGATCTCTCGGAGGCCGGACACGGCTCATTCAGTGACCCGAATTACGACGGCAACGTTGGCTCGGCCCTCCTCAAGCGATTCGTCGTGACCTTCGATTACCCGCATCGGATGATGTACCTGCGGCGAATCGAGCGTGCGCCGGTCGATGTCGGCGACTTCGATCGCTCCGGGCTGTGGATCAATGCAGGCAAAGAGGGTTATGCAGTGACTTCCGTGGCACCCGGGAGCCCTGCGGCAGAGGCGGGTCTGCAGGACGGGGATGTCATCCTCGAGCTCGATGGCCGGCCGGCGAAAGCAGAGGATCTCTCTGCGGCTCGCGAGCTGTTGCGAGCGCGACCTGCGGGCTCGAGGATACCGATGCTCGTGAAGGGGAAGACAGCTACGCGCCGGGTCGTCGTGGCGCTGCGCGATCTGATCTGACTCCGGCCGCGGGATCCGCGGATCGGTCCCCCCGCGCCGCGAGGCGCGAGGGGACCCCATCTCCTCGTTCTACCACTTGTAATAAACGGAGAAGTCGACTTCCCTCCCCTCGATCGGTCGCGCCAGAATCACGTTGCCGATGCCCGTGTTCTGGCCGAACTTGCGGGCGTTGCCTTCGGTGAGGGCGATGACGTTGTTGAGGTTCGTTCCCTGTACCCGCAGCTGCCAGTGATCCCCGACGTCACCCACGATTCCGGCTTCCAGCTCGGTGTAGGCCCCGAGCGGCTGCAGGCCCGACTGATCCTCGAATCGCTGGCCGATGTGCTCGACGGTCAACCAGGCCGTCACGTCTCCCCATGCAAACGGCAGTGCGTAGCTGGGTGTCGCACGGATCTGGAACTTCGGCTGCCGCTGCAGGGGCGAGCCGTCGATGCTCCGGCACTGCTGGTTGCCGAACAGGTCGGTGAAGGTCACGCACGCGTTGGAGTTCTCGTAGGTTCCGCTCATGTAATCAGCGATGACCCGCAGCGTGAATCCTTTGAACGGCGTTATGTAACCGTCGAAATCCACGCCATTTGTCGTCGAGCCGTAGGTGACGATCGCGCCCGGGATCGGCGCCCCGCTGGGCGTCGTCTCCTGGATCGTGAGGCCGGTGAACACCCTGTGGTAGGCGCTCACATCGACATAGGCGAGGCGCGACTGCCACTTGAAGCCGCCTTCGTAGTTGTGGACGACCTGCAGCGGCGCGAAGTTGCCCTTCGCACCCCGGATGTTGTTGTCGAAGTCATTGTAGTGCACGCCGTTGTTGAGCCGGACGTAGGCGCTCATGTTGTTGGAGAACTCGTAATTGAGGCCTCCGGTGAAGGTCGGGCGAGTCCTGACGTAATGCTCGTAGTCCCAGGTGCCGTTGCAGATCGGCACGGCGTTGTCCCACAGGTCGAACGTCGGATCGGAGAGCGCCTGCGGGCTCGAGTTGCAGGTGCGCTGATGGACGTTGATGTTCTCCAGGCGGGCGCCTACATCGAAGAGAATGGGGCCGCTTTTCCAGCTGTTGGAGAGATAGCCGGCGATGTTGCGCGCGTTACCGTGCTCCACGATGTTGAAATTGTCGTTCTCGTCGACGAATCCCTGCGAGCTGGTCAGATTGTAGATGCTGCCGCCCTTGACGTAGCGTAGATTGATGGGAGTCGCATGCGGCGTGTTCGTCATCAGCATCTGGTTGCCCAGCGACCACTTGTCATTGTCCTCGTAAATGGCGAGGTAGCTGCCCAGCGTGAGAGTGTCGCCGGGGAAGATCTCCCGGCCGACGCGGAACTCATCGGCGAAGTTCTGCAGCGACTTCTGGATGAACCACCAGCCCTGCTGGATGACGCTCTGGCCGAGCGGCACGGCCTGGCCGGTGCCGGCATAGGTCGCCTGGATGCCGGTGCTCAGCGGCAGGCCGAGGCCGTCACCGTTCAGCTTGCCGGTGCTGCTGAGGTTGTTCTTGTCGACCGGCGTCCCGTCGGCATTGCAATAGCCCGCCGGCTGCGCGATCTGGCAGCCGTAGAGAAAGTAGCCCAGGGGTCGCGGGTTCGGGCCGGAGAAAAGGGCGTTCGTATCGAGGCCGCCGCCGTCGGCGATGAAGCCGTTGTGCAGCGTCCAGCCGGCGATGGTCTGATCGTAGTTGCTGCCGAAGAAGTAGAGCTGGCCGCCGCGACCGTTGGCCAGATTGGCGGGCTGGAACCCGCCCTGCGGGTTGGGCACCACCACGTTCTGGATGGCGTAGCCGCCGTAGGAGTCGGAGGTCGGACTGAAGCCGGGATATCCGGAAAGGGAGCCGTTGGCGCTCTCGATCACCGGCACCGGGACGATGAACTGGTTCTTGTCATCGAGCACCCGGCCCCAGAACGTGATCTGGCCGCCATCGAGGTCGTGTTTCAGGGTGGCGGTGAACTGGCCGCCGTCGTTTTCCGGAAACTGTGGGTCCCTCACGCCGTTCTCTTTGCGGTAAAAGCCGCCAAAGCTGCCGTACCAGCCGTCGGTGATCTTGAACCCGGTGTAGGCATCGCCCTCCCACTTGTGATCGGTCCCATACGTGATGCCTACCAGACCGCCAGGCGAGCTATCACCGGTCTTGAGAATGTAGTTGGCCGTCGCGCCCATCTGTGCCGGCCCGAAAATGGCCGCGGGCCCGCCCTGCACGACCTCGACGCGCTGGATCGTATTGTCCAGGCGGAAGAGCGAGCTCGAATCCATGAACGACAGTGACGGCATGCCATAGAGCGGCATGCCTTCGATCATGTTGGTGAAGTAGGGCGCATCGCCGCCGCTCGGGAAGCCGGCGACCTCGATGTTGGCGCCGGTCTGGCCGCCGGAGGATTCCGGCCAGATGCCCGGGGAGATCTTGAGGATGTCGGCCGAGCTCACCGGGTTCGCTTCTTTGATCAGCTCCGTGTCGGCCGAGACGATGTTGTAGCTCGCATCCAGCTTCTTGACGGCGGTTGCCGTGGCGGTCACCACCACCTCCTGCAGTGTCTGCGAAGACTGTGCCAGCGTGGGCGCGGGCGGCAGTGTGGATTGCGCGTGGGCAGGGCCGGTGATGGCCAGACCGCCGGCGCCGAGAATGCCGGCGACGACTGCGGCGACGCTGTTCGCGCCCACGCTGGCCGGCCTTGCCCGCCGAAGAAGATACGCGGCTGGAGCCGCGCTTTGTGCAGTGGCCCGTTGCCAGGCCGGACGGGCGCCCCGCCGGGACGCCTTCTTGTCTTTGACTCTCATGCAAGTTCCCCCAATAGGAAGTGCCGCCTGCGGCCGGCGGCGAGACCCAGTGAAGCGATGACCCTGGTCCCGAAGCGGTTGTTGTGCGATCGCAACGTCCCCGGCGCGCGGCCTGGGCGGAGCCAGCGGGCGGCGCGATTCTCCGAAACGACCGGTACGGATCGAGCGGTCATCCTGGATGTAGACGTTTGAGCCCGTGAACACCGCTATTCGGGATCGAACGAAAATTTCAAAGAGGCCGGAGCCGGCATGGGTGGATCATCGAGGGGGCGTGACGGCAGCAGGAGGACAGGCTATAAAGTCGGCGATTCGCCACAAGCCGGTGGAGGACGCTCGCACTCATGGGTCATCGTCGAGCCTCGCTGATGCTGCGATCTGCAGCGGCGTGCATCCTCGTCATCTTCGTTGCGGCGGCACCTGCAGCACCAGCGCAGCAGTCGCGGCTCGCGTTCCAGGTGCGGGAAGGCAGAGCTCTCAACTACTTCCTGCGCGAAGGCCCGGTCGCGGCGCACCTGGTGCTTCGCTCGGGGCCCGAGCCGCGCATTCTCGTGGTCTTTCCCGCGGGTAACAGCGGTGTCGGGCTCTGGTTCGCACACCAGCGCGCGCAGGCGGCGTGGGCGATTCGCGGCGAGCCGCAACCGGTTCACGCGCGGGATGAGCGCGGCAGGGCGCTGTACGGCATGTCGGCTGAGGCCACGCTCGCGGTGACCGAGCTCGACATCCACGGTGCGGCCCTTTCCAACGTACGTGTGTTACGCGACTATGCCTCGGCGGGAACCGTGCCCAAGGGGATAGCTGTCTCTCCTGCCGTCAACGGTCGTACGCTCACCTGGGCGCGCGATCGGCTCGATGGCGCGGCCGGCTACCGCCTGCAGGTCGAGGTGCTCGATGGCCGTGTGCGCGGCAAGCGTATCCTCGCCGGTACCGATGGCAGGATCGGCCTGCGGATCACCGGTCTCACGGGTGAGATGCCGCTCGTCCCCCTCGCTGGCCACGACCTGCTGCGCGACCCCTCTGCAGGGGAGCTCGCGGCCCGTCAAACGCTGACGTTCCTCGCCTATCGAGAGAAGCTCCTCGCCGGCTCGTGGCGGTTCGATACCTATTTCGGCCGCGACACGCTGATGAGTCTCCGATTGCTGATGCCGGCTCTGAGTCCCGCCGCGGTCGGCGCGGGCCTCGACTCTGTCCTCGCGCGCCTTTCCCCTCGGGGTGAAGTGGCGCACGAGGAGGACATCGGCGAGCAGGCCGTGCTCGATCATCTGAGCGATGGGTCGCACTCGGCCGAGCCGGTGTACGACTACAAGATGATCGACGAAGACTATCTGCTCGCGCCCGTGGCCGCGGCGTGGATGCTCGGGCCGGGCGTGGAGGCACGCTCCGCCGCCTTCCTCGCTGCGCCGGTAGGGGGGCCTCTCGAGCGGCGGGGCGCGCGCGGCGCGGCGCTGGTGAAGAACCTGCGGTACGTGGTGCAACGCGCAGCGGCGTTCGCGAAAGCGCCCGAAGTCGCGCACCTCATCGGTCTCAAGCCCGGAGTACCCGTCGGAGACTGGCGCGATAGCGGCACCGGCCTCGGCGGCGGCCGGTACCCATACGACGTCGATGCGGTGTTGGTTCCGTCGGCTCTCGAGGCGACGGCGCGGCTGGTTGAGAGCGGACTCCTGTCACCGTATCTGACCGCATCCGATCGGACGCTGTTCTCCGGTGCAGCGCAGATGGCCAGTATCTGGCGCAAGCGGGCGCCGCAGCTCTTCGATGTGACCCTGAGCCACTCGGTCGCCGCCAATGCCATCGAGATCTATGCCGACTCGCAGGGTGTATCGTCGCAGTCGGGACTCGCGGCGCTGGGCGCCGGACCGTTGCGTTTTCACGCGCTGGCGCTCGCCGCATCGGGTGAGCCGATCCCGGTCATGCATTCCGATGAGGGGTTTCTGCTCCTCTTCGAGGATCCCGAGCCAGAGGCTCTGGACCGCATCGTGTCGGTTGCGATGCGCCCATTCCCTGCAGGCCTGCTGACCGGCGTCGGCATGGTGGTCGCCAACCCGGTGTTCTGCGCGCCCACGCTGCAGAAGCTTTTCAGCCGCAACGCCTATCACGGTACGGTCGTCTGGTCCTGGCAGCAGGCGCTGTTCGCTGCCGGACTCGCGCGCCAGCTCGAGCGGCGCGATCTGCCGCCCGCTGTGCGGACCGATCTCCTCCGCGCGCAACGAGCCCTGTGGTCCGCAATCAACGCAACCCATTCCATGCAGAACTCGGAGCTGTGGTCGTGGTCGTACGCTGCGGGGCACTACCAGGTGCGGCCGTTCGGGTCCTCGGCCGCAGATGCCGATGAATCCAACGCGGCGCAGCTCTGGAGCACGGTGTACCTGGCCGTGCGGCCGACCCTTTCCAACGTGAAGTCCGCGAGCGAGCTCTCCTGGCCGCAAGCGACCGCGGCCGGAGTTGCCCGATGATCGACTGCCGAGGCGGTGCCCGCCGCATGGCGGCTGTTACATGCGCTCTGGTCTGCACCCTATTGTCGATCGCCGCATCCGCAGCTCAGGGTGAGCGTGACGCCGGTTTCCGCTTGAGCGCAGGGCTCGGCGACCTGCCGACGTATTTCCCCGGTCTGTTAGGGAATGGCTATATTGCAACTCTAACCGCGCCGCGCGGCACCGAGCCGACGCAGACGTACCTGGTCGGGCTCATGGACTACAGTCCGGGCGACATCTCCCGTCCCGCGCTCATTCCAGCATGGACGGCGGTTGATTTCGCGCCCGGTGATGCCACCTCGGGCGCCGGTTGGATCAACGAGGGCCCGCTGACGGCGGAGCGCTTCCGGGACTACGCCCAAGTGCTCGACATGCAGGACGGGTCGCTGACGACAAGCTATCACTACAGGGATCACGGTCGGGACACGGCGGTGCAAGTGGTCACCCTCGTCAGTGAGGCTTCGCCGCATCTGGCGGTCACCCGCTTCTCGATCAGGCCAGAATATGACGGCCAGGTGCGGCTGTCTTTCCCGCTGACACTATGGCCGCGGCACACGCCGCGCTTTGCACTCGGCCGGTTGACTGGTCCTGCACAGGAAAAGGCGCTTGCAGCAGCAGGGTTCTCTTTACAGCCCCGGCCACCGGCTACTCCCGACCGTGCCGCGCTCTGGTATCCGGGCCACATCGACATCAAAGAGACGGGAGGCGATCCGCGCGCACTCACCCTGTGGCTGGCGGGGAGAGCCGAGGGCGGCCTGCCGATGGCCATGGCGGCCGCCATTGCGCTACCCGGGGGCGCAGAATCTCCCAAGGTTACGCTGAGTCAGGATCGCCGTCACTTTGCGCTCGATGTGACGCTGAACGTCGCGAAGGGGCATACCTACGAGTTCACCAAGTATGTCGCGCTGTCGCGGGGGGACTGGGGCGGCGGTGCAGTTGAGGATCTGAGCCTCGCTGAGCGGGCGCGCACGCGCGGTTTCGATGCGCTCGCGACTGCCCAACGCGCGGCCTGGCAGGCACTCTGGCAGTCCGACATCGTGATCGAGGGGGATCTCCGGGCGCAACAGGTGGCACACGCACAGCTCTACTATCTGCTTGCGAGCTCGACTCCCGATACGGCGTGGGCGACGGGTCCCTGCGGCCTGACACTCTGCTATGCCGCGCACGTCTTCTGGGACAGCGATACCTGGATGTTCCCCGCGCTGCTCCTGCTGCATCCCCGGCGCGCGCAGTCCATTCTCGCTTTCCGCGAGCGCACTCTCGCGGCGGCGCGTCAACGGGCGCGTCGGCACGGTTACGAAGGGGCGATGTATCCCTGGGAATCCGACCCACAGAACGGCACCGATCAGACGCCGTACTCGGCCCACCTTCTCTCCGAGAGCGAGATTCACGTCAACGCCGACGTGGCGATCGCTCAGTGGCAATACTATGACGCGACGCTCGATCGCAACTGGCTGCGCGAGCGCGGCTGGCCGGTGATTCGCGAGGTGGCCCGTTTCTTTGCGAGTCGCGCAACCTACGACGCCGCCCGCCATCGCTGTGACATCCTGCATGTGACCTCGGTTGCGGAGTCGAACGCAGACATCCCTGACGACACGTTCACGAATCTGGGGGCGATCGAAGCGCTCGATATCGCCAGCGCCGCCGCCAAGGCGCTCGGCGAGCATCCGGATGGTAACTGGAGCCGCATCGCGCGCGGCCTGTACGTGCCCATGGCGCCCGGGGGGGAGTATCATCTCGCGTTCGCGCCTTCGGTCACGACCCATGGCACCGACTTCGGCGGCGGGCCGGTCGCGCTGCTCTTTCTGCCGGCCCTGGATTTCGAGATGCCGTCCGCGTTGCGCAAGAGCGACTACCAGCACGCCATTCGCCGGGACCCGGCGCGAGCCGTCGGACAAGTCAGCATGGGCATTCTGCCGCGCGTGGCCGCCGCGGATGCGGTAGGGCTCGGCGACCAGGCCGCCGCCTGGGCGAAGCTGTTCGAGACCGGTGGGACGCTCAAGCCACCGTACGATGTCTGCACGGAGACCGCGAGCAATGAAGTCGGCCCGTTCCTCACGGGCTCCGGATCCTACCTGCAGAGCCTGATCTACGGTCTCACAGGTCTCAGGATCCGCGAGGGCGGGCTCGTTCCCGCATATCCGCCAGCGTTGCCGCCGGGATGGCGCTCGCTCACGTTACGGAATGTCAGGTTCCGCGGGCAGCGGATGACGATCCGCGTCACGAGCGATCCGACGGGCGCGGCGCGCCTCAGCGGATTGCCTTGAAGGGGGGCGCGATGGATGAGAGCTTTCGCACCACATACCGCGTAGGGCAGGCCGCGACGGCTCCCGCACTGCAGTCTTTCGATCTCTTCCCGACCCGGATCTGGCAGGCCCGTCTCGATGCCCTGCAGCCGCGCTTCGCGGAATGGACCAGCGCCGCGCTCGGGCTGCGGGCAGTGAGTCCCGAACCCGCGGGACGCACCAACCGCAGCGGTTGGAACAGCAAGGAAATGGATGTCCTCGAGCGGCCTGTCTGGGCGGCGCTGCGCCAGGCCGTGCACGCGGCATGCGCCACCGCCCTGGCCGAGATGGGTCGCCACGAGGCCTTTCACCTTCAGTCGTGGATCAACCTGCATGACCGCGGAGGCTTCAACTTCCTGCACATGCACGAAGGATCGCTTCTCTCGGGCAGCTTCTATCTCAAGGTCCCCGCAGGCTCCGGCGCGCTGGTGTTCCGCGACCCGCGTCCGGGTGTGCTCCACGGGGTCATCAAAGGCTCCGTCCCGAATGGACACGCCGACGTGCATCTCAGGCCGAGCGACGGCCTGCTCGTGCTCTTTCCCTGCTGGATGGAGCACTATGTCGAGCCGCACGACAGCGACGAGCCCCGGGTCTGCATCGCGTTCAACGCCAATCCGTAGCGCCCGGCCGGTACGGGGCGGATCCGTCGGACCCTCAGCGTGCAGGCGGGTCCTGGCGCCGTGCGTTTGCGGCCGACATGACCTGTCGCAGCGCATCGATGTCGACGGGCTTGACGAGATGCCGGTGAAACCCGGCGGCTTTCGCCCGTTTCCGGTCCGCATCCTGTCCCCAGCCCGTCACCGCTACGATCCGGGTTTCGGCTGCCCAGGGCCGGCTTGCGATCTTGCGTGCGGTCTCGTAACCGTCCAGCCGCGGCATCCCGAGATCGAGCAGCACGATGTCAGGATGGAAGACCTCTGCTTCCTCGACAGCTTCGATGCCATCGTGGACTACGCGCGTCTCGTGACCCATGGATTCCAGTAGCATGCTGAGACTGACCGCCGCATCGTGGTTGTCATCTGCAATCAACACGCGGCGTGTGACCGACAGGTCGGGATCGGCGTGCGATACGCTCGTGGCCGGCGCCGCCGGGGCGGCGGCCGAGGGCAGATGGATCAGAAACGAGGTACCCTGGCCGCTCCCGGCGCTGCTCGCTTCGATGCGCCCTTTGTGCAGCTCGACGAGCCTCTTCGCGAGAGTGAGTCCGATCCCGAGTCCGCCGTCAGGCCGCTCGTACGATCTGTCGAGTTGCGCGAACGGCTCGAAAATGTGACTCAGCATTTCCGCGGGCACGCCCATTCCGTTGTCGCGAATGCTGACCACGGCCTGCTGCTCTTCGGTGCGCAGTACGATCGCGATCTTTCCGCCGGGAGGCGTGTACTTGATGGCGTTGTGCAGGATGTTCGAGAACACCTGGGTGAGGCGAACGCGATCACCGCTCACGTGCACCGGCACGCCGGGTGGGAGGAACGTGATCTGGTGGCGTGAGGTCTCGGCCGGCTGGCGGTGAGCGTCTATTACGCCACGCAGGAGCTGCGCCAGCTCGAGCGGCTCGGGATGCAGGCGGATGCGGCCGCTGGTGATGCGCGAGACGTCGAGCAGGTCATCGACCAGGTGAGTCACGTGGCGAGCCTGGCGCTCGAGTATGGCGGTCGCGGCCCGCAGCTCCGGCGCCAGACTCTTCGCGTGCTTGAGCAGCTCTGCCGCGGCGCAGATCGGCGCCAGCGGGTTGCGCAGCTCGTGAGCCAGAATGGCGAGAAACTCGTCCTTGCGGCGATCCGCGTCGCGCAGGAGTTGCTCGCCGCGCTTGCGGTCCGTGATGTCGCGCGCAACCTTCGAGGCGCCGATGATGGCGCCGTCTCTGTCCCTGATCGGAGATATCGTGAGTGAGATGTCGATCCGGCGCCCGTCCTTCGCCAGGCGCACGGTCTCGTAGTGGTCGATTCGCTCGCCCCGCCGCAGCCGCTCCAGTATGCCGTCTTCCTCCGCGTGCAGCTCGGGTGGAATGATGGTGGTGATCGGCTTGCCGATGATCTCATCCGGCTCGTATCCGAAGAGCCGCGTGGCGGACGGATTCCAGGAGGTCACGATGCCCTCCAGGGTCTTGCTGATGATCGCATCGTCCGATGACTCGACGATCGCGGCGAGCCACGCGCGCGTATGCTCCGCCCGCTTGCGTTCGGTCACGTCGCGGAAGACCACGACGATGCCGATCAACTCCCCGTCGGCGAGGCGAACCGGCGCGCCACTGTCGTCGATCGCTATGCGCCCGCCGTCGCGAGGGATCAGAACCGTGTGATTGGCCAGCCCGACGATGCCGCCGGTCTCGAGTACCTTGGCGACCGGGTGCTCCACGGGCGCCCCGGTGTATTCATTGACGATCCGGAAGACCTTCTCGAAGGGCTGATCTTTGGCCGCTGCGCTCGACCAACCGGTCAGCCGCTCGGCTACGGCGTTGAGGAAAATTACACGGCCGGCTACGTCGGTGACTATGACGGCATCGCCAATGCTCTTCAGCGTGACTTCGAGGGTTTCCCTTTCCCGACCTGAATTTTTATCGTTTTCCGCGCCGTTTTCAGCCATTCTCGCGGGGTCCGTTCTGGTGTCCGGCGGGCCTGCCGGTCCCAGGAGCGCAACTATCATGCCCGCCGACGAGGCCGCAGTACGTGTGTGCCGGACCCGCAACCGGCCGGGCATCGGGATCTCGACGCCGGCGGCTCCGGCCGCGATGCAATTCCCGCGCCCCGCCAATGATGCGCATCCGGGGTTTCGCTGGGGAATGCGACAGATGGATGTTGGCGCGGGCCGAGCCGCTCGACTCCGGGGAGCGATGCCATTATTCTGAGCCTGCGAACGGCAGCGAGGTCAAATCCGATGAGCGGCACCGATCGTGATCCCTCCGAGGGAAATTCGCTCCAGCCGACGCGCCGGGAGTTCGTGACTGCGTCCGCAGCGGTCGGACTCGCCGCTGCGGCCCGGGTGTCTCTCGGCGCGGTATCGGAGGTGTTCGAGAGGGACGTCGAGATCAAAACACCCGATGGAGCGTGCGATGCGGCATTCTTTCATCCAGCGAAGGGTGTGCACCCCGGGGTCCTCATCTGGACGGATGTCTTTGCGCTGAGGCCGGCATTCCGCAAGATGGGTAGACGCCTGGCCGCGCGGGGCTACTCGGTACTGATTCCCAACGTGTACTACCGTACCGCGAGGGCGCCAGTCGTGGAGGACGCAGCGCATTTCGATTTCGACAGTCCCGCGGACCGGGCAAAGGTCCAACAATGGACCGCGCCGATCAAAGTGGCTGGTGCGATCGAGAGGGACGCGGTGGCGCATACGGCCTTCCTCGATGCGCAGCCGCAGGTCGACAAGGGGCGCAAGCTCGGCACCCAGGGCTACTGCATGGGCGGACCGCTGGTGTTCAGGACCGCGGCGCAGATACCCGGGAGGATCGGCGCCGCCGCGACCTTCCATGGCGGCGGCCTCGTGACCGCGAAACCCGACAGCCCCCACCTGTTGGCGCCGCGCATCAAGGCGCGCATGTATTGTGCCGTCGCTGCCAGCGATGATGCGAAGCAACCCGACGCAAAGGACGAGCTCCGTGCGGTGTTCGCGGCCGCACATGTCCCCGCAGAGGTGGAGGTCTATGCGGGCACGATCCACGGCTGGTGTGTTCCCGACATGCCCCTCAAGGAGGGCACTCCGATCTACAACGAGCCCGAAGCAGAGCGGGCCTGGGGCAAGCTGCTCGCGCTCTATCGAGCCGTCCTCACCTGAGGCAACGCGCCCGCAGCCGGGCTCTTGACCGGCTCGGAGACCCTATGTAGACTTACGATCATGGGTAGGCGGGGCAGCGACGTACGAATTTCCCTCCAGACACTCAAGGCGCTCGAGGCTTTTCTGGAGAATCCCTCCGATGAGCTTTCCGGGGCGGACGTGCAGAAGCGCAGCGGCCTCGCGTCCGGAACGCTATATCCGATTCTCCTCAGACTCGAATCCGCCGGCTGGTTCGTCAGCCGCTGGGAAGCCATCGATCCCGTGAGCGCCGGACGGCCCCGCCGCCGGCTCTATCGCCTGACACCGAGCGGCCTCGCCTGCGCGAGTGAGATCTTCGCGAGCTTCGGCCGGGGAGTTCCAGCATGAGCGCACCACATTCTGACGATGAAGGCTCCCCCGAGGCTGATGGCGCACTTCCGGCGTGGAGCGAGACGCTGGCCCGCAACCTCGTGCGCCGAGCGGCGCGCAAAGCTCCGCCCGGCCTGACAGCGAGGCTGGAGGAGGAGTGGCTTGCCGACCTGGCCGCGCGTCATGATGCAATCACCCGCATCCGGTTCGGACTCGGATGCTGCTGGGCAACACGGGTCATTGCGCGCGATTTCGGAGTCGCGGCAGCGGCAACCGCCGGCTCGGCATCAGGTCAACGGCTGCTGGTGGCCACCGCCGGCCATGACTTCGCGCGGCTCTCACGGCGCACGACCGCGTTGATCGCCATCGTTTGCCTGCATGCCGTGATCTTCTACTTCTACGTGAACGACTTCGCGCGCAGCGTTCCCGCAAGTCAGGCCGGACCGTTCACTACGGACTTCATCAAACAGCCCGCCAGGCAACGTTTGCCGACGCCGATTGCGCCACCGAGGCTCGCGCCCACGGCCATACCGGAAGTTCCGACACCCGACATTCGGCTCAACCTGCCGGTGGACCCTGCGACCATCACCGTTGCGCATTCGCCTGAGCCCGGTGGCGTGCCGGTTGCCGCTCCAAAGCCGGCCGACCTCGTCGCCGGAGGGCCCGGTGCGGGGTTCCCCAATACGGGAGACTTCTATCCCCCCGCGGCGATTCGCCTGGGTGAGAGTGGCACCACCTCGGTTCGAGTGTGCGTCGATCCGCTTGGCAGACTCACTGCTGACCCGACCGTCTTCCAGTCCTCAGGTACGGCGAGCATCGATCAGGGCGCCCTCAATCTGGCGCGAGCCGGCTCGGGTCACTACCGGCCGACGACGGCGAACGGACAGCCGGTGAGCGCTTGCTACGCCTTTCGCATCAGGTTTCAGCTCGACGATCAGTGAGGCATCAGGGCTTGTTCTGCAGGAACTGCTTCTGGAAGTAGGCGGCGGTCGCCTCATCCGCCTCGAGCCAGGAGTGGTAGCGCAGGAAGCCGTGGATCTCATCGGGGATCACGATCTCCTGATAAGGCACGTGCTGTAGCTGCAGCCGGCGCACCAGGTCCACCATCTGGTGGAAATGCACGTTGCGGTCGTCATCGCCCTGGATGAGCAGCACCGGGGACTTCCAGGTGCCGATGGCCGAATCCGGTGAGGATTCCCAGAAGACCTTCTTGATCGCCGCCGCATCCGGCATCTGATAGCGATCAGGCCCTTTGCCGAACCACTCATCGAGGAGCATCGACCAGTCGTGCACGCCGTGCATGTCGACACCGGCCTTGAAGATGTCTGAATTGCGGGCGAGGGCCAGCGCCGTAAGGTAGCCGCCATACGATCCACCCCACATTCCGATCCGTCGCGGATCGACGCGGGGATCCTGCTGCAGCCACTTCGCCCCCGCGAGCACGTCCTGGTACTCCGCGGCACCCGTTGGGCCCCAGTGCTCCGGGTAATGAAAGTCGTGTCCGTAGCCGATGCCGAGCCTGTAATTGACGGAGAGCACGACGAAGCCGTGTGCGGCGAGGTACTGATTCACGGCGTAGGAGTTGCTGTAGTAATCCATGTAGTGCCAGGTGAGCAGCATCTGTCGGGGCGGCCCGCCGTGCACGAAGATGATTCCGGGCTTGCGCGCGCCGCCGCCCCGGCCGACGAAGAGCTGCCCCTGGACCCGCAGGCCATCCGCTGCCCGGAAACTCACGAGCTTGGGTACGACCAGATCGCGCGTCGGGAAGTCGGCGGGAAGGACGTCGCCGCCGGCGCTGCGCCAGGTGGAGCCGGTGAGGCTGCCGAACATCACTCGCGGCGGATCCTTGGGTCCGGCATCGATGAACGCGAGTGTCCCGTCGGCCGTAACGACCGGTGTCCATGCGCTGTGGTCGCCGTGCGTGATCGGCTGTGGTGAGCCCCCATCCACCGACACCCGGAATAGGTGGCGGCGATCGTCATCGCCCGCCGTCGAGCCGGTGTTGGCACTGTAGATCAGATATCGCCGGTCCTGCGTGATGGCGACGTCCTCGACCATGAACGAGCCCGGAGTCAACAGTGTTGCTTTGCCGCCCGCCACCGAGACGGAGTAAAGATGCGGCCAGTTGTCCATCTCCGATATGAAGGCCAGCCGGTTGCCCGCGATCCAGCGCAGATCCGTATCGCCGCCTCCTCGAGGAAATGAGGCACGCAGGGTGTTCGGACTCTGCCAGACCCGCTGACCCTCGTTGCGCCGCACGTCGGCGACCCAAATGGACCAGGGAGCCGGATGCCGCTCGAGGGGCGATTCCGGAGGACCGCCGTCACCCGGTGTGCGATCGAAGGCAATGCGAGTGCCATCGGGCGACCAGCGGGGTTGCAGGTCGTTCGCTGTCGATGGCAGCAGGTACTCGACGGGCGTCTGCGGGTCGCGATAGACACCGATGAAGCTGTGGTCCCCGCGGTTGGAAACGAACGCGAGAGCTCTGCCGTCCGGCGACCAGCGCAGCTCGGAATCCTTGCCGTTGTCGAAGAACAGGCGCTGCGCCGCCCTGCTGCCGTCGAGGGAAGCGGCCCATACGCTGTCATCCGGCCGGTGAATGTAGGCGACTGTGCGTCCGTCAGGGGAGATGGCAGGCACATCGCCCGCGCCGAGTACACGTGGGCCGCCCCCTGCCAGCGCCACCACGCAGACCTGCATTTGGGACTGCTGCGGGTCCGCGGCCGGATCGGGCTCTACCGATCCCGGCCAGTTGGCATCGTGATCGCCGCCGTGCACGTAGACGATGTATTTGCCATCGCGCGAGAAGTGGAGGTTGGTGATTTCCTGTCCGACATCGGCGGTGTAGGCGGTCAGGCGGCGGGCGCGATAGTTCGGGCCCTCGGCCACCCAGATGTTGCGCACTCCGCGCGCATCCGAGGTCCAGGCGAAGGCGCTTCCGGACCGCCAGGCGGTGAGGTCGGACGGAAACGGATAGCCCAGTACCTGGGCCATGGTGAACTGCGCCGGCTCTGCCTGACAGGGGCCGCTGCCGCACGAGGCGCCAACGGCAAGCAGAAGCGAACCAAGAAGCGTCGAGGTGCGATGCGACAAGGTAGCCTCTCCCGAGGGCCGGGGGAGCAGCCCCGATTCCCTGACGACGATGGTGCAGTGAGGTTAGCAGAATGCCGGCTGCCGGCGCCTCGGATGGGCGCGTCACGCAGCCTTTCAGTCGCATTCGCGCCGGAATGCGTTGCTAGTGCTGCCGGACCAGGGCGAGCTTCACGCCGAAGCTCAGGAAGACGACGCCCGTCATCCTATCGAGGCGGCGGATGACCGCGGGTCGCTTCAGTGCGCGCGCGATCGGCCGGGTGGCGAAGATCAACAGGGCGAACCATGCGAGGCCCATCAGCGCGTGCAGTGCGGCGAGGAGAAAGATGAACGGCCCCGCGGGTATGTGCGCCGGCAGGAACTGCGGCAGGAAAGACACATAGAAAACGCCGACCTTGGGATTGAGGAGATTGGTGAGATAGCCGCGGCCGAGCCAGTTGCGATCACTCGGGGCTGAGGCGACCGGATCTTCGGACTCGATGCCGAAACGCGAGCGCGGCTTGAAAAGGAGGTTGAGACCCAGCCACACCAGGTACAGCGCTCCCGCCCGCTTGAGCACGTTGAAAGCCACCTGCGAGGCGGCCAGCAACGCTCCGAGGCCGAGCGCCACGGCGGCTCCCCACGTGAGACAGCCCGCAACGATACCGAGAGCCGCCCGTCCCGCGCCCCTTGGGCCCTCGGCGGCTGCCGTGCGCAGCACCAGCGCCGTATCCAACCCGGGTGCAATCGTGAGCAGACCCGCGGCAATGCAGAAAGCGATGAGGGCCTGAGCGATGGTCATGGGTGGTGGGCCGGGCTCGGGGTAAGTAGGATATCAGGCGCATGCCAAGAGCACATCGCCCACGAGATCGCGACCCGTTCGACGACGCAATTCTCGCCGCCAGGCGAACGAAGCCCATACCGCACGAGTTCGTGCTCGATGAGATAGCGCCCCTATCGCCCACCACGCGGCCCATGTTCGGCTGCCTCGCGGTGTATGTGGAGGACAAGATCGTGCTGATACTGCGGGATAAGCGCGCTGCGCCGGCCGACAACGGCGTCTGGCTGGCGACGACGGCCGAACATCACGAGAGCCTGCGGCGCGAATTCCCGCAGATGCGATCGATCCGGGTGCTCGGCGGGAAGCCGACCCAATGGCAGCTCCTGCCCGCCGACGACCCGGACTTCGAGACCGCGGCATTGCGGGCATGTAAGCTCATCCGCGCACGCGACCCACGGATCGGAAAGGTTCCGAAGACGCGGTCCTCCCCGCGAGCGCGCAGCAAGCTGCCCAAACCCCGTCAGCCCAAGGCCGGCCGTTGATGAGGAGTCGCCCCCGGGGTGAGCTACTCCAATGGAGGATCGAGGCATGACGAACACCGTCCGCGACGATTCGGCCCGCCAGCGCTACGAGCTGCAGGTCGAGGGCGCGGTTGCCTTCATCAACTACCGCCGCGACGGCCGCATCGTCAGCATGACATACGCGGAAGTCCCTGCCGCGCTGCGCGGCGGTGGTGTCGGTTCGAGGTTGGTCGAGGGCGCGCTCGCGCTGGTGCGCGAACGCGGCGAGCAGGTCGTGCCGCTCTGCTCGTTCGTGGCGCACTACCTGCGGCGGCACCCCGAGCACCGGCACCTCCTGGCCGGCGGCTCCGGCGAATAGCCCGGCCCGTCTTGACTCTCTGAATAACTAAGACAATACTGAGATTTAGAGGTAGCGTTACCATAAGGCGGAGTAAGAATCCGATGAGTCAGGCCAGGCGCCTCGTCATGCTGTGCGCTTCGGCGCTGACCCTCGCCGCCGCACTGGCGGCAGCCCCGGCGAATGCCGCACGCGCACCTGAAGTCTCGGTTGCCGTGCAGGCCGAGGCGCCGGGCCCCAGGATCGACCGCCACCTCTTCGGCCAGTTTGCGGAACACCTGGGACGCGGCGTCTACGGCGGCATCTGGGTAGGCGAGGGCTCGCCCATTCCCAACACCCGGGGATACCGCAACGATGTGATGGCGGCGCTGAAGGCGCTGCACGTGCCGGTGGTCCGCTGGCCGGGCGGCTGCTTTGCCGATGACTATCACTGGCGCGATGGCATCGGCCCGCGCGCGCAGCGCCCGGTGCGGATCAACACGCACTGGGGCGGCGTCATGGAGCCCAACTCCTTCGGCACCAACGAGTTCCTGGATTTCGCGGAGATGATCGGGGCCGATGCGTACGTTACCGGCAACGTCGGCTCGGCTCCCCCGCAGGACATGGCGGACTGGGCCGAGTACATCACGTCCGACTCGCAAGGGAGCCTGGCGCAGCTGCGGCGGCACAACGGACGGGATCGCCCGTGGCACCTGCCTTACTTCGGCATCGGCAACGAAGCCTGGGGTTGCGGCGGCAACATGAGGCCCGAGTACTACGCCGATCTTTTCCGCCGCTACGCCACGTTCGTGCGAGACCATGCGCCCGAGGGGATCGAGGTGGTCGCGAGCGGCGCCCACGACAACGACTATCACTGGACGGATGTCATGATGGCGCGGGCGGGCGATCTGATGGACGCGCTGTCACTGCACTACTATTCGATTCCGACGGGCAACTGGAAGCACAAGGGCGCCGCCACCGGATTCGGCGAGGATCAATGGGCGTCCACGCTCCAGGCCGCCGCACGGATCGATGAATACATCACCCGTCACTCGGCCATCATGGACAAGTATGATCCGCAGAAGCGGGTCGCCCTTTTCGTCGATGAGTGGGGCGCGTGGTACGACTCGGAGCCCGGCTCGCACCCGGGCTTCCTGTATCAGCAGAGCTCCCTGCGCGATGCGCTGGTCGCGGCGATCTCGCTCGATATCTTCCAGCGTCACGCCGACCGTGTGCGGATGGCCAACATCGCGCAGATGATCAACGTGCTGCAGGCGATGATCCTGACACGGGGCGGCAAGATGATCCTGACGCCGACCTATTATGTCTTTCGCATGTACGTCCCGTTCCAGGACGCAACCTATCTGCCTGTCAAAATCGACACGCCTTCGTACAGGTACGGCTCGATTGCACTGCCGGCGGTCGATGCCGTGGCGGCGCGCGATGCCGGAGGTACGATCCGCCTGGCGCTCGTGAACCTAGATCCGCATCATGCGGCCACCGTGTCCACGCGGATCGACGGCCTCTACGCCCGCGCCGCGACCGGTGAGGTCCTCACGGCGAATGCCATGGATGCCCACAACACCTTCGAGCATCCGGCAGCGATCGAACCGGCGCCCTTCAAAGGAGTGAGCCGGGGAGGGGCGCTGTCGTTTCGCCTGCCCCCCATGTCGGTGGCAGTGGTCGCGGCACGGTAACGATCTGTCACGGATTGGACATGGATCACGGAACGGCTCCGCGCTGCCGTGATAGCGGTCTCGGTGTCGCGGTAGCAGATCGGGAATCCTTGACCCCGACGAGGGTCGGGGATCCCGATGGCTGCATACCTGATTTATACATCGATCGTTGCGCTTGCCTTGGCCGGGGCGGCGTACCTCCTTGCGCGCAGGTGGCGGGCCGGCAGAGAGCTCGCCGCGGGCACCGAGGGCGCGATGCTGCGAACGCTCATCGACAATCTCCCGGACTTGATTTACGTGAAGGATGTCCAGGGGCGGTTCCTGCTCGCCAATCTCGCGGTGGCGCGCGTCATGGGAGCGAAGACGCCGGCGGAGCTGCTCGGCAAGAACGACTTCGACTTTCATCCCAAGGAGCTGGCCACGCTCTATCACGAGGATGAGCAGGCGGTGATCCGCTCGGGCAGGCCGCTGCAGGCGCGCGAAGAGGAATGCCGCGATCCGGCGGGCAATCTCATGCACCTGGAGACGACCAAGGTGCCTCTGCGCGATGCGAGTGGCCGTGTGACGGGCCTCGTCGGCATCGGCCGGGACATCACGCAGCGTGTCCTCGAGACGCGCGCCCTCGACGGGGCGGTACGGGAATCACGTGAAGTCATCCAGGCGGTCCTCGCCGGTGCGAGCGAGCAGCGGATCGCGATGCACGGCAAGGCAGGCAATCTGCTGCTGCTCGCGCAGAGCATCAATGAGCTCATCGACTGTGTCTCGCGGACCGTGGCGGAGACTGTTGAGGTCGTGGGTCGGGCCGTGGACGGCGACCTGACTTCGAGAATGGAGGTGAGTGATAAATCCGGCGAGTTCAAAGCGCTTGCCGGCTCGATCAACTCCATGGTCCAGGCGATGATGGAGGTGGTTGCCGGCCTCACGAAGACCTGCGGCGCGGTGCAGGCAGGGGCGGAGGAGATCGCGCGCGGCAACCTCGATCTGACCAGGCTCACCGAGGAGCAGGCCTCGAGCCTGGTGCAGACGACCTCCTCGATGGAGCAGATGACCGCGAGGGTGAAGAACAACGCGGACAGTGCCGTGCAGGCGAGTCAGCTGGCCGTGGCTGCGCAGGAGCACGCCGAGCGCGGCGGTAGTGTCGTCGGCTCGGCCGTCGCGGCGATGAGCGAGATCAGCGCCGCGAGCAACAAGATCGCGGAGATCATCGGGGTGATCGATGAGATCGCATTTCAGACGAACCTCCTGGCGCTGAACGCAGCAGTGGAGGCGGCACGGGCGGGGGAGCAGGGCAGGGGCTTCGCGGTGGTGGCTTCCGAAGTGCGCAATCTCGCATCGAGAAGCGCCGGGGCGGCCAAGGAGATCAAGGCGCTCATTCAGGATTCGGTGGGCAAGGTGAGCGAGGGAACCAAGCTGGTCGACGAGTCGGGCAAGGTGCTGGGCGAGATCGTGATCCGGGTGAAGAAGGTGACGGACGTCATGGCGGAGATAGCGAGCTCGAGCCGCGAGCAGGCCTCCGGAATCGAGCAGGTGAACCGCTCCGTGACCTCGATGGATGCAATGACGCAGCAGAACGCGGCGCTGGTCGAAGAGGCCACCGCCGCCGCGCAGGCGCTCAAGGAGCAGGCCATGAGCCTGATGCAAATGATGGGGCACTATCGGCTGCAGCTATCCGCTGGCGCTCCTGCTGCCGCGCGGCGTCCCAGCGGCGAAATGCACGCGCGCGCCTGACTCGGCGCCGCTGGCGTCAGTGGACGTACGATGCCGCGTTGATATCGATCGTGCACCCGGTCGAATGATCGCCAAGACCGCTTGCGAGGAATACGATGAACGGAGCGATGTCATCGGGCTCCGTCAGACGCTCGAGAGCGATGTCGTGGGTGGCGTAATCCTCGCCGTACTGATCCAGAAAATCCTGCGCCATCTCGGTTCGCGTGAAGCCGGGCGCCACATTGAAGGCGAGGATGCCTGCTTTGCCGAAGCCCCTGGCGATGGAGCGGGTCAGAGCGACGAGGCCCCCCTTGGAGGCCGCATACGCGAGGTAGGCAGGCTGGTCACCGCGGAAAGCTGCGCGGGATGAGATGTTGATGATGCGGCCGCCGCCTTTCTCCGTGAAGTGCGCAATGGCGAGCCTGGAGAGAATGGCCGGCGCCCGCAGGTTGACCGCCATCGTCGTGTCCCAGCCCGTCACCCAGTCCTCGCCGGCAAGATCCAGCGGCGACGAAATGGCAATCCCGGCGTTGTTGACCAGCGTGTCGATGCGTCCGAACCGCGCGGCCACGGCCCGCCAAAGCGCGGCGCACTCGTCGATGTCGGACAAGTCAGCCTGGAAGACCTCCGCGGAGGCGCCGATTTTCGCGGCCAGAGCGTCTGCCCGCTGCCGTTGATCCCGGTAGTGAATGGCGACCCTGGCGCCCGCCTTGCCCATTGCGAGGGCGACCGCTGCGCCTATACCGCGGCTGGCGCCGGTGACGAGCACGCTCGTGTTGCTCAGGTTGATCTGCACGGTGGCTCTCTATGCTGAGAATTGCAGGCGCTATTATAGGGCCCGAGGAGGCACGGCAATGCACAGACGAGCGCTCACGATACGTACCGCGGGCAGAGGCTTCATGGAGCTCACGAAGGATTTGGCGGCCACTGTGCGCGATAGCGGCGTGACCGACGGCGTCTGCAACGTTTTCGTGCCGCACACGAGCGCATCGCTGCTCGCAGGGGAGAACTGGGATGCGAGCGTCCGGGGTGATCTCGAGGCCTTCATGAGCCGCCTCGCCCCTGATGGCGATCCACGATACGAGCACGATGCGGAAGGGCCCGACGACATGTCCGCGCACATCCGGACCATGCTGACCCAGAGCTCGATCGTAATCCCCGTCGCAGGCGGTGATCTGCAGCTCGGCCGATGGCAGGGAGTTTACCTGTGGGAGCACCGCACGGCGCCGCACGAGAGACGGGTGCTGGTAACCGTATGGTGAGGTGAGCCTCAGGCGCCGGCCGGCGCCTCAGGAGTCAGGTCGGGGCGCGGGCGGCGGCCGTCCCCGGCCGGGCCAGAAGCAACACCGGCAGCAACAATAGGAAGAGCACGGCCAGCGCCTTGAAGCCATCGAGGTAGCTCATGAGCGAGGCCTGCTGCTGGACGATTTGCGAGGCGTGAGCCAGGGTCGCAGCGCTTCCAGGCGCTGCATGCGTCGCCTGTCCCAATTGCCGGAGGAACCCGGGATACGCGGGGTCGAGCGACTGCAGGTGCCCGACCAGGTGGCTTTGATGGAGCTGCATGCGCCGCGTCACCAGTGTGGAGGTGAACGCGACACCGACGCTGCCGCCGAAGTTTCTCGCGAGATTGATGAGTGCCGATCCGTAGTTGGTTTGGCCCGGCGGGATGTCGCCGAAACCGAGCGCGTTGATCGGCAGGAAGAGGAAGGCAAGGCCCAGGTATTGGTAAACGCGCCCGAGCGCCAGAGTGCCGAACGAGATGCCCTCATAGAAGTTCGTCATCCACAGCAGAGCCAGGGCTGCGAGCACGATGCCGATGCCGATCAGCACGCGCAGGTCCACCCGGTTGAGAATGCGGCCGACGAGGGGGAAGAGCGCCATGAGCAGCAGTCCGCCCGGCATGAGCAACTCGCCGGCCTGCGTCGCCTGATATCCCATGACGTACTGGGCGAAGGCGGGCAGGAGATAAGTGGTGCCGAAAATCATGAAGCCGAGCATGAACATGAGGAAGAACGACACGGCGAAATTCCGTCGCTTGAGCAGACGCAGATTCACCATCGGGTTGGCGTGTTGCAGCTCCCACCAGATCAGGAACACGAACGCGACCGCGGCGACCGCGCATAGCGTGGTGATCATCCCGGAGGCAAACCAGTCATATTCCTGGCCGCGATCGAGCGCGATCTGCAGGCAGCCGAGCGAGGCGGCCACGAGCCAGAACCCGGTCCAGTCCACCGCGCTGCGCTGTGCGCTCGGGGCCTCATTCGGTGTCTTCACCAGGGTGCCGATCAGGAAGAGGAGCAGCGCGCCCACGGGCACATTGATCAGGAACACCCATCGCCAATCGTAGTTATCGGTGATCCAGCCGCCGAGCGACGGCCCTATCGCAGGCGCGACGACTACGGCGACGCCGTAAACGGCCGTTGCCATGCCCTGCTTCTCGGGCGGGAACGCATCGTTGAGGATTGCCTGGCCCGTCGGCTGCAGGCCACCCCCGGCGGCGCCCTGCAGGGCCCGCAGGAGGACGAGCACCGGCAGGCTGGGAGCGAGGCCGCACAGAAGCGAGACGATCGTGAAGGCGGCGATGCAGCTCAGGAAGAGACGTTTCCGTCCGAACCGGGCCGCGAGCCAGCCGGTGATCGGCATGATGATGGCGTTCGCCACGAGATAACTCGTGAGGATCCAGGTCGACTCGTCGCGGCTCACCGAGAGATCTCCGGCGATGTGAGGCAGCGCGACGTTGGCCACGGAGATGTCGAGAACCTCCATGAAGGCCGCCAGCGCGACTACCGGGGCGACCAGCCACGGGTGCACCCCCGGGCGGACCGCCGGTGCAGCAGCACTCATGGTGTGGCTCGGGCAGTCCGAGGTACGGTTGGCGGCGAGCGCCCGAGGCTCTCATTCACGATGCGACGGATCAACGGCTCCGCACCGGCGTCCCGTGATGCGTAAACGTTGGTGCGTAGTGCTGCCGGCCAGGCTGGCGTCTTGGTGAGCGAGGCGCCGTTCGTGTCGTGAACGTCGACATCCACATCCATCGAGAGCCCGAGAAAGAGCGGGTGGTCGCGCAGCTCCCGCGGGTCGAGCCCGATCCGCACCGGCAGACGTTGCACGATCTTGATCCAGTTGCCGCTCGCGTTCTCGGGCGGGAGAACCGCGAGGGCCTCACCCGTCCCGCCCGCAAGGCCGAGCACCCGGCCATGGAAGCGGTACCGCCTGCCGTAAAGATCCGCAGTCAATGACACCGGTTGGCCGATGCGCAGCTTGGAAAGCTGAGTCTCCTTGAAGTTGGCATCGACCCAGACACGCTCGAGTGGAGCGATGGCGAGCATCTCCGTGCCGGGGCCGACCTGCTCGCCGAGCTGCACCGTTCGTCGCACGATGTACCCTGACACGGGAGCCAGGACGGCAGCGCGCTGCCGCGCGAGCCAGGCGGCCCGCAGGTTGGCTTCGGCCAGCAGCACCTGCGGATGCGTCGTCGGGTCGGTTCCCGAGACCGCGGAATGAGCGGAAGCGAGCTGCGCACGCGCTTCCCTGAGCCCCGCCTGCAGGTTGCGGTCGGCGGTCTGATCCTGGTCGATGCGAAGTCGTGATACTGCGCCGGCGCGGGCGATGCTGCGGTCGCGCTGAAGCGTGCGGGCGGCAAGTTTTTCCTCGGCTTCCTGGCGGGCAACAGCGGCCTGTGCCTGACGTTCCATGTCGAACAGATGGGCTACCTCCCGCACCGTCTCCGCCAGGCTTGCCTCCGCTCGCGCCAAAGCAACATCGTTGTCGGTCGGGTCCAGGCGTACCAGAGGGGCTCCCTCCCGCACGTACTGCGTCTCGTCCGCTGCTATCTCAGTGACCGTGCCGCTCACCTGGGGCGCAACGCGGATCAGATCTCCCTGTACGTATGCATCCTTGGTCTTGATGTGGTACTGACCGTAGATGAAGTAGTAGCCGAGCGCGGCGATGCCGACGATCACCAGGGCGATGCCGAATATCCACGGGAAACGGCGCGACCACGGCGATCTGCCCGGTTGCTGCTCCCGCTGTCCTGCGGCTTCCGGGTGCGTTCCTTGCGGCGATGAGGTAGGTTCCTTGCGCTCAGAGCTCACGCTATCCGAGCCGCAAACTCCGGTCCCGCAGGTCAGCCGCCGCGCTTGCCACGCTCCCGTAAAAGGTCCAGGAACGCTGCCGCCACCGGCTGTACCGGCGCCCCTTCCCGACTTAGGACCATCAGGGGCCGCACGATCCTCAGATCCCGCAATGGCAGCTCACGCAGCGCGCCCTCGCGCAACTCGCTCAGCATGCAGATCCGCGGCAGCCACGCTATGCCCCCGCCGTGCACTGCTGCGCGCTTCAGCGCCTCCGTGTTGCCGAACTCCATGGTTGGATTCTGCGTGAGGCTCCAGCGGCGCAGCTTCGCCGCAATGACCTCGCGCGTTCCCGAGCCGCTCTCGCGCACGAGCAGCGGCTGATCACTGAGATCGCCGACCGTCAGCCGCCGCCTGCCGAAGAGCGGGTGATCGGGCGAGGCGACCGGAACGATCTCATCATCGCGAAACACTTCGGCGCGCAGGCCCTCGAAGTGCAGCGGTCCTTCGATGAAGCCCAGCATGAAACGCAGGTCATCGACGCCCTGCGACACCTGCAGGGTATTGCCCACGAACAGAGTCACCTGCACCTTGGGCCGGGAGCGCCTGAAGGCGGCGAGAACCCGCGGCAACACGTACGTCCCGATCGTGTTGCTTGCACCGATCGAGAGTCGCCCCTGTTGGCCGCCGGCGATTTCCCGCATTGCCCCTTCTGCGGCACGCTCGAGCTCGAAGAGCCGCTTTGCATACTGACTGAGCACTTCGCCGGCCTGCGTGAGGCGCATGCCGCGCGAGTGGCGCTCGAACAACGGGACGCCCAGGCGCTCCTCGAAGACCTTGAGCTCTCGCGACAGCGCGGGTTGCGAGATGTGCAGCCTGCGGCCGGAGGCCGTGAGGCTGCCGGTGCTCGCCACCGCGAAGAAAATCGAGAGGTGATGCAGGTTCATATGCCTTCAGTATATGGCTCGCCTGCGATATTTGCATTGGATGGATAGCGGCATTTGCCGCATCATGCGGCTTCCGCTGGCCGGACGTCGGTGGCGGGATACCCATGAAAACGGTTGCCCGTACCACGTGTTACATGTGCGCCTGCCGCTGCGGCATCAAGGTGCACCTCGAGGACGGCAAGCTCCGTCACATCGAGGGCAACCGCGACCATCCCGTGAACCGGGGTGTGCTCTGCGCCAAAGGATCCGCCGGCATCATGACGGCGATTTCCCCCGCCCGGCTCTCGACTCCACTCGCGCGCGTGGGCCCGCGCGGCTCCGGCGGATTCCGCGCCATCTCCTGGGGCGAGGCCATGCAGATCGTGACCCGGCGGCTCGCGGCCATCCGCGCCTCGGACCCCAACCGCCTGTCGTTCTTCACCGGACGCGATCAGTCGCAGGCGCTGACCAGCCACTTTGCCCGCAAGTTCGGCACCATGAACTACGCCGCGCACGGCGGCTTCTGCTCGGTCAACATGGCGGCGGCCGGGCTCTATTCCGTCGGGGGTGCGTTCTGGGAGTTCGGTGAGCCGGACTGGGAGCACACGCGGCTCTTCCTTCTTTTCGGAGTGGCGGAGGATCACGATTCGAACCCCATAAAGCTCGGACTCGGCAGGCTCAAGGAGCGCGGCGCCAAGATCATCTCGATCAATCCAGTCCGTACCGGCTATTCCGCCATTGCGGATGAGTTCCTCGCCGTGCGGCCGGGTACCGACGGCCTGCTCATCCTCGCGCTCATCCACTGCCTGCTCGAAGCCGGTGAGGTCGATACCGAGTTTCTCATCCGCTACACCAATGCGCACCATCTGGTCATCGATGCCCCGGGGGAGGCCGATCACGGGCTGATCGCGCGTGACGATGCGGGGCGCGAGCTGTCGTTCGATCGCAATTCCAACTCCCTGGCGCGGGCGATGAGCGCCGGGATCGACCCGGCGCTCATGGGGGAGTTCACTCTGCACGACGGACGGCGCGCGCGTCCGGCTTTCGAATTGCTCGCCCGCCGCTATGGCAGCCAGGAGTACTCGCCGGAGGCGGCGGCCGCCCGTTGCGGCATCGATGCCGCGACCATACGGCGCATTGCCCGGGAAATCGCCGAAGTCGCTTTCAAACAGCCGGTGGTGATCGAGCAGCCGTGGACCGATACCAGCGGCCGCCGACACGCAGCCATGACCGGGCGGCCGGTGTCCATGCACGCGATGCGGGGCATCTCGGCTCATTCCAACGGCTTTCATACCTGCCGCGCGCTTCACGTGCTGCAGATGCTGCTCGGCGCGGTCGATACTCCCGGATCGTGGCGATACAAGTCTCCCTATCCCAAGCCGATTCCCGGCGGGTCACCGCCGGGCCGCTCGACGGCTCCCGGCGAGCCGCTGGATGGCCCGCCGCTCGGCTTTCCGCTCGGCCCGGAGGATCTGCTCATCGATGAGCAGGGTGAGGCGCTGCGGCTCGACCGCGCGTTCTCGTGGGAGGCGCCGCTCGCCATCCATGGGCTCATGCACATGGCGGTTGCTCGTGCATTCGAGGGCGGGCCGTCGCGGATCGACACGCTGTTCCTGTTCATGGCCAACATAGCGTGGAACTCAGCGATGAATCCGGGCGAGACGACGCGCATGCTCAGCGAGTCGGACGATCATGGCAACTACCGCATCCCGTTCGTCATCGTGGCGGACGCGTTCGCCTCGGAGACCGTGGCCTACGCCGATCTGGTGTTGCCCGACACCACCTACCTGGAGCGCTACGACTGCATCTCCCTCCTCGACCGTCCCATCGGCTCGGCGCACGGTCCGGCCGATGCCATTCGCGTTCCAGTGCTGCAGCCCGGGCGTGACGTCCGGCCCTTTCAGGATGTGTTGCTCGATCTTGCCGGCAGGCTCGGTCTACCGGATTTCGTGGATGCGCGGGGCAACGCGCTCTACTCCTCATATGCGGACTACATCGTGCGGCACGAGCGCGCCCCCGGCATCGGGCCGCTGGCCGGCTTTCGCGGTGAGGACGCCTGCGCGATCGGCAGGGGATCGCCCAATGCGAGGCAGCTCGAGCGGTACGTGGAGAATGGCGGCTTTTGGAAGCATGAGCTGCCGCCCGAGCAGCTCTACTACAAACATGCCAACAGGGCTTATCTCGCCGGTGCGAAGGCCATGGGGCTGGTAGAGAGCGATGCGCAGATCGTCCTGCAGCTTTACTGTGAGACGCTGCAGAGATTTCGGCTCGCGGCTGATGGACACGGCAATCATCGTCCGCCGCAGCGGCTGCGCGCGCGCATCGCGGAGTTCTTCGACCCGTTGCCGATCTGGTACGTGCCCCTGGAAGAGGCACTCAGCGACCGCACGCGCTTTCCCCTGCACGCCATCACCCAGCGGCCGATGGCGATGTATCACTCATGGGGCTCGCAGAACGCGTGGCTGCGGCAGATCCTTCCCGAGAACCGCATCTATCTACACCGCGACCTCGCCGGCAGGATCGGGGTCAGGGATGAGGATTGGGTGTGGGTGCATTCCCGTAACGGCAAACTGAAGTGTCAGGTGCGCACCATGACCGGCCTCAATCGCGATACCGTCTGGACCTGGAATGCGATCGGCAAGCGCGCCGGGGCCTGGGCCCTCGAGCACAACGCGCCGGAGTTTCGCCGGGCATTCCTGTTGAACCACCTGATTTCGGAATATCTGCCGAAGGAAGGCCGCGAGCCCAGGAATTCCAACTCCGATCCGGTGACCGGGCAGGCGGCATGGTACGACCTGACTGTCGCGATCGAGCGGTGCAGGGCGCCGGCGCCGGCGGAAGTCGCTCCGCGCCTGGGGGCAAACCCGGTGCGGCTCACGCTGGCCATGGAGAATGGCCGATGACTCGGTTGCCCGCGGCTGTCCCGGGGGCGAAGCGGCTGGGACTGGTCATCGACCTGGACACCTGTGTCGGCTGTCATGCGTGCGCGGTGAGCTGCAAGGAGTGGAACAGCGGCGGTGAGGCCGGCCCGCTGCCGGACTACGACCCGCACGGCCCGAAGCCCGATGGAGTGTGGTTCAACCGGGTGCATTCGTACGAAGCCGCCGGTCAAGGATGCTCCCGCACCGTGAATCTGCCTCGCTCCTGCATGCATTGCGAGGATGCCCTCTGCGTCACGGTCTGCCCGACCGGCGCCTCGTACAAGCGCGCCGAGGACGGCATCGTCCTCATCGACCCGGAGATCTGCATCGGCTGCAAGCTCTGCTCCTGGGCCTGTCCCTATGGCGCACGGGAGTTCGACGAGGAGGCGGGCGTGATGCGCAAGTGCACGCTCTGTGTCGATCGGATCTACGACCAGAGCCTGCCGGAGGCCGAGCGCGAGCCGGCGTGCGTCGCTGCATGTCCGAGCCGCGCGCGCCATTTTGGCGATCTCGGTGACCCGGAAAGCCGAGTCTCCAAGCTGGTCGCGGCGCGCGGTGGCAACGATCTGCTCCCCGAGTTGGGCTATCGACCCACCAACAAGTATCTGCCGGCTCGCAGCGCTACGATCCCTACTGCATCCGAAGCGGCCGAACAGAGCGGCGGTGGCGGCGGTGTCGGTGTCGCCCTGCTGCGGCTGCTGGATCGGGTACTCAGCCGATGAGGCCGGCGGTCTCCGTTCTGCTCCTCACCACGTTGACGGGCTTCGCATACGGGCTGCTCGCCTGGACCGGCGTCTACGCGTTCCTCGGACTTCTGCCGGCGACGCCGCATTTCGCTGCCGCCAGCACTTTACTTGGCCTCGTGATCGCCTCCCTCGGTCTCGGGGCATCGGCATTGCATCTCGGGCGCGCGGATCGGGCGTGGCGCGCCTTCAGCCAGTGGCGCTCCTCGTGGCTGTCACGTGAGGCAGTCGGCGCGGTACTCACCTATCCGGTCGTGATCCTGTTTCTGCTGGCGCTGCGTTGGGATCATGAGGGCATCGCGCCGCGGCTGCTCGGGGCCGCCGTTGCGATCATGGCGCTCGGCACGGTCTTCTGTACCGCGATGATCTACGCGAGCCTCAAGCCGATACGCCAGTGGCACAACTCACACACCGCGCCCGACTATCTGATTTATGCGGTGTTCTCCGGCGCCCTGCTGTTTGCTCTGCTGCATGCCGTCCTCGTGGGTGGATCGGCATCGATATTCGTCATCGTCCCGGTGACCGCGGCCATCGCACTTCTCGCCAAGCGCGCTTACTGGCGCCACGTCGATGCCCAGACTCCGCTCGCGAGCCTCGCTTCCGCGATTGGCTTGCCGAAGGACGTGGAGGTGCGTCCTTTGGATGCGCCGCATTTCACCGAGAACTACGTTCTGCGCGAGATGGGGTTCACGATTGCCCGGCGGCATAGTGCGAGACTGCGGCGCCTCGCATTGGGCCTGGCCTTTGCCGCGCCCCTCTTCCTCACGGTTCTCGCCGGGCTCGCGGTCGCGCCGCTCCCGGCGACCGCAGCCGCCGTGGCGTGCGCCGCTCTGGGACTACTCACCGAGCGCTGGCTATTCTTCGCGGAAGCGACACACGTCTCGGCGCTGTACTACGGCCGAGCGGCTTAAGTCCGGAGCGATATCACCCGCGCGCGATCCCGTGCGGCCCGATTGACGACCATACGATCATGCAATCGCGTGATCGCCTCGCTGCCGGTCCGGACGAACAAGCCCGGAATGAGCGCGTGCACGAGGCAAGCCAGCGCAGCGCCGAGCAAGGACATGCCAAATCCCAGGGCGTGGCGCTGATGCTCCAGATACGACTCCCCCACCGATCGGGGGTGGTCGAGGAATAGGCGGTCGAACACCGAGCCCCCTGCTTCTTTGACGCCAGTAGAGCGAAGATAGTCAAAGTGGCGTCTAAAAATTTCTCCATTTAGACTAAGTAAAACCCATTCTATGGGAAAAATTCCCATGCCCGACCTCGATTGTACGGATCTACGCATCCTGGACCTCCTGCAGGAGGATGCCTCGCAGGCAGTTGCTGCGATCGCCGAGCGTGTGCACCTTTCCACGAACGCCTGCTGGCACCGCATCAAGCGCCTGGAAGATGCCGGCATCATTCAGAAGCGGGTCGCGCTGCTCGATGCCGCACAGCTGGGCGCGGGGCTGACGATGTTCGTCCTGATCCGGGCCGCGGAGCATTCGCAAGCCTGGTTCGAGCATTTCGCAGCGACCGTGCGTGCGATTCCCTCCGTCACGGAGTTTCACCGCACGAGCGGGGATGTCGACTATCTGCTCAAACTGCAGCTCGCGGACGTTGCCAGCTACGACGAGGTCTACAAGCTCCTCATCGGCTCGACCCGCTGTGCAGAGGTGCGGGCCGTCTTCTCGATGGAAGAGCTCAAGCGCACCACCGCCGTCCCGCTTCCGGCTCAAGCCATTTGACCGGCCTCAGCGTCCATTGAGCAGTGCCGTGAGTCGATCGAGCTGCGCGCGATAGCCGTCGAGCACCTTGGCGGTGATCCTGGCGTACTCATTGGCACGACTCCAGTTCCGTGCCTCGAGCGATTCGCGCACGGCGGGAATGGTCTTCGGCGCATAGCCGGTCAGCTCCCCCGGTGCCTGGAACATGTTCTTGTACCAGGCGCGGCCCGGGAGGCCTGCCTCATCGAGCAGGCGCCGCTCCATGGTCGTCATCGTCGCATTGATCTGCCGCAATTGACCGGCGGGAATGGACAGTCCTGCCGAGGCACGCGCCTCGTAAGCCGCCTCATAGTCCTTGGCGCTCTGCTGCAAACGCTTTGCAGCCTGATCGAGCGGTGTCAGATCGATGCGCGGAACGTCCGTCAGGCGCTCGGGCGCCGCCACCGGGTGAGCCGGATCGGCGGCCAGCCGGTAGGCATCTGCATCGAGCAGCGCGTGTTGCGCCGCGGTTGCCTTGCGCTCGCCGGCCACTATCTCGTGCAATTCCCCGACATAGCGGTCCAGCGTGGCGCTGAAATCGGCGAAGCGCATCGGTAGCACTTCCGCATCGGCGGTGCGCAGCATGACATGGCCGGCCACCTTCGCCAGGGCAACCTCATATTCGAAGTTGGGATCGCCGTAGCGAACGAAGTGGTCGAACGAGTCGTAGCGCGAATGATAAACGCCCGCTTGCTGGTCCTCGCCCGAGAATGCCAGATCGAGCGAGGCGATGCCGAGATGATCGAGGAAGGAGCCGTAATCCGACCCCGAGCCCAGAGGACCCAGCGGAATGTCCCCGCCGGCGGCTGCCAGCCTGGCCAGCTCCGTCGCCGTCGGACTGGCGTTCGGCTCCGTGCCCCGGACCTCGATCGATGCGCGCTCGCGCTGCTGCACGCTGACGTTCGTCTCGGGGTCGGTCACGCCAGAGGCGACCTGATTGACCAGGTGTTGCAGCGAGTGGCTGCCGTCGGCAGAGAAGAAGCCGCGGGAGTTGGTGTCGGAATTGAGGTACAACACCGCTTTTTGCTGCAGCTCCTTGGCATGCGTCTCCGCCCACTCGGTCGAGCCGAGAAGCGCGGGCTCCTCTCCATCCCAGCTCGCATACACGATGGTGCGCCTGGGTGTCCAGCCCTGGCGATGCAGGGCGCCGAGCGCCTTGGCCTCGCCCATGAGCGCAACCGTGCCGGACAGCGGGTCCCAGGCGCCGAACACCCAGCCGTCATGGTGATTGCCGCGCAGGACCCACTCGTCGCCTTCTTTGGAGCCTTTCAATACGGCGATCACGTCATAGAGCGGCTTCAGGCTCCAGTCCGACTTCACCACCAGATGCACTTCCGTCGGCCCGGCGCCGATGTGGTAGGTCATCGGCAGCGCGCCGCGCCAGTTTGCCGGCGCCAGCGGTCCCCCGAGCGCCTGCAGCAGCGGGGTCGCATCGGCATAGGAGATCGGCAGCACCGGAATCTTGAGGATCGTCTTCGCGTCCTTGATGGCCAGGTGCTTCGCGCCCGGCACCGAGCCATATCCCGGTGTCGTCGGGTCGCCGGGATACCACTCCATGTTCATCACCGACCCGCGTTGCACTCCGTCCGGCGGCCGCGAGCCGCCACCCTGACCATACGTATCGCTGGTGAAGTAGCCGTCATCGGCGGGGTCGGAATAGATCAGGCACCCGGCCGCGCCGTGCTCGTATGCGAGCTCGGGCTTCAGGCCGCGCCACCCTTTGCCATAGCGCACGATCACGATCTTGCCCTTCACGCTGACTCCGTAGCGCGCGAGCTCCTTGTAGTCATCGGGCATTCCGTAGTTGACGTAGACGAGCGGTGCGGTCACATCGCCGTCGGCGCCATATGCGTTATATGGCGGCAAAGCGCCGCCGAGTGCCGATGTGCGGTCGCCTTTCACCGGCGGCTCGTGCAAAGCCGCTTTGAAGACCGTCGGGGCGGTCATCTCGACCAATTCCTGCTTCGGTGTCGGGTAGAGCACGTCGAATTGCTCGATGCGCGCATCCCAGCCCCATTGCTTGAACAGGGCCAGAAGGAATTCAGCGTTTGCCTTGTCGTGCGGCGAGCCCACCTGATTCGGTCCGGATGAGAGCTGCCGTAGCCATTCGCGCATCTCTGGAGCGCTCAATTGCGCGTCGAAACGGCGCTCCAGATCCCGCTCCTGCGCAGCGCCGCTCGCTGTGAAGCCCAGCATGTCCGATCCTGTCGGCGTCACATCTGATGCCGGCACGGCCGCGCCTGCCAGGCAGGTCAACGACAGACAGGCCAACCCCACTCCGAATTTGCGCATGACTGCTGCAGGCATCGCCGCACCTCTCTCGAACATACGGTTTGCGAACGGTGAGTAGCGCGCATGTGCGTCTACGACGATCGCGCCGCGTAGTTTACTTCGTGAGCGCGAGTTCTGGAGTCGCTGCGGCGGTCTGAGCCGACCCTGCGATGCCGCTCCCATCGCATCGAGCGGTCGGGCTATCGCAAAACCGCCGGAGATTGCCGCCCACGGCGTGGGCAGGCTATGGTTCGTCTCGGCTTCCCGCCGGCTCGCCAGGCTGGCCGCATCATCGGTACGCGTTATGCTCCATTTATTTGTGCTGTATGCGTGCGTGCATCTCAATGCCGCCGGGCATGCTGCCGGAGCGGGTACGACCCGCTGTGTCGAAAGGCAGGTATTTTTCCGCGCCGATGAGTGCATGCAGGCGCTGCCCAAACCCGGCAGGCTCACGCAAAAGAGCAAGGAGTCCCGGAGTTGGCTCGAATGCAAGGCCACCGCGGCCGATTCGTGGATTGCGGCCGACGCGGCTGCGCAGGGAAGCCGGCTCTTCGAAGCGCAGGCGGGCGTGGCTGACGAGGGTGCGCTGGCCGCTCTGCTGGCTCCACTTGCCCCGCAGGCGCGAGCGACGCTCGAGCCAATCGACTTCAAACACGCATTCGAGAGGGCCTTTCAGGGTCCGGGCAGGCTGTCGTTCTTCGTAGTGGGTACCGGCTCGCGATTGACCGTCTTTGCCGTGACCAACCTCGATGATTTCCAGTTTGCGGGCATGGCCGCCGATGTATCCTCAGCGAGCGAGTCGCCGGCGGATCTCGGCTTCGAGACCATCGCGGAGGATGCGGGCGTCGAGCTGAGCTATCACAGTGAGATGTCGCAGCGCGCCATGCCGCCGCCCGGAGGTGTGGAATGAAAATCGAACGCATCGACGTCTACGGCTTCGAGCTGACCTACGTTCACGGTGCATACGTCATGTCGGGTGGACGGAAGATCACCTCGCTCGCATCGACGATCGTTTGCGTTACGGCGGACAATGGTCTTCACGGCTGGGGTGAGGTCTGTCCCCTGGGGACCACGTATTTACCTGCCCACGCCGAAGGTGCGCGCGCCGCATTGTCGCTGCTGGCGCCGGCCCTCCTCGGGCTGGATCCGATGAACCACGCCGCCGTCAATGACGCCATGGAAGCGACGCTGAGCGGTCACGCTTACGCAAAGAGTCCCATCGACGTCGCCTGTTGGGACCTGACTGGCCGCGCCCTTGGCGTCGGGGTAGCGACGTTGCTTGGAGGTATTCGTCAGCAGCAGTTCCCGCTCTACATGGCCGTGCCCCTCGGCACACCGGATGAGATGACGGCCTACGTGCTCGAGCGCCGCAGGGAGGGCATCCACAGATTTCAGCTCAAAGTCGGTGGTGATCCGACTCTCGATGCGCTCCGTGTGCGCCAGGTCATCGAGGCGACAGGCCCGGAGGATCTCGTCGTTGCAGATGCCAACTGCGGCTGGCGGCTCAATGATGCCCTGCTCGCCGCCCGCGCAATGGAGCCGCTGCCGCGGCTTTATCTGGAGCAGCCGTGTCCCACGATGGAGGAGTGCATCGAGGTCAGGAAGCGCACGTCGCTGCCGATGGTATACGATGAGATCGTGACGGACCTGCCGACTCTCCTGCGTGCGATTCATGAGGGTGGCGCCGGCGCGGTCAATCTGAAGGTATCGCGCGTGGGTGGATTGACCAAGGCGAGACTGCTGCGGGATGTCTGCGATGAGCTCGGAATCCAGGTCACGATCGAGGACACGTGGGGTGGCGACATCGTGTCGGCGACCTCCGCCCATCTCGCCGCCAGCACTCGCGCCCAATGCCTGCTCACGGTGTCGTTCATGAACGACTGGACGAACGAGCACCTCGCCGGCCATCAGCCGCGAAGTGCCGATGGCTTCGGCAGCGTACCGGCCGCCCCTGGTCTGGGCATCGAGGTCGACCGCTGCAGGCTCGGTGAGCCCCTGGTGAGTGCCGGGTAAGGGATCAGCACGCCCAACGCTTGCGCGGCGCTACGAGGCTGCTGCCGCGCACCACCGTGCGCGCGGTCCTAATCCGGCTGGCCATGCCGGTTTTGCCTTCGCTTCGCGTTCCGGTGCTTGCGTGGGCCGGGATGCCGCGCTTCCGGTCGGCGTGCGTCCCGCGCAGCGTGCGCGGCATTACCCCTATTCATGTTCCCGCGGAATTCCGCGGAACGTCCGTTCGCTCGCTCACCCGCGCCGTGGTCACCAACGCTGCCCCGTCCATCGAACCTGCCGGTCCGGGGAATGGCGGCGATCGCCGGGTGGCCGTGGTTGGCATGAGCCATCATCGCGGGATCATTCCGGGCTCGCTCCACGTGTTGCCGTTGCATTGCCGTCGCCTGGACGTGCTGCTCCCGTTCCGCCAGGCGCTCTTGGGCTGTTGGTTCCGCTCTGATGCCGGCGCCGCCGTTGTAGCTCACCCTGGTCACATTCACGTCATTGACCACGGTCTCGTTGTAGATATTGTGAACGACAGTCACATTGACGTTCGTGACGCTGCGGTTGTATGCAAACGTGCCACCAACCCAGCGGCCGCCGGCATAGCCGACACCGGTATAGCCGAAACCATAATGCACACCGCCATAGAAGCCGACGTGCGGGCCCCAGTATCCGGCGTGCCAGACGTACGCCCCGCCGATGTAGCCCCAATATCCAGGCGTCCACAGGACGCCAATACGAGGCGGAGCCACCCAGGTCCCGGGCACCCAGTAGTACCCGGCGGGTGCCCAGGCCCAGTAACCCGGAGTCCAGATCCATCCGGCCACGGGGCAGGGCGGCTGCACGTAAACCGGTAGCGGAGGCGGCGCGAGGCGCACCTGGACGACGGCGTCCGGTGGCACATAGACGGCGGGCGCCACGCGCACTTGTGCGGCGCAGGCGGCGAGGAAGAGTGCGGTCGCTGCAAGGGGGATCACTCTCACGGAGACAGGACGTGTCATGACTGGCCGGGACATTCGGTGGGCTCCCCTCGGGTGTGATTCGCAACGAATATAACGGCGGCCGATACGGGGCGTGCACGAGATTACGAAGAGTTAACCCTGACCCCTCGCGCAACGGACTGTTGCTAAAAGCGGTCGGCCAGCAGGCGACCCCAATCGATGCTCACGCCGGGAACAGCCGCGATCGCCGTTGTTCCCGCGAGCTTGAGGACAATCGGCTGGGCGTACTGATTGCCGGCGATGCGGTGGATCGCGACTGTCTCCTCGACAGGGTCTATCAGCCAGACCTCGGGAACGCCGGCCCGTTCGTAGGCGCGCAGCTTGGTGGTTCGGTCGTAGCGGGCGGTAGAGGGCGAGAGGACTTCCGCGATCCAATCAGGGGCGCCACGCATGCCCCGCTCGTCGAGCTTCTGCGGGTCGCAGACGATGAGAACGTCGGGCTGTACTACGGTATCAATTTCGTCATCGGCCCCGCCGTCCTTCGGTAAGCGGACGTCAAAGGGTGCGATATAGGCGCGTACTGATTTATTCGCGAGTGACTGGGTTATCTGGTAACCGAGCTCGAGGACGAACTCCTGGTGCCGTCGGGAGGGCGAAGGCGGCTCTCTTACATAGGCGACGCCGTCTATGACTTCGTTGCCACTATCGGCAGACCAAATGAGGTAGTCGGCATATGTGTGGTGTTGCATGTCGCGCTGGCGCATGAACCCAGTCTACCCGCATTGGGGCAAGTCGCCAGGAAAGCATCGTTAGTTTGGAAATTTTTCCGTCTATGTAGGACGGCCTGATCCGACGTGTTACACGCGCGGTTTTTCGGCATGCCTCCCACCGTCAAGCGAACGACGTCGGGCTACGGTACCTCGCCCATCAGTATGGTCGTGAGGTGCTTCGGGTCCAGATGCCCTCCGGAGATGATGCAGACTATCGGTCCGGGCAGATCTTTGTTCGCAAGTGCGGCGGCCACAGGCGCGGCGCCTGCTCCCTCGGCGACGATGTGATGACGCTCGACGAGCATTCGAATCGCCGCTGCGATCGAAGGTAGGGACGCACACAGCGAGCCGTCGAGCAGCGGCCGCAGGATATTCCAGATCGGCTCGAAAACCCGGGGACTTCCCATTCCGGTGATGAACGTGCCACTGTCGAACGGAACGGTCGTGGGCCGACCGGCGGCGAGGGCTGCAGCGACCGGTGTTCCGGCAGAGGATTCGGCGGCGAGGATTCGCACGTGGGGCGTGAGCGACTTGACCGCCGCCGCGATTCCGGTGATGAGGCCACCGCCTCCATACGGTACGAGCACCGTCCCGGGGCTCATCTCATCGAGGATCTCGAGCCCGATCGTGCCGTTTCCCGCGAGCACCGAAGTGCCGAGGAAGGGATGGATGAAATTGCCGCCGAACCCGTGCGCTTCCGGGCTCTCGAGCACGCTCCACCACTGCGCATAGGGGCGACGGTCGATTTTCACCCCGAGGCGCTCCAGCGCTTGCAGCTTGGAGGCGGCAGCACTTTCGGGGACCACGGAGGTCACTCGGACCCCGAGTTGACGGCCCGCGTAACCGAGGCCTTGCGCGAAATTTCCAGCGCTCGCGGTCGTGACGCCTCGCTTGCGGTCCTCCGCGGGCATGCACAGGATCGCATTGGCGGCACATCTGATCTTGAACGAGCCGACCGGTTGCAGGAGCTCGAGCTTCAGATAGATCTCCTGCGGCCCATCGTGCTGCAGGCGCAGGAGGGGCGTTCTGGTGATGACTCCCTCGAGCCTGGCGCGGGCATTCTCGATATCCGCAAGCGACGGGGCGGCTGGGCGCTGCATGAGAATCTCCGGTCAGATCGGCCCGTCGAGACCGCCGGCCGCGCCGGTGGTGTCCGCGGCCGCGGAGCGACGGAAGCCGTATAGGAAATACAACGCGAGACCGACCAACATCCAGCCGAGGAATCTCAGCCAGGTGTCGAAAGGAAGACTGAACATCAGATAGCCGCATGTCAGGGCGCCGAGGCCGCTGACGAGGGGAGCCCAGGGCACGCGGAACGGCCTGGGAAGGGAGGGCTGCGTGTGGCGAAGCAGGAGCACGCTCGCACAGACGACGACGAAAGCGAACAGGGTTCCGATCGAGATGAGCTCGCTCAGGAGCTCGATCGGGAAGAGCGCGCCGAGCGCCGCGGTCGCGACGGCCGCCACTGCAATGCCCAGCCGGGGAACGGCGGCCGTGCGGTGCACACGGGCAAAGGCGGCCGGAAGCAGACCATCACGAGCCATGGCGTGAAAGATGCGGCTCTGGGCGAAGAGGAGCACGAGCATGACCGAGGTGAGGCCGATGAGGGCGCCCAATCCGATCAGGGGCTGGAGAAATGCCAGTGAGGGGCCGCCGCCGCGCAGCGCCGCGAGCAAGGGATCCGCAACCGCGAGCTCGTGATAAGGGGACAGACCCGTCAGTACGAGTCCCACTGCGACATAGAGAACCGTGCACGCCAACAGGGAGCCGAGGATGCCCACTGGGGTATCGCGGGAGGGATTGCGGGCCTCCCGCGCGGCCGTCGACACACAGTCAAAGCCCAGGAACGCAAAGAAGATCACCCCCGCCGCGCGGAAGACACCGCTCCAGCCAAAGCGGCCGAACTCACCCAGATTGGGGGGAATGAATGGCGTCCAATTCGCCGGCCTGACGTGCGAGGCGCCAAAGCCGATGAAGGCGAGGACGACGGCGAGTTTTATGGCAACAATGACATTGTTTACGCGTGCCGAGGCCTGTGCCCCGCGCATCAGCGCAGCCCCCATAACGAGCGCCAGCAGAGCCGCCGGAACGTTGGCGACGGCACCCGTGAGATGCAACGCTCGGCCCGGATCCAACGTGATCGGCGCGCGCCAGAGGGGCCCGGCCGCGTGAATGCCCGCCATCGAAATGAGGGATGAGAGATACGCCGACCACCCGACACTGATGGTCGCCGCGGCGAACAGGAACTCGCAGATCAGGCTCCAGCCGAGCACCCAGGCAGGCAGCTCGCCGAATGCCATGTAGGCATAGCTGTAAGCGCCACCCGAGACCGGCACCATGGCCGCGAGCTCGGCATAGCAGAGCGCGGCGCACGTACAGGCAAAGGCGGCGAGCAGAAATGAAATGATGATGGCAGGTCCCGCATACTCGGCCGCAGCGGTTCCCGTGACGACGAAGATTCCCGCCCCCACGATGGCGCCGATCCCCAGCGCGGTGAGGCTCCAGGGGCCGAGGGACCGGCGCAGACTCGTGGCGGAGTCCTCTTGCAGGGCTTCATGGCGCAGGACCTCGGCCGAGCGTTTTGACCAGATACCCATTTGCGAGCCCTTCGTTGATCGCTCCGGCGACGAGCGACCCTACGATTATGAAGTGAGCGCCGCGGGAACGCTCGCGGCGGCGAGGCGTATGATTGGATCCACGCGGGGGCCATCCGGGGCTGTCGCAGAGAGTCAGTGGGAGAGCGCGCTATGAAGAGGCTGGCGAGTCTGCTGTTCTTTGCGCTTGCAACGGGCCCTGCGCTCGCCGCACCGAGGCCGGTCGTCGTCGAGCTGTTCACGTCGCTCGGCTGTTCCGATTGCCCGCCCGCCGACTCGATGCTCGCGCGCGTGCGCGACAAGGTGCCCGGCGTTCTGGTCCTCGATCTGCACGTGACCTATTGGAACACGTTCTCGTGGCGCGACCCGTACTCCCTGGCAGAGGTCGATCAGAGACAACGAGACTATGCCGCGCGAGCAGGCGGCCAGCAGGTGTATACCCCACAGGCGGTCGTCGACGGCCAGCAGCCGTTCATAGGGTCCGACGCGCACGCCATGGTTGATGCGCTCAACAAGGCGCGCGTCAGCGTTGCGGCCGACGCCGGAATCCCAGTGAGCATCGGCCATGGCGCGCAAGGAGTCACGGTTCAGGTGGGGGCTGGCAGTGGCAAGGGCACGGTGTGGCTGTTCGGCTTCGATCCTGAGCACAAGACGGCCGTACACGGCGGTGAGAACGCCGGTGCGACGATTGAGGAGGTGAACGTCGTGCGCAGCATCATTCGACTGGGCGCGTGGCAGGGCCAGCCTCTACAGCTCAACGCACGCGTGCCCGCCGGAACGAATTTCGCCGTGATCCTGCAACGGACTGACGGGACGGTCCTGGGCGCTGCTGCTAACCAGATACCTTCCGCCTGATCTCACCCCACGCCAACGACCTTCGCGTCACCGTTCCGGCTATCGAGCAGCATCGCCGTCACGGTAAGCGTCAGCCCCAGGGCGTCGATGACGTAGAGCGCCCGAATCAGGGCGCCATATCCTGAGATCCCGCCGTCCGCCCAGAGGCTCACGAGGCGTCCGACAAACAGCCCGCCGAATATGACGGTCGCAACCACGAACGCGCTTCGTCGCGAGACCCGACCGCCGAGCGCAGCGAGGCAGGCGACGGACGCGAACAGAAAGCATCCGCCGTACTGCGAGCGGATTTCGTTGTAGCCGCCCGGATTGGTGATCGAAAGCCCCAGCTGTTGAGCGAAGCCTGCAGGGTCGGTACCGCTCTGCCATGCGGTCAGCAGGAAGAAGAGGGCGAGGATCAGCAGGATTACGGTGCCGAAGGTGCGACGCATCGGAGCTCCTCCAGGTTGCAACATAATCCAATTATGTCAGATAATCTCATAATGTCAATTCGGTGACCTATCATGCCGGCGTGCGATCGCGGAAAGAGTCGAATATCGAGGCGACGAGGGCAGCCTTGTTGGCTGCCGCGCGCAGGCATTTCGCCCGCGTCGGGTATTCGCGCGCACAGACCGGACGGATTGCAGCCGACGCCCGCGTGACTACCGGTGCGCTGTATCATCACTTCGGCAGCAAGAAAAAGCTCTTTCAGGCCGTGGCAGAGCAACTCGAGGTCGAGATTCTGCAGGCCACGATGCAGGCGGGCCAGGAAGGGGACCCCTGGAGGCGATTCACCGCCTCATTCGATCGGCTGATCGACGTATGTGCCTCGGCCGACGTGCAGCGCATCACCTTCATCGAGGCGCCGCAGGTGCTCGGGCCTGAGGTCTGGCGCGAGATCGAATTCCGGTACGCCTTCGGAGCGTTGCATGCGAAGTTGCCAAAGATGATCGAGCTGAAGCTCATCAAACCCTATCCGATCGACCTGATTGCCCACACACTCCTCGCGGTGCTCCGAGAGGCTTCGGCGCAAGTCGCGCGCTCCAGGCACGACCCCGGGGTGCGGGCACAGGTCTCCGAGTTCGCCGCGGGCGTGCTCGCAGCGCTGGCGGCCAATACTCATTAAGTGTGAGGTTGTCCATCACAAAACATCACTTGAAGTGAGTACCGCCCGAACGCATAGTGCTCTCCATCGCATCCGACTCAATGTCTTGCAAAGAGGAGAAGTGCCGTGGAGATGATATTGATCGACCAGTTCCTGGTGCCGGAGTCCGCCGCCCGAGAGTTTCTCGAGAAAGTGCACTTCTCGGCCAACATCGTCAAGGCTAGACCCGGCTTCGTGGAAGGATACGTGTACCAGCGGCCCGCGGACGATGGCCACGTGAAGGTCATTACCACGGCCGTGTGGGCCAGCGAATCCGCAATGCAGGAAGCCCGGCAAGCCATTGCCGCGGAGTTTGCCACGATCGGTTTCAACCCGCCGGAAATCATGCAACGGCTCGGTGTCCAGATGCAGCGCGGAACGTATCAGCGCGCGCCTTACTGACCGGGTAGTCGCATGCTGTGCTTCGAGCGCGCTTTGCCTGCGCGCTCGGGAGCACCGGCAGCGCGTACTGCAGATAACCCAGCGGTCGCTGCGCGACGCACCACGTCGCGAAATGCGGCAGCAGCGGAATCCGCATGCGTGCGCTCGTGCCAGCAGAGGTTGGTGGTGATCGGTAGCGGCGTGACGGCAGAGGGCAATGCGCGAAGCCGTAAAAGATGACCCACGGCATCGAGTAGTGATGCCGGGACGGTAGCCACCAGATCGGTCGCGGCGACGACGGCCGCTGCAGCGAAGAAAGTGGGAACGGTCATGGCAACATCACGAGTGATTCGCGCTTTCGCGTAGGCGGTGCCCGCCAGGTCGCGAAGAGCCTGGCCGGGCACCATGTCGATCGCAATGTGACGCAGGGTGCCGAGGATTCTGGCATCCGCGGCCTTTGCCAGGGCAGGATGCCCCTCCCGGCAGATCAGGACGGCGTTATGCTCGAAGAGTCTCTCGACATGGGTGTCGGCGCCGACCGTTGCGGGACCGATGACCGCATCGATTTCCGGACCCGCAAGGCCGCCGAGGAGTACCAATGAGTCGATTCCGACCACCCGCAACCGTGCCTGCGGCATCTCCCTGGTGAAGAGAGAGACGATCCGCGGCAGTAGAGCAACCTGTCCGGCGTCCGACAGTGCGAGCGTGAACCGTCGGGTGGTGGTTGCAGGAGTGAATCCGCTGGCTCGAACGGCATCGTTCAGATCCTGCAGCCCCTTGGCGAGGATCGGAGCCAATTCGAGCGCCCGGGGAGTCGGCACGATGCCGCGGCCCTTCCTGGTCACCAGCGGATCGCCGAGCAGCAGTCGCAGGCGTGCGAGGGCATTGCTCACTGCGGAAGGGGTCACGTGCAGCCGGCCGGCAGCCTTGGCCACACTGCCTTCGGTCAGGACCGTGTTGAGGACCAACAGCAGGTTGAGATCGAGCGGAGATGAGGTCACGGAGCGTTTGCAATGGCAGCCAACGGCAACAGAAGTGCACTGGCGTGACCGCCGTCGTGGAACAGCGTTATGTGCGCGACGCGAGCACTCTTCGGGCGGCAAGCGACGGCCCAAGTGCAGTGCGAGGACGATCGTCCGGGAATCACGGCTGCAGCGGCGGGAGCGCCGCCGCCCGGGTGGAGCACGCCGTCGAGCAGCGTACGCACTCCATTCCAGATGATCTGCGTGCCAATGGCCAACAGAATGAAGGCCGTGAGGCGAATCATGATGTTGGTGCCGGTCGTGCCGAGCCGGCGTACCAACCGGTCCGCGTAGCGATAGCACAGGTAGACCGCAAGAGCCGTGATCAGCACTCCGACAACGTGTGCGAGGGTAGTCGTCAACAGGGCGCGCAATCCCCGTGGGGGATTCGCGCCGAGCGTGATGGCGACCGATATGGACCCCGGACCAACGGTGAGCGGCATCGTGAGCGGATAGAAGGCGCGTTGCGTGAAGCTGTCGGGAGTGGCTGGGCTGGCGGAGGCGGACACCTCCGGACTGATCGGGCCATTGAGGAGCGACCATGCGAGCGCGCAGACCACGATCCCTCCCGCAATCTGCACGGCTGGAATGGAGACCCCGAAGAAATCCAGAACATAGGCGCCGATGAGAATGGATGCCAGCAGCAGCACGAAACTGTTGAGGGCGACGAGTTTCGCCATGCGTCCGCGCTCGGTCGAGGTGAGACCCGAGGTCATGGCGAGGTAGATGGGGGCTCCGGCGAAGGGGTCGATGATCGGCAGGAGTGCCGCCACTGCGATGAATACGATGCCGGCGAAATAGTGGATGTGTTCGAGGAGCATTGATCGACTGGAGCATGCAAGGCCCGAAGGCGCCGGCGACAAGTCTCGCCCGCACCGGCGGCAAGCTCAAGTCCGCGTGGTCGCGCGCCCGGCCGCTCGAGGGGTTCAGCGCCGCGGCAGCATGCGGTGGCTAAGCGCTTGATCTTTCTGGCTTTGACTGCCCAGGCATGATCGAGCGCGGCCCCGCCGCGGCCGCCCGATCACTCCGACGGAGACTTCGATTTCGAGCGCAAGGACACGACCGTGATGGTCGGCCCTGCTACGGTAGTTACGGAGGAGGGACACTCAGGGTCCTTCAGCATCGCTGACATCTCGGTCGGTCAGACGATCGATGCATCGGGGGCCGTGAACAAGGGCAGTCACGGCGCAGTCACTCTCGATGCCACGTCAGGTCAGGTGGACCTCGATATGACTCGTGCGGCGGGAAGCGTCACGCAGCTTTCCGACGGCAGCCTCACTCTCGACTTGGCATCACTCGGGGGCCTGCCTCCGAACGTCTTCGACTTTACGGGGACGGGCTCGAGCACCGCGAACGATGCAAGCCCGGCGGCTTACGTGGTGAACACGGGCAGCTTAACGCAGTCCGGCCTGTCGGTGAGCTCGTCCGCGCTTGCGCTCGGATTCGTGACCGGATTCGGGACGGCGCCGCCCGACTTTACCGCCGAGACGCTCGTCACTGCGCCCTCGATGGAAGCGAGCCTCAGGCTTCGCTTCGGGCGACATGGCTCGACGACTGTCTTCAGCGGTCTGTCGTCGAACAGCACGTCACTGGTGATCGATCTGTTGTCAGTCAATTGCAACTCCGGGGACGACGGCGACCACGGAGGTGACGGCAGTACCGGACCGATGACGACCGTCCGTGACCAGGGCTCCGGCGGCGGCAGTGACAACAGCGGACCTGGATCGGGCGACAACTGCAACGACAACAGCGGAGGTGACAACGGCGGGTCTGGCAGCAGCAACAGTGGACCCGGTGACGATGATGGCAATGGCCCCATCATCGAGGTCGGACCGAAGCGGATAGACGTCCGCGCGCTCGGAGCATTGACGATCGTGCCTGATACGCAAAGCAACGACGCCTTTACGATCGGCCATGCCAGCGTGATGATGAACGACAACTTCAGCACGTTCTCGGACTTCGTGAGCCAGCTCTCGAGCGATCTGACTGGATCGGCCGTCATCGCGGTGACCGCGTCCGGGCGCTTCGACCCGGTGACCGGCACCTTTACGGCAACGAACATTGCCGTCCTGTTGAGCAATTGACCGTGAGCAGTGGGTAGGGACCGACTTCTGTGTGAAAAGGGATGCGCTGCCCCGGATGCCGTGAGAGGATCCGGGGCAGCGTCGCGGAGCAGCCTGATAATCCCGGCGCATTCCGCGCCACGCAAGCGTGCGAAGTCCTCCAGGAGAGTCGGTATGCCGAGAGTGGTCGTCGAGATGTCCCTTTCGCTGGATGGGTACATCGCCGGGCCTGGTGACGTACCCGGCCACGCCTTCGGCGGCCGCAGCGCGCACCGGCTTCATGACTGGCTGTTCAGCGGTTCGGAGCCCTACGAGCGGAATGGGTTCTTCAGGCCGCAAGGCCGGAATCGTGAATTCGTCGATGGGTTATTCGAAAAGACGGGTGCGCTGCTCACCGGACGGCGGACCTATGATCTGGTGAATGCATGGGGCGGGTCCCACCCCATTCCCGGCTTGCCCGTCGTGGTGCTCACGCATGCGCCACCCTCCATCGTGCCGCAGGGCAGATCAGCCTTTACGTTTTGCCGAAACATACGGGAGGCGGTCGATATCGCGAAGGAGCAGGCGGAGGATAAGGACGTCATGGTCCACGGTGCCGCGACGACCCAACAGCTCCTGGCAGCCGGGTTGGTCGACGAGCTCCGGTTGCACATCGCGCCCCTGCTACTGGGTGACGGCCGACGTTTGTTCGAGCGCAGCGTCGATGACCTGCCTCTCGAGATGATCGAAACCGTCGCCACACCGCAAGCGGTCCACGTACGTTACCGCGTAGTCCGGTAAAGCCAGGCAGATGCCGCAGTCCGTGCGCCAACAGCCTCAGTGGAGGTTCACCGCGAGCAGTGCCTGGTTAGTGGGAAAGTAGGAGCCGGATTGGAACGCATATCCGGCGGCGGTGATGACGTATAAGATCCCGGAAGGGGAGATTGCCATGCCGAAGCCGGGCACCGCTAGTGTCCAGGTCGTCGCGTGAGTGCTCAGGTCCACCGCGTAGACGCCGATGTCCGTGCAGACGAACAACAGGTTGTTCGTGGCAATGACGGCATTGACCCCCGTCCCGAAACTGTCCGTCGATGTCGGCGCGTACCACGACCAGGCCGTGCTGCCGTCAGCTATGTTGAGGGCCGAGACCGTGACCCTGCCGCCAGGCAGGTGATCGCCGTAGCCGGCATAGATCATGCCGTTGCCCACCGCGAGAGCCTGGACGCCGCCGAGCCCGGCTGCCGGGATCGTGCTTTGCCATGTGAGCTGTCCGGATGTGAGGTCGTATCTGCTGATCAAAGCGCCGCTCGACGTTGAGGCCGCAATGATGGCTCCCCCGGTTCCATCGAGGGTCGGGGTCATGTACTGATAGCCGCCGGCGCCATCCGGCAATGTCGCCTGCCAATGCGGTGTGCCGCTGGGCTGATCGAGCGCCGTCAGGTTGGGTGTGCCTGCGGTATTCGGGGCGGTGTAGTACAGATTGCTCCCGTCCGAGGCGATTGTGGTGCCCACATTGGCGCCCTGAGGGCCTCCGGTCCACAGCGGCTGTCCGGTCGCGGCGTCAAAGGCGGCGAGCGGAATGGCGCCTGATTGAGCAGGGATGCATCCCGGGTTGACGAATACCGTGCTGCCGTACACCACCGGCGAGCCGGGGCTGCAACCCTTGTTCGTGCTGTTCAGCTGGTCATAGCCGAACGTGTCCGAGATCTGTGTCTGGAAGAGAACCGCGCCGCTCGTGGCGCTCAGTCCGGTGAAGGTGATATCGCCGTTGGGGCCACCGATGTGCGGCCCTTGCGTGCCATAGACGATTCCGTTTGCGATGGCGACAGGGCCGGCATCCTGCTGCGATCCGCCGGAATCGGCCAGGGTCTCGTGCCAGACGGGCGTGCCGTCGCTTTCGCTGAAGCCGATCAAGCCGCCGTGCGAGCCTGTGTTGGTGTCGAAATTGAAGCTCGGGGCGACGCCCATGATGACCATTCGATCCGCCGAGTCGGTTACCAGCGAGGATGCGCCGACGATCAGCGCGCCGGGTACGAGGCTCTCCATATCGGTCTGCAGCCAGCGGACGGTGAAAGCGGCAGCATTCAGGGTGACAGGCGCATAGTTCGCCTGTGAGACGGTGCCGCCCGCGGTCGCCCAGTCCGAAGCGCCCGCAAGAGCGGCAATGGGGGTCGTGTTCGCGGAGGAGTCGACGACGAGATCATAGGGAACGCTGGTCTGTCCGTAGATCTTCGTGCACGACAGATCGCTGCACACCTTTACGCTGATGCTTCCGGTGGCTTCGCCCGCCGCCAGCGTAGGGCTGGTAAGAACCTGCGCCATGTAGCTGGTGCTGGAAAATTGGGTGATCTGCACCTTATCCGCCTGCAGGACGCCCGATGTGTCATCGATGACGACGTACACGGTGCCGCTGGTCGACACCGTGCCGGTTACCTCGGTATCGAGCGTGAGCAAGCCCGGAACTCCCTGCACCAGGGTCGCGCTGAGACTCGCCGGCCTCATCGACAGGGTGAGCGGATAGTTGTTGCCAGTGCCGCCGCCACCATCGCCGGCGCCGCCACCGTCCCCACCGCCCCCGCCGCAGGAAGACAGCAGCGAGGCCAACACGAGCAACGAGTATTTGCTGCCGGTTCGCAATGCAGATGACATGATTCTTCTCGCACGCGCCCGTCGGGGATCCGATCTGACGTGAGCGATAACAAATTGTTAAGTAGCGCTAGCGTAGCCGTGGCTGTCGACAATTGCAAGCCGCCCGGGCTCGCCGCGCCAGCGGTCGACTCGCCGGCAGGTCTGCGAGGCTGCCGAATGGCTCTCTCGGTCAGCGGTTTAAACCGATCCCTCGCAGGAGAAGTCCAATACTCAAACGATGCCACTCAGCCAAATGCCAAAACCCATCAGGCGCCTCTACGAGCTCGCACTCTTCACCCTGGCCGTGATGGTCGCCGGACTGCTGCAGCCGGCGTTGGCGGCGTCCGGCGCAGCCGCCACACCGCCGATTCCCGATCTCACTCCCTGGTCGCAGAAGGATGGAACGCCGCAACCGGCTGCCTGGCAGCACGCTGCGCATTTCTCCATTGGGTACGAGATCGATCCGGAGCACAACACCCCGGCGCCGGTATCGACCCAGGTCGATGCCGGATACACCGCGGATGCCCTGTGGCTGCGGTTCGAAGCGCAGGACCCGCATCCCGAGGACATTCAATTCCGTTATAGGGAGCATGACGACATCACCAGCTACTCCGATGACTACATCGGTGTTTTTCTGAGCCCGTTCAACGATGCGCAATGGGCGTACGAGATCTTCTGTACGCCCGGCGGCACGGAATGGGACGCATTCCGCCAGCAGAACAATGAATACTCCTCCTGGGACGCGGTGTGGAGCTGCACTGCCGCGCCTACCGCTACGGGCTATGAGGTGGTCATGCGAATACCGTTCGCGTCGATCAAATTCCCTCATACCCCGGCACCGCAGCAGTGGGGGCTCATATTCTTCCGCAACTGGCCGCGCAACGTCCGTCACCAGCTGTTCAGCCAGCCCGTGGATTTCGACAGTAGCTGCACCCTCTGCAGCATGCTGCCCGTGCGCACGGCGACGGCCATCAAGACGACTCCCGCCGACTTTCAGGTGATCCCCGCGGTTACTGCGATTCGCACCGACTCGAGAAAGAGCTCCTCCGGAGACCTCGACCATGGGTCGCCAACATTGAAGGGCAGCCTGGATGCACGCTGGGTGCTGCGCCCCGACCTCGAATGGTCCGCGACGGTAGACCCCAACTTCTCCGAGGTCGCACCCGATGTGCTGCAGCTCAGCGCCAACCGGCAGTTCGCGATCTTCTACAAGGAGAATCGCCCCTTCTTCCGCCAGGGCACCCAGGTGTTCAATACACCGAGCATGCGTTTCAGCTCCGATAACTTCAATCCGTCGGGAGCGCTGGTGGACACTCTCGCCATATCCGACCCGCGCTTCGCGACGAAGCTGGTCGGCCAGATGGGCGCCAACGAGATCGGCGCTCTGGTCACTGAGGATACCGCCACGAGCGTCCTGCTTCCCGGCCGGGAAGGCTCGACGAGCCAGTCATTCGACTTCAGCACCCGGGATGAGCTGCTGCGCTACCGGCGCGACATCGGTGCCTCGGCGTTCGGCGTGTATGCTTCGGACCGCGACGGCGGCGGTTACCACAGCAGCCTCTACGCCGCCGACGGTACCTGGCAGATCGATCCGAGCGATGCGCTGACCGCCCTCGTCGGTTCCTCGAGCACGAGCTATCCCGGCGTGGTGGCAAGCGCCCTCGGGACCTCTCCGGGAGCGGTCAAAGGCGTGCTTTGGAGCCTGGACTACGCCCGCACCCGACACAACTACAACTTCGATCTCAACCTGAGCCATGTGGCCGACGGCTTCCGGGCGGACCTCGGCTATCTGCCGCAGGTCGGCTACGATCAGGGCGCCTTCCTCGGAGAGTACGACTTCTACGCCTCGAACCGGGACTGGTGGCAGAGCTCAGGGTTCGGCACCATTTCGAACTGGACGCGCGCAACCGCTGGCGGTCCGAGCCTCGATCGCAAAGTGAGGCTCTACGGGTTCGTCAAAGCGCACTACCAGACGCAGGTATTCCTCTACGCGACGCGTGATGAGCAATATTTCCACGGCAAGACGTTCACCCTCGACCAGTATGAGATGGATGCCATCATGCAGCCGACGGGCTGGTTTTATGGGGAAGCGGATGTAGTCGGTGGTGACGGCGTGGATTACCTCGGTGTGCGCAAGGGCAGGCTCTTCTCGGTCACGACCACGTTTCATTTCGGGCCCGGGCGACATCTCAAGATCGACCTGGTGGACAACTACGAACAGCTCGACCTGGCCGGCGCGCGCCTCTTCACGGCCAATGTCTACGATGTGCGCTTCGCCTGGTTCTTCACCTCGCGCCTGTTCGCGGACGTGATCGGGCAGGGCCAGAGCTTGCGGAACAACCTTGCGCTATACCCGGCAGGCACGTCCCCGCGCTCCGGCACTCTCGCCACCCAATACCTGATCGGCTATCAGGTCAATCCGTGGACGGTTTTCTACGCCGGCAGCTCCGAGGGGTATCAGGAAATCGTCGATGGCCAGCTACAGCCGCAGCAGCGGTCGTTTTTCCTCAAGGGGAGCTATTACTTCCAGCCCTGAGCTCCGGGGACCCGCGCTACGAAGCCGGGGGTGCTCGCAACATCACCGCGCCCGGATGCAGGAAGTAGAGCGCGACGGCGATGAGGATGAGATAGGCGAGCAGAATGAACGTCCAGCCCATGTTGTGGCGGATGACATCGCCTTCTTTGCGCACGAACTTGCTGGTCGAGACACCCACGCTGGCAGTCTGCGGCGCGACGGGTTTGCCGATCTCCGCGCCGACGGAGTTGAGCGTGGGGGGCAGCAGCAGCGGCATGCCGAGCTGGGCCGCCACCAGCGCCTGGAACTTGCCGAACATCGCGTTGGTCGACGTGTTGGAGCCCGAGAGGGCGACACCGATGAATCCCAGGATGGGGGAGACCACGATGAACGCGGTGCCCATGCTCGAGAAGCCCTTGGCGAGCGAGGCTGCCATGCCGGAGAAGTTGAAGATGTAGGCGAGCCCGAAGATGAAGACGCCGACGAGGCACGCTCCCCACATCTGGTGGAACGTGCGACGAAAGATCTGGCTGACCTGGGCGCCTTTGAGCCTGCCCATCATGAGCAGCAGCAGAGCTACGATGATCCACGAGGCGAGGATCGCGGTCCCGCCCACGTAAGGTGCGAACTTGAATGCCGCCGTGACACCCGGCTTCGCCGCGTCACAGGTGACAGCCAGAGACGAGCACGCTACTGCCTGCGCGGTGAACCACGTTTGCTTCGGAAGCGGCGACCAGGGACCGGTCCACGCCGCAACGACGATCAGCAGAACGAGAAAGGGCATCCAGGCCTGCGCGACTTCTGCGGCGCTCAGGCCGTGTCCCTTTGTCTGCCGGGCGAGGGCGGCATCGACCGGAACTCCGCCGTAACCGAGAACGGATCTCGGCTGCCAGACTTTCAGTAGAGCCAGCAGCGCTATGAAGCAGACAATGGACCCGGTAACGTCGGGCAGATACGGGCCGAGATACTCTGCAACCGGATACTGACCGGCGATGTACGCCAGAGAGCCGACCACTGCCAGCGGCCAGCCGCCTCTCATGCCTTTCGCGCCGGAAACGAGATACAGCAACACCCACGGCGGCAGCAGCGCGAGCACGGCTACGATCGTGCCGACGGAACCGGAGAGCGCCAGCAGCGGATAATTGGTCACTGCGGCCAGCGCGATAATGGGTGCGCCGAGGGCGCCGAAGGATACGGGTGCGTTGTTGGCGATTGCAGCGACGCGGATGGCGTTGAGGTCCGAAATCCCGAGGGAGATCAGGATGGGCGCCACGACCGCCCAGGGGTAACCGAATCCGACCAGACCTTCCAGCAGTGCGCCGAACGCCCACGCGAACAGCATCGTCTGCACGCGCACGTCCATGCTGCCCTGCGCGATGAGCCAGCGCCGGAAGTTCTCGAAGACACCGCTCACTGTCAGTGTGTTGAACAGCACCATGCCCCAGACCGTAATCCAATCTACGCTCCACACACCGGTCGCGGCGCCATAGACATACGCGTGCCAGCCCTCACCCAGGGGCATCCTCCAGACCCACGCACCCAGCATGAACGTGATGAACGACCCGACGAGGGTTGCGAGCCATGCCGGCCAGCGGTAGGCGGCCAGCAGGATCAGGAGGCAAACGACAGGGATCAGCGCCACCAGACAGGTCAGCGTCAGGTTGTGCAGCGGATCGAGCGCTTGCATGAACATGGCTTCTCCCTGGCTCCTGCCGTGCAGCGCGCCAGGATACGAGTGCCGCGTCGCACGGTTCGAGTTTCTGATAGAGACGATCGGTGAGCCGGACGGTAGCGCGGGACACGATGAAATGCAAGAAACCTTTTCTTTTCAACTAGTTGCATAACTTCATGACCCTGCGGCCGCAGGACTCGCCCTGTGGCGCAGCCACTGAGGCTTGGTATTCTCACAGGCGTCAATAGTTTTGCGGGGCGAGATGATGAGACGTGCCGACCAGCCTCATTGCGGGCTTGCAGTCTGGATCGGCTGCGTAGCCGTGCTCTGCGCGGCGATTGCAGCCGCTGACACTTCGAGGGCTGCGGATGCATCCTCCTTGCAGCCTGCGCCTGTTGATTCTCACTACATTCGATGGCTGGAAGCGCACTCGATGCTGCATCACGCGCAAGCGGTGGCGCGGCGTTATTCCGGCAACTCCAGCCAGTGGCATCACTCCTACGGCGAGCCCGAGCCTCATGCCGCGGTCTCGCGGGCATCGGTCTGGTTCACCGCGTATCCGGCTGCCACCATCGCTGACCCTGCGGGTGCTTCGGTACTCGCCACCCTCTCCAATGAGCGGCTGTGGCGCGCGCTCCAGCAGATCGGCATCCAGGGCATGCACACCGGGCCGATGAAGCTGTCGGGTGGCATTCGCGGACATTCGTACACGCCTTCGGTCGATGGGCATTTCGATCGGATCAGTTTCGAGATCGATCCCGGCTTCGGCACGGAGGCGCAGTACAAGGAGCTGGTCGCGACCGCGCACCGTCACGGCGCCATCGTGATCGGCGATATCGTCCCGGGACATACCGGGAAGGGAGCCGACTGGCTGCTCGCCGAAAGGGCATACAAGGACTATCCGGGTCTTTACAGCATGGTGGCTATTCCGTCGTCCGACTGGGGAATGCTGCCGCCGGTCCCTCACGGGCAGGATGCGGTGAACCTCGATCCTGCGACCGTGGACGCTCTTGCGGCGAAGGGCTACATCGTGGGACAGCTCCATTCCGGGATCTTTTATGCGCCCGGCGTGAAGGTCACTGACTGGAGCGCCACGGACATCGTGCGTGGAGTCGACGGCGTGAGGCGCCGCTGGGTGTACCTGCACATCTTCAAGCAGGGCCAGCCGACCCTCGATTGGCTCGATCCGAGCTTCGCCGCCGAACGGCTCGTCGTCGGCGACGAAGTGGATGAGATCGGCGTCCTCGGAGACGACATGGTGCGCCTCGACGCCAACAGTCTGCTCGGCATCGAGCGCACGCCCGATGGACGAGTCTGGTTCGCGGATCACCCGCTGTCGGTGACCGTGAATCAGCTGCTGGCAGACACGGCCCGCAAGCTGGGCGCATACACGTTCGAGGAGCTCGCGGCGCCTCTCGATGCGATGCGCAGGATGTTGAGCGGGGGGCCGGACCTCTCCTATGACTTCGTCACCCGGCCCGCCTATGACCATGCGCTTCTCACCGGGGATGCCGAATTCCTGCGCCTCGTTTACCGGCTCATGCAGGAGAACGGCATCGATCCGGGGCGCCTGATCCATGCTCTGCAGAATCATGATGAGCTCACCATGGGCTTGGGGATGTTGAGTGGCCCGCACGCAAGCGATCTGCTGCCCTTTCATGGCGGGCGGATGACGGGTCAGGCGCTGCAGGCTCTCATTCGGCAGGACATGTACAGCCGCCTCACAGGTGACAGCGCACCGTACAATCTCAAGTTCGGCAATGGCGTCGCCTGCACCACGGCCAGCCTGATCGCTGCGAAGCTCGGGATCCGCGACCTCTCGAAGATCACACCGGAAGACATCACGAAGATCGAGCATCTGCATCTGTTGCTGGCTTTCTTCAACGCCATGCAGCCGGGTGTGTTCGCGCTCTCCGGGTGGGATCTGGTCGGAGATCTCACGCTTCCTGCCGCCTCGGTCCGCGAGCGGCTCGCCGATGGCGACACCCGCTGGATCAATCGCGGCGCCTACGATCTCCTCGGCTCGAGCCCCACTGCAAATCGCTCGAACGCGGGCCTCCCGCGCGCGAGGTCACTCTATGGTCCGCTGCCCGATCAGCTCGAGCATGCCGGCTCGTTCGCATCGCAGCTCGCCCGAATGCTGAAGGTCCGCTCGCAGCTGCGGTTGTATGCGGGCGAGGTAGTGGATGCGCCTGCGACCCGGGCAAGGGGACTGTTCGTGCTGGTCAGTCGGCTACCCGACAGCCACGATCTGGAAGTCACCGCCATCAACTTCGGGGACTCGGCCATCGATGAGACCCTCACCATCAAGGGTGCGGCACCGCCCATGCAAGTCATCGGCGTGTTGGGGCCCGAGGCATCCGAGCTGCGCCTGGATGCCGCAGGCCGGTTGCGATTCAAACTGAAAGGCTACGAGTGGCAGGCGCTGCGCCTCACGCGCAGATCACCCTGAGGATCGGGGTCGACTGCCCGCTATGGACATGCGACGGCCCGCAACCCCGCCGCGCCCGTGTTACCAGATCCGCACGCGCTTGTCCGGCGGCAGGTATAGGCTCTGTCCCGGCCTGACGTCGAACGCCTCGTACCAGGCATCGGAGTTGCGCACCATGACCGCCCGGAACTGTGCCGGCGAATGAGAATCGGTGAGCACCTGGCGCTGCAGGGTCGCCGGCCGCATCTTCGAGCCATAGTTCTGAGCGAAGGCGATGAAGAACTGCTGATCGCCGGTGAAGCCTGCGACCTCGGGTGCCGGCTTGCCGTTCAGGGAGTCGTGATAAGCCTGGTAGGCCGCCGCGACGCCACCCAGATCGGCGATGTTCTCGTCGATCGTCTGTCGCCCGTTGACGTGCAGTCCGGGCAGGACCTCGTAAGCGTCATATTGCTCTTCCAGAGCCTTCGCCTCCTGCTCGAAGTGCTGGTGATCGGCCGCGGTCCACCAGTTGCGCAGCTCTCCTGTCGCATCGAAGGTGCTGCCTTCCGCATCGAAGGTATGGCTGATCTCGTGCCCGATGATCGTGCCGATCGCCCCGTAATTGTCCGCTGCCGGCGCCTTGGGATCGAAGAAGGGCGGCTGCAGGATTGCGGCCGGAAAGTTGAGCGCATTCTGCAGCGGCAGGTTGACCGCATTCACCGTCTGCGGCTCCATCCACCATTCGTGACGGTTGACCGGCTTGCCGAGACGATCGATGTTGTAGTGATACTTCACCAGCTGCGCCCGCCATACGTTCCCGAAGAGGTCGCCCGGGCTGACCGCGTAGCTCGAATAGCTCAGCCAGGTTTCGGGATAGCCGATTCCGACATAGAGGGAGTCGAGCTTTTTCAGAGCCTCCGCCTTGGTGGACGGAGTGAGCCACGTCAGCGCCTCCAGCCGCTTGTGATAAGTGCTGATCAGGTGCGCCACCATGTCCTGCGCTTCCGCCTTGGCCTGCGGCGGAAAGTATTTCTTCGCGTAGAGCTGCCCCACCTCATCTCCCAGCTCCGCGTTGACGAGGTCCACCGCTCGCTTCCAGCGCGGCTCCTCCTGCGACACGCCGGCCAGCACTTTTCCCTCGAAGTTGAAGGTTTCCCGTGCGAACGGCTGCGAGAGATACGGCCCGTACTGCTCCAGCAGATGAAACGCGAGCCAGTCCTTCCATGTGGCGAGCGGTGTCGAGGCAACCAGCGCCGACTCCGCAGTGAACGCGGACGGTTGCCAGACGTAGAATTCGCGCTGCTGCGCCAGGCCCGCCGCCGTGAAGTACGCCTGCCAGTCGAGCCCCGGGGCCTTCCTCCCGAAGTCGGCAGGCGTCCACACGTTGTTCGCCTTCTCGATTACTTCGTTGTCCGCGAGGCTCTCATGAACCTTCGCAATGGCATGCTCGAGCGCCAGGATCTTCGCTGCCCGCGCTGCCGGGTCGGAGTAGCCCGCCAGCTGCAGCATGGCTGCAATGTGCGCGGCGTATTTCGCCCGGACCTGCTGCATGTGCGCGGAATCCGACAGGTAGTAGTCGGGACTCGGCAGCACGAGACCGCCTTCGAGCAGATAGGCCGCATACTCGCCCGGCTTCCTGAAACCCGGCGAGGTCCACAACCCGAAAAGATGCATGGTGTGGAAGTTGGTATTGTTGAGCGGGTCGACATCCGCGCGCAGCATGCTGCCCATCATCGCCGCCAGCTCCCGCCTGTCCCGGATCGCCTTCACCTTCGATAATTCCGGCTCGAGCGGCTTCAGTCCCAGCGAATCGATGGCCTTCGTGTTCATGTAGGACGCGTAGAGATCGGCAATCTTGCGCTTGCCCGATCCCGCCGGCGCGTTCGCCCGTGCCGCCTCCTCCACGATGCCCGCGACGTCCTTGCGGCTCTTGTCGAAGAGAGTCGTGAAGACACCGACCCCGGACCGGTCTGCCGGAATCTTCGTGCGCGCAATCCACGCGCCGTTCGCGTAGTGGTAGAAGTCGTCACCCGGCTTCACCCTCGGGTTCATGTTTTGCACGGCGATCCCGTGCGCAACGCCCTGTACCGGCGTGCGTGCCGGCAACAGCGCGGGTGCGATGAGAAAAGTGGCGGCGGCAGCGAGGGCGAAGGGGTGAAACGAGCGCACGGCAGGCATCTCCTTGCGGCAACTCTAGTTGGTGGCGGCGGGCAGGGCGGCTGCTGCGGGTTGGTATTGCTCTGCGAGCCGCGAATGCTAGCACGGCCGGCAGAGCCCTGGGCCCGAGCGGCGCCCGCCATCGCCTGATCCGATCGCGATCTGCGACGAGGCGCCGGCGGGGCGCGCCGGATCGCGTCGCCGGGCTGCTAGACTGGTGCTCTCGCCCGACCGGAAGCGTCCCGATGAAAGCAGCCACGGCGCTCACCCCTCTCCTGTTGCTCGCCGCCGCCTCGGGCATCGCCTCACCGATGCGTCGGGCGCCGGCGTACCCTGTTGCGGCCCGCGACCAGATCGTCGCCGAATACTTCGGCACGCGCGTGCCGGCGCCTTATCGGTGGATGGAGAACATGCAGAGCCCGGCGCTGCACCGCTGGGTGGCGGCGGAAAATCGGCTGACGGACGACTATCTCGCGAAGATCCCGGTGCGGGGCTGGATGAACAGGCGCCTCACGCAGCTGTGGAATTACGCCAAAGAGACGACTCCCCTCGAGGTCGCCGGGAGCCGCATCTTTTTCCGGCGCAACGCCGGCCTGCAGAACCAGTCGGTCCTCTATGTACAGGACTCCCCTTCGGCGAGCCCACGCGTCCTGATCGACCCGAACACTCTCTCACCGGACGGCTCGGTGGCGCTCGTCGATGCGCAGCCTGCGCCGGATGGCCGGTATCTGGCGTATGCGTTGTCCGCGGGCGGCTCCGACTGGGAGACCCTGCGAGTTCTCGACGTGTCCACGGGAAAGACGCTGGCGGACAGCATTCAGTGGGTGAAGTTCTCGAACATCGCCTGGACGAATGGCGATAACGGGTTCTTCTATTCGCGTTACCCGACGCCGCGGAAGGGGAACCAGATCAATCAGGAGGTCATCAATCAGCAGCTCTTCTTTCATTCGCTCGGGCAGCCGCAGAGCACGGATCGGTTGGTTTATCAGAGGCCGGATCTGCCGCACTGGATCATCGCAGGGCAGGTGAGTGAGGATGGGCGGTATCTGTTCGTCTCGTTGGTCAACGGTACGGCCCCCGAGAACGAGCTCTACTACGCCGATCTCGGCAGTCCGGACCGGCCCGACGTCGGCGCCAAGCTCGCCCCTCTCTACACGCGCAACGATGCCCAGTACCTTGCCATCGGCGTGCAGCAGGGGACGCTCTATCTACAGACCACGCTGGCCGCACCGAAGAGCCGCATAGTCGCCACCCACCTATCGGATCCGGCGCCTGCACATTGGCGCACGGTCATCCCCGAAGGCGCGGGAGTGATCCAGCAGGCCGCCATGGCCGGCGGGCGCCTCATCGTCGACACCGAGATCGACGCCACCAGCCGCCTCACACTCTATACGACCGGCGGCAAGCGCCTGCGCGATCTGCCTCTGCCGACTCTGGGCACCGTCGCCTCGGTTTCTTCGCGCAACGATTCCAACAGCATCTATTTCGGCTTCACCTCGTTCCTGTACCCGGAACGGATCTATCGCTACGAGGTGCGGCAAGCGAGCATGCAACCCGTGTTCACGCCGAAAGCGCGCTTCGATCCAACGCAATACCAGACGCGTCTCGTCTTCTATCGATCCAAGGATGGCACCCGTGTGCCTCTCTTCATCGTAGCCCGCAAGAACGTGAAGCTCGACGGCAGTAACCCCACGATCCTCTACGGATATGGCGGCTTCGACATCTCCATCATGCCGAGGTTCAATCCCGTGCTGCCCGTCTGGCTCGAGCTCGGCGGGATTTATGCCGTGGCCAACATGCGGGGTGGCGACACCTATGGCGAGAAGTGGCATCAGGCTGGCATGCTCTCGCACAAGCAGAATGTGTTCGACGATTTCGCCTGGGCTGCGAAATACCTGATTGCACGGCGCTATACCAGCGCCCGGCACCTCGGGATCCAAGGCTACTCCAATGGAGGCCTGCTCACGGGCGCCTCGATCACCCAGCATCCCGAGCTCTACGGCGCCGCCTATATCGGTCACGGTGTGCTCGATATGCTGCGCTACCAGGATTTCTCCGGGGGTGCGCTCTGGGCGCCCGAATACGGTACCTCGAGCAACGCGCGCGCCTTCAGATGGCTCTATGCCTACTCACCGCTCCACAACATCCATGATGGCACCTGCTACCCGCCGACGCTGATTACGACTTCGTGGGACGATGATCGCGTAGTGCCGATGCATGAGTTCAAGTTCACCGCGGCAATCCAGCGCGCGCAGGCTTGCGCCAACCCGATTCTGCTGAAGACCACGGGGGCGACCAGTCACACCTACATGCCTACCGACAAGCAGATTGCCCAGACGGCGGATGTCTGGGGTTTCGAGGCCAGCACTCTGGGGGTGAGATACCCGCCTGCTGACGCAGGTCACGCTGACGCAGGTCACGCTGCGGTCAGCGACTCGCGCTGAATCGCCAGGGAGATTCCGGGTAGCTTTGGAGGCCGACCAGCTTGACAGTCGCCCCGCCGTGGCGCGTGCGCCATGCCTATCCATTCATCCTGATCCCCGGGGAGTGGGTGAGGGCCTGCTGACTTCGTGGCGGCTCATCGTCGGCGTAAGGGCCGAGGGGTGACCTCCGGGCGTAGCGGGACTTGACCTCGCTGCGCTCTTCAGTTCTGATCGGCGGCATCAGTGGAGCTGGCCACTCAGGCGCCGTGAAAAGACTCCCACCCAGGGGCCTCCCTTGACCGAGCCGTCGCGCGCGGTATTCCTCAGCTATACCTCGCAGGATGTGGAGATTGCACGGAGGATTTTCGACGCTCTGCACGCGGCCGGCATCGAAGTTTGGTTCGATCGCAGCCAGCTTCGCGGCGGAGACGCCTGGGATCAGAAAATCCGGCGCGAGATCTACGAGTGCCACCTGTTCGTACCCGTCATTTCGTCGAGCACGGCTGCGCGGCGGGAGGGTTATTTCCGCCTGGAGTGGGATCTGGCGGATCAGCGGACACATATGATGGCGCGCAACCGTGCGTTCATCGTGCCGGTGTGTGTAGATGCGACGCCGGAGACTGCTGCGGACGTCCCGGAATCCTTCCAGCGGGTGCAATGGACGCGCTTGCCTGCAGGTGAGGCGACTCCGGAGTTCATTGAGCACATTCGCCGCCTGCTATCGGCTGATACGACGATCGCAGCCCGCGGGCTGGCAAACGCTGAGGCCGGAGCCGTGGGCGCAAGTTCGGAACGCCGCTTGGGCACTGGGGCGCAAAAGCTGGCTTTAGTGGGCTCGCTCGCCGCGGTGCTTGCAGCCGTCCTGGCCTATTGGGGAATAGGCGAGCTCCGGATGCCCCCGCCGATGACCGCGGCCATGTTCGCACCGCCGCCAAACTCGATTGCGGTGTTACCGTTCACGAACCTGAGCGGGGACAGCTCGCAGGAGTATTTTTCGGAAGGACTCAGTGAAGAGGTGCTCAATGCGCTGGCGCAGATTACCCGGCTACAGATCGCGGGGCGAACCTCGTCCTTTTACTTCAAGGGCAAGGATGTCGACCTCGGCACGATCGCGCGCAAATTGAATGTAGCGGATGTACTCGAGGGGAGTGTGCGCCGCTCGGCAGGCACCATTCGCGTCACCGCGCAGCTCACCAACACCGTTACCGGTTATGAAGTGTGGTCGAAGACCTACGACCGCAATGCCGGGGACGTGCTGAAGCTGCAAACCGAGATCGCCACCGCCGTGGCAGACGCACTCAAAGTTACGCTGCTGGGTGACGTGGCTGCGAGAATCGAGCTCGGCGGTACACGGAACCCGGCGGCGTTCGATATTTATCTGCGGGCCTCGAGAGTCTACCAACTGCGGCACGAGACGGGCGATATTCCCGCAGCCGTAGCGCTTTATTCGCAAGCCATCCGCCTCGACCCGAATTACGCGATGGCATTTGCCGCGCGATCGCTCGCTCTTTCGACATACGGCGCGGAACTGGCAACCGGCGCTGCGAAGCGGGAGAGCTTCGTGAAAGCCGAAGCGGACGCACGGCAGGCGATCGCCCTCGCTCCGCAATTGGCCGAGGCCCACCTTGCTCTTGCGAATGTCTACAACGATGGGCCTCTCGACTTCGGGCAGGCGGGCGTGGAATACAGGCGAGCCCTGGCGCTCGGATCGGGTGATGCCCGCGTGCTGAGCAATGCCGGCGGTAATGCCGCCTACATGGGGCATTTCGATGTCGGCATCGCAGCTGCGCGCCGTGCGGTCGTATTGGATCCGCTCAATCGGTCGAGCCATACCGGGTTCGGCCTGACTTTGTACCTTGCCAGGCGGTATCAGGAAGCAGCGGCCGCCTATGCCGGAGCCATCAGTCTGAACCCCAACTTTGCGCCGGCGTATGCGGAGCGGGGACTCGCGTTGTACGGGCAGGGCGATCTCGAGGGCGCTCGCGCATCGTGTGAGGCCAAGCCGGACTTCTGGTATGACCAGCAGTGCCTGGCAGTGGTGTACGAGAAGTTGGGCCGCCACGCCGATGCGGAAGCAGAGCTCGAGAAAATCCAGGCCGCTGCGGGCGATGCTGCGGCCTACCAATACGCAGCCATCCTGGCGCAGTGGGGTGATCATGCGAAGGCGCTCGGCTGGCTCGACGTCGCCTTGCGCATGCGCGATCCCGGCTTGATGGCGCTGAAGACCGACCCGCTTCTCGACCCCCTGCACCAGGAGCCGCGGTTTCAGGCAATGCTGCGGGAGCTCAAGTTCCCGAACTGAAGCGACTGCCGCCCGGCTGCCAGCCTGCGATCAGGCGATGGTTCGAGTGGCTGGCGTCAACAACTTCTTTCGGACGCGACATCTATTTCTTTCGGGTCGTGTACCCTTTGCGGTGGTCCACCTTCAGTGAGCCTGGCGCGGTTAGGCGCCGGCTCTCTGCCTTTCCGAGTTCCATCTCTATCATCGTC
>DASRDO010000087.1:0-51629 GCA_035652555.1 Steroidobacteraceae bacterium | reverse complement strand
CCCCACACCAGCCGAATCTTGGACCTCTCATGAGAATCCGAAAAACGTCGCTTTTTCTCGCTGCGCTTGCGGTGCTACCAGCCGTGCTCTGCGCTCAAGAGCTCGTGGCGACGCAGCGGCAGATCACTACCCCGCCACCTGCGAGGGCTGATGTCTTGCCACCGAGCATGCAGAGCTTCCCGCTCTATGGTGACGGTCCGATCCCGAATTCAAAGCCGGCACCGAACGAGGAGTACGGTGCGGACCGCGGGTTTCTGCGCAAGGTGTCTCGGCCGAAAATTCTGGTCTACCGACCTGCCAAGAGCAGGGCCAATGGGGCGAGTATTCTCATCTTTCCGGGCGGCAGCTATGCCGGGCTGACCTTCCAGTACGAGGGAACGCAGCAGGCTCAGTTCTTCATCGACCACGGCATCACGGCATTCGTGGTGAAGTACCGGATCCCGAGCGATCAGACGATGGTCGTCAAGTCGATCGGACCCCTCGAGGACGCACAGCAGGCGATCCGCTTCGTCCGTCTCCACGCCAAGGAGTGGCAGCTGGATCCAACGCGCGTCGGCGCAATTGGCTTCTCCGCGGGGGGACACGTGGCTTCGACTCTGGCAACGCATTTCGATGAGGCGTATGTGGATAATCCCGAGCACATCAGCCTGCGCCCGGACTTTTTGATTCTGGTTTACCCGGTGATCAGCATGGACGCGAAAATCGCGCATATGGATTCGCGCAAGGCGCTGCTGGGCACCGACCCGCCGGCAGCCCAGATCCGCCTCTTTTCCAGCGAGCTATGGGTAACCCAGGAGACGCCGCCCACGCTGATACTCGATGCGGCGGATGACCGGCTGGTCGATCCGGAGAATAGCGTCGTCTTCTTTGAGGCACTACGCCGTGCAGGTGTGGCCGTCGAAGCGCGATTCTTCGCGAAGGGTCAGCACGGATTCTTTCTCATGCCCCGCGATCGTTGGCAGGAACCCATTCTGGAGTGGCTGAGGTATAACCAATGGCTGTGCCCGCACGTGCTCGCAGGGCTTCACAACTGAGGGCGCGTGCATGAATGGATGAGGGCGGCCCGCCCGCGTTCTAGTTGCAACGCTCGAAGCACAATGTCCGACCGAAGAATGGCAGGACCTGGTCTTGGAAGCGATATGCAACGGCGCTCGTGTGCGTGCCGCGATAGATAGTGAAACTGTTGGTGATCCCATAGCCGCCGAGGATTCCGTGCAGCTTGCCCGCATCGAATCGTAACGGGTCTTGATCGCCAACATCGATGGCGATGGCACGATACTCGCGCAGGTTACCGATGTACTGGTCGATGAACGCCAGCGGCTCGTTTGCCGACCATTTTGCGAGGACTTCGGGCAGCGCCATGCCGTTGTCGAGAGGCAGATCGAAGTACAGGGGGGGCTTTTTCGGGTCGGGCGACCAGGCGGCAGCGAATGCGAGCTGCGGGTGCACGTACCAGGGCAGCGCGGCCGAATCCGCGGGCGACTTCAGGGCGCGCACCGCCTTCTCAGTCGCGGCGTCCATCGGCTTTACGGTGCTCGACGAGAGGCAGCAGGGACTCATGATGTAGAGGCTGCCGAACACCTCGGGGTGCTTCATCCCGATGCGGGCAGCACCATATCCCCCCATGGAGTGACCTACCAGGCCCCGGCTCAGCCGATTGGGGAGGGTGCGGTAATGCGCATCCATGTAGGCGACCAGGTCGTGCGCGATGAAGCGCTCGAAGTCGCCCGTCGTTGCGGAGCTGGAATACATCGAGCCGCCGTAGACCGTCTTCGAGTCGGGCAGCACGACGATCATCGGCCGGCTGCCCTTGGCGAAGGCGCCTTCGATGGTCTGCGGCACGTGAATCTCGTGAGTCCATTCCTCGGCGCCGATGAAGAACCCGTGGAGCGCATACACGACCGGATAGCGCCGGCTCCTGTCCTGATCGTAGCCGGGAGGCAGGAACACGATCACGTCGCGATCGGCAGACTCGCCCTCCAGATTTCCAGCGATGGCGGCGCTATGGACCTTGATGTGCTCGACGGTGACCGGCTGCGCGCCCGGCACGGGCGGAGGCAATTCGGTCTTCACCTGCGCGAAGGCCCGCGGCACGACGGTGATCGCGGCAAGGAGCGCCAGCATTGCCGCTCGCATTACGTGAACGAAAGCCACGGTGGGGGTTTGCTTGCTCATCCTCAGGCCTTTCGCTGCTGCTCTGCGGGCGCGGTCGTCAATCTGCGCAGGATTCCATTCAACAACGTGAATCTCACCCTGCTTGACACGACCGAATAACTAAGACAATACTAGAGCCGTCACGGTAGCGCTACCAGAGCTTGTCCGCGCTTCAATGAACCGGATCGGGTCCCACCGGGGATGTCACGAGCGCAATGGGTTCCGGGCGCGGGTGGCGATCAACCGGGCGGCCCATCTCGAATGCGGCCGCGGGACGTAGAGCGAGGGCTGGAGAAGTTGTGACAGAACCTCTCGATCGCCGTCGCTTTCTCACCACCTCCGCCATCGCAGCCACAGGTGCGCTGTTGCCCGGCATTGGGCTCGAAGCGCCCAGGGCGCCTACTTCGGACACATCCGGGGCGGCCACGTCGGTCAGGGTGGAAGGGATGCCTGCTGGCGTAGTGATTCGCAATGGCGCGGAGTCGGTGCGAATCATCGTCTGTGCGCCGGACGTAATTCATGTGGTGGCGGGAATAGGAGACGCGGCGGGTGCGTCTGCAGCAACACCGTGGATGATACCGACAGAGGCGGCGGAGCAGCCAAGCGTCACCCACACCGCGGGCAAGGTGACGATTCGAACTGCGGCGATGTCAGTCGAAGTGGATCTCGAGGGTGTCCTGCTGCGCTTCGTCGATCCGAACGGCAAGACACTGTTGCAGGAGTCTCCGCGCGTTCCCCGGCACTATGTGCGCCAGCAGGTGAACGGCGAGTGGCTACATCGCGTCGATCAGCGCTTCTATCCCGAGGCACTGGAGGGAATCTACGGCCTCGGACAGCATCAAAGCGGGGTATTCGATCAGCGCGGCACGGTGGTCGAGCTGGCGCAGGCCAATACGAGCGTCGCCATTCCGTTTTTCGTCTCCACGCTCGGCTACGGAGTGCTGTGGAATACCGCCTCGAAGTCGTGGTTCGACAACCGGTTCCCCACGGAGCTCAAGCTCACCGCCGAAGCGGCGGATGCCATCGACTATTACGTTCTTTACGGCCCCTCGATGGATCGGATCATCCGCATCTATCGCGGCCTGACCGGACAGGCGCCGCTCTTCGGACGCTGGGCCTATGGATTCGTCCAATCGAAGGATCGCTACCGCTCGGCGAAGGAGCTGCTCGATGTGGCCGCCGAGTATCGGCGGCAGCGCGTGCCGCTGGACCTCATCGTCCAGGATTGGTTCTGGTGGAAGCGCCAGGGCGACCCGGAATACGCGGAAGGCTACCTCAAACCTTGGCCGGACGTTCCACGAGCATTGCGAAAGCTGCACGCGGAGCGGGTGCACGCCATGCTGTCGGTCTGGGCGAAATTCGATCCGGCCTCCCGCAACTACCAGGAGATGAAGCGGCGCGGTCTCATTATCCCCGGGGCCGACGTCTATGACGCCACCAATCCTGCCGCCCGGGACTACTACTGGGAGCATCTGGTCGGTGTGAAATTCCGTGAAGGCTGGGATGCCTTCTGGCTCGACAGCAGCGAGCCCGAGATCTGGAACGGACAGAGCGACGCCGCGCTCGATGCGCTGCAGCTGTCCATCGGCAACGGCGCCCGCTACACCAACGTCTTTCCGCTGATGCACTGCGGCGGAGTACACGATCATTGGCGGCGCGAGACCGACCGCAAGCGCGTGTTCATCCTCACTCGCTCGGCCTTCCTCGGCCAGCAGCGTTACGGAACCACCGTCTGGTCGGGCGATGTGATCGGCACTTGGATGAGCTTCCGCCGGCAGATCGCGGCGGGACTCAATTTCCAGATGTCCGGGCTTCCCTACTGGACGACGGACATCGCCGGGTATGGCTGGCCGTACGAGCGCGACACGCGGGATCCCGATTATCAGGAGCTCTACGTACGGTGGTTCCAGTACGGAGTGTTCTGCCCCATCCTTCGGACACATGGACACCGAGTGAACGACACCAACGAGCTGTTCAGCTACGGGACACGAGCCCCCATCCTCATTCGCTATGACAACCTGCGCTACTGCCTGCTGCCCTATGTGTATTCGCTGGCCTGGCGCGTGACCCGCGACGGCTACACGATGCAGCGCGGCCTGCCGATGGATTGGCCGGAAGATCGCCGGGTGCGGGACATTGGCGATCAGTTCATGTTCGGCCCTGCCTTCCTGGTCGCCCCGATCACCGAGCCCGCAGCCGAGAGTCGCTCGGTATACCTGCCCGCGGCGCCGGCCTGGTATGACTTCTGGACGGGAAAACGACTGCCGGGCGGCGAATCCATCGAAGCCGCCGCGCCGCTCGAGCGAATTCCCCTGTTCGTGCGCGCCGGCTCCATCGTTCCGCTCGGGCCCGCGGTGCAGGACGCCGAGGCTCCAGTGGCCCTGCTGGAGGTGCGCGTCTATCCCGGCGCCGATGGCGACTTCGAATGGTATTCCGACGCCGGCGACACTTACGAATACGAGAAGGGTCTGCACAGGATCGTGTCGATGCATTGGGAAGATGCCGCGCGAACTCTCGTGCTGGGCGAAGCGCAGGGGAGTTACCCCGGAATGCCGGAGCGTGTTCGGATTCGCCTGGTCGTCGTGCGCCAGACTCACGGTCTCGGTGAAGAGCCGACGTCGGTCAGTGACGGCGAGGCATGGTATGAGGGGCGGGCGCTGCGGATCGCGGCGCACTGAGATGGGTCTGGAGTGAAATTATGAGAGAGGCCGGCAAGCGCGTGCTCGGCATCCTGCTGCCCTTCATCGCCCTGGCGGCCACCGGCGCCGGCGCGCAGGAGGCGGCCAAGCTGCCCTACCTGAATCCAGCCCTGCCACCCGAGGAACGGGCGGCCGACCTCGTCCATCGTATGACGCTCGAGGAGAAGGCCTCCCAGCTCGTCAACGCGGCGCACGCCATTCCGCGTCTCGGCGTGCCCGCCTACAACTGGTGGAGCGAGGCGCTCCACGGCGTCCAGGTCGACGGCACTACCGAGTTTCCCGAGCCCGTCGGGCTCGGCGCCACCTTCGATGCGCCGGGAATTCATGAGATGGCGACGAACATCGCGATCGAAGGGCGGGTGGTACATGCGCAGGCCGTGCGGGCAGGAGGATCGACGATCTTTCACGGACTCGACTTCTGGGCCCCGAACGTCAACATCTTCCGTGACCCGCGCTGGGGTCGCGGACAGGAAACCTACGGCGAGGATCCCTTCCTCACAGGTCGGATGGCGGTGGCGTACGTCACCGGTATGCAGGGCTCGAATCCCAGGTATTACCGAGCGATCGCCACGCCCAAGCACTTCGACGTGCACAGCGGACCTGAGCCGACGCGTCACTTCGCCGACGTGGATGTCAGCAAGCATGATCTCGAGGACACCTACCTGCCGGCCTTCCGGGCCGCCGTCGTGGAAGGGCATGCCGGCTCCGTGATGTGCGCGTACAACGCAATCAACGGCGAACCGGCGTGCGCGAATCGTTTCCTGCTGCAACGCACCCTGCGCGGCGCGTGGGGGTTTCAGGGCTACGTGGTTTCCGACTGTGGCGCGGTGGAGGATATTTTCAACGCGCATCACTTTCGCCCGACTCAGGCGCAGGCCTCAGCCCTTTCACTCGAGCGCGGTATGGACAACGAATGCTTCGGCTTCGCGCCTGGCAAGGACGGCAGCGATTACCGGCCGTTCCTCGAGGCCGTTCAGCAGGGCTATTTGCCGGTGAGCGCCATCGATACCGCGCTCGTCCGCCTGTTCACGGCACGTATCCGCCTCGGCATGTTCGATCCGCCCTCCAGGGTGCCTTACGACGACATCACCGCGAGCGAGCTCGACAGCCCGGCGCATCGCTCGCTCGCTCTGCGCCTGGCCGAGGAGTCGATGGTGCTGCTGAAGAATGACGGCGTGCTGCCGCTGAGATCCGTCAAGCGCATCGCAGTCATCGGGCCGCTCGCAGATCAGACCGCGGTCCTGTTGGGTAACTACAATGGCACTCCGACTCATACCGTGACTCTGCTCGAGGGGCTCGAGGCAGCCTTCCCGCAGGCGAAGATCACGCACGTCGTCGGCACTCAGTTTCTCTCCAACCAGGGAAGCGTGGTGCCCATGGCGGTGCTGAGCACGCCCGCCGGCAAGCCCGGCCTCGAGGCACAGTACGGCACCGGGTCGGGTTTCGAGGGCCCACCGGCGCCGCTCGTCTCGCGAGTCGAGCCCACGGTTGATCTCCGCGAAGGCAGCTTGCCTGCGGCCTTGCGGGGCAAGAATTCTCCCATCGCGGTGCATTGGATGGGATTCGTCCGGAGCCCGGCGAGCGGAGATTACTATCTTGGTGTCAAGGCGGGCGGCTTCTCGCGCCTGCTGGTGAGCGATCAGCTGGTCGAGCTGCTCTATGGGGCTGGCGCAAATATGGGTCGCGTGCACCTGGAGAAGGGGCAGCGCGTCAAGATCGACGTTGTGTGCGGGTACCGGCCGGGTGAGAAGCCTGAAGCGCAGCTCATCTGGGCACCCGTCGACAATACACCTGATCCTGCGGCTGTCGCCGCCGCCAGGAACGCTGATGTGATCATTGCCGCGGTAGGCATCACGAGCCGGCTCGAAGGCGAGGCGCTGCCGGTCCACGAGCCCGGGTTCATCGGCGGCGACCGCACCAACCTCGAGATACCGGAGCCGGAGGAGGCGCTGGTGCGGGCGGTCGCGGCCACCGGCAAACCCTTGGTCGTCGTGCTCATGAACGGCAGCGCCCTCGCAGCCACGTGGGAGAAGGCACATGCCGATGCAATCCTCGAAGCCTGGTATCCGGGCGAGGAGGGTGGGGCGGCGATCGCAGATACCCTGAGCGGCAGCAGCGATCCGGCGGGTCGTCTGCCCGTCACTTTCTACGAGGATGTCGATCAGTTGCCGCACTTCGAGGACTATTCGATGAAGGGACGCACGTACCGCTACTTCACCGGCCGGCCGCTCTGGCCGTTCGGATACGGACTGAGCTACACGACCTTCAGTTACGGCGATCTGACTCTACCCAAGGCACCCATCCAGGCCGGCGAGCCGCTCGATGCCTCGGTGCGCGTCACCAACACGGGGAAGATGGCTGGCGATGAGGTCGTGCAGCTCTATCTCCAGTTTCCCGACCTTGCTGGCGCGCCTCTGCGGGCGTTACGCGGCTTCCAGCGTGTTCACCTGGCTCCTGGCGACAGTCGGATCGTTCGGTTCCATCTGAGGCGTCGCGACCTGAGCATGGTGACCGACGACGGCGACATCATCGTCGCGGCGGGCACGTACGAGATTTCCATCGGCGGCGGCCAGCCGGGAACGGGTGCGCCCGTGGTCGCGGGCACGGTCCGGATGCGCGGCCAAGTGATGTTGCCGCAGTGACTATTGGGGCTCGCGACGGTGTTCTCATCTTCTCGACGTCGATTTCTCCGCCAGGCATCGGTTGCCGGCCTTGCGGTGCCCGCAGGCGCGCTGCGCAACCGCCTGGCATTCGCAGCGCCTGCAGAGCAGCCGGCGCGGATTTACGTCGATACCCGCAGAACCGTTGGCCCCCTGCACCGGACGGTCTTCGGCTCGTTTCTCGAGCATCTGGGTCGTGCGGTCTATGACGGCATTTTTGAGCCGGCCTCGCCGCTTGCGGATGCGCAGGGATTTCGGACGGACGTTCTTGCGGCGGTGCGATCGCTCGCAGTGCCTCTCATCCGCGGTCCCGGAGGCAGCTTCCTTTCGCAGTACGACTGGCTCGACGGCGTAGGTCCGGTCCGGCAGCGGCCTCGGGTGCTCGATGAGGCATGGAATACGATCGAGACCAATCGCTTTGGCACGGACGAGTTCATGGCCTGGTGCAAGGCCGCCGGTGCCGAGGCGCTGATGACCGTGGATCTCGGCAGCGGCACGCCCGAGAAAGCTGCCGCGCTCGTGGAGTACTGCAACTTCCCCGGGGGCACCCGCTGGAGCGACTTGCGTCGCAGGAACGGGCATTCGCAACCTTACAAGATACGTTATTGGGGACTCGGGAACGAGCTCGACGGGCCGTGGGAAATAGGCCACATGAGTGCCGAGCAGTATGGGTGGAAGGCGGCTGACGCGGCCCAGCGCATGCGCGCCGTCGACCCTGCGGTGTTTCTCACCGCCTGCGGGTCGAGTTGGATGGGGCTGCCGACGTATCTTCAGTGGGACCGCCAGGTGCTCGATCACTGCTACGAGCACGTCGATGCGATCTCGATACACGGCTACTTCGGGGCCGCACCCGATCAGGCGGCTCGGCGCAGCGAGAAACACGTGGCGCTCAATCTCGAGATGGAGCGGCAGATTCGCGAGACCATCGATGTCTGCGATTACGTGCGCGCGCGCAAGGGGTCCTCAAAGACGTTGTGGATCTCGTACGATGAGTGGAACGTCCTCTACGGAAACCTCGTCAACGATGGGGCACGCCAGGTCGCACCGCACCTGCGCGAGGAAAACTACAACCTCGAGGATGCGCTGCTCGTTGGCGGGCTGCTCAACACCCTGATGAGACATGCGGATCGGGTGAGAATCGGGTGTCTCTCGCAGCTCGTGAACGTGCATGCGCCGATCATGACCGATCGCAAGGGTCTCCTTCTGCAGACCACCTATTTTCCTTACCGCTGGGCTCTCGAGCTCGCGCGCGGCTCGGTGCTGGATCTTCTGGTTGCGGCTCCGGCCTACGAGCTGACTGACACCAAGCCGGTACCCTTCATCGATGCTGCCGGGACGGTCTCGCCTCGCAGCGGTGAGACTGCACTATTCATTCTCAATCGCGACCTCCTGGCTGCGCGCCCGATCGAGGTCATCTGGGAGGACCGGGCCCCTGGCCCGGTGCAGCTCGCTCTCGTGCTCACCGGGGATGACCTCGAGGCCCGCAACGATTTCGGTGCTCCGCGTCGCGTGCACCCGACACAGCTGCCGCGACCCGTGACGCGCGGTGCAAAAACGCGTCTCGAGTTGCCGCCGCGGTCGTACGCCGTGATCCAGTGGGGCGCCTGATGAAGGCCCTGCTGAAAGAACACTCATTCGGGACCACTACATGACGAAAGATCTGCTCATATCGCGTCGCGCGGCGCTGAAGGCTTCCCTGGCACTCACTTTGACTTCGGCACTGCCCGCGGCGGCTGCAAGTGGCTTGTCCGCAGTCGTAGATGCCGCCAGGCGCGGCCACCCGATCTCGGACTACCTGTACGGCGGTTTCATCGAGCACATCGCGAATCTAATCAACTACAGCCTCTGGAGCGAGGTGCTCGATGACCGCAAGTTTTACCATGCGGTCGACTCCAAGCCGCTGCCGCAACCGGAAGGCTTCATGCGCCGGATGATGCCGCAGCCGAACAAATGGGTGCCGGTCGGCCCGGATTCCGGCATCACCATGGACAGCATCGCTCCTTATGTCGGCAGGCACAGCCCGGTCGTGCATCTGGCAGGGGCGCGCGCGCGCGGCATTGCTCAATCCGGGCTGTCGCTGGCCCGGAAGGGATACGCCGGCCGTGTCGTGTTGGCAGCCGATCCGGCCGCGGAGCTTTCCGCGAGTTTGATCTGGGGTGAGGGTGCGGACGAGCGGCAGACGCTGCGCATCGTTGCCGGACCGGATTGGTCGGTGGTACCGCTGAAGTTCACCTGCCCCGCCGATACCACGGCAGGCCGGTTCGAGATCGTTGGCAAGGGCGGCGGCACCTTCCGCGTCGGTGCGGTCTCGCTGATGCCGGCCGATAACATCAGAGGATTCCGCGCCGATACCATGGCATTGATGAAGGAGATGGACTGCAGGATTCTGCGGATGCCGGGCGGTAATTTCGTCTCGGGCTACGACTGGAAGAATACGATCGGCGATCCCGACAGGCGCCCGCCGGTAATGGACCCCCAATGGCACGCCGTACAGCCCAACGACGTCGGCGTGGATGAGCTATTGCAGATGTGCCGGGAGATCCTCGGCGTGGAACCGGAATGGTGCGTCAACACAGGCTTTGGAGAGCCCCGCTCCGGTGCCGAGCTCGTGGAATACGTCAACGGCGCTGCGAGCACGAAATGGGGCGCCATGCGCGCCGCCAACGGCCGTCCCGAGCCCTACAAGGTCCGCTACTGGAACGTGGGTAACGAGATGTACGGTCATTGGCAGCTCGGCCACATGGCGCTCGAGCAGTACGTCATCAAGCACAATATGTTCGCCGATGCGATGCGCCAGGTCGACCCCTCGATCTACATCATCGCCCCGGGCGGGTTTGTCGATGAGATGACGACCGGACAAGGCATCTTGAGCGATTCCGGCAGTCCGCTCGTCCCGTACGGCTCGGACCGTGACTGGGCCGGCGGGATGTTGCAGCACTGCCGGGGCAAGTTCGACGCGCTCGCCACGCATGCCTATCCGCCGGAGAACAAGCATTTCAACCTGACCACCGGCAAGAACGAAGACATCGTGCAGACGCTGCCGCAATGGGCGCAGGCGCCGGCACAGCGGGTGGCGACCATGGCCGACTGTTGGGAGGAATACAAGAAGCGCTTCCCCGAGCTCAGCCGAGGCAAGGTGAAGGTGTTCTTCGACGAGTGGGCCTACCACTTCCAGCCGGACCTCAAGGGCTGCCTGGCGATCGCCCGGGCGTTCCACGAGTTCTTCCGCCATTCCGATTTCATCGAGATGGCGGGCTTCACCATGGCAACGAATTGGCTGAGCTTCGACCGCACGCATGCGGCCGTCAATGCCTATGGACGAGTCTTCCAGCTCTATAACCGGCATTTCGGCAAGGTTCCGGTTGCCGTGACCGGGAACTCCCCGGTGCCGCCGCCCAAGTATCCGATCGGCGGGGATCAGCCAAGAGTCAACACCGGGAGCGACACTTGGCCGCTTGACGTATCGGCGGCGCTTACCGCCGATCGCAGGGCGCTGATCGTGGCGGTGGTGAACGCCACCGAAGAAACGCGCTCATTGCGCCTCACGGTGCAAGGCTTCCAGAAAGCGGCGAGGGGGCGCTGCTGGACGCTGGCTGCTCCGGGTCTCGATGCACAGAACAGCGTCGGCAAGCAGCCTGAGGTAGTCATCCGACAAGCAGGCTTCGACCCGATGGCGACGAGCATCTCAGCCGCTCCGACCAGCATAGTGCTGTATGAGCTCGCGCTCACATGAATGCGGGGTGCCCCCTGGACCCCACGGTTCCGACCCGGCCGCTGCCCAACGGCGGAGCGGGGGAGCGCGCATTCGACATCAAGGTCGATGACGCGGTGAGGCAGATTCGCAGTCTCCTGCCGTCTTCTTGATCCGCCAAGCGTGCAATCGAGCCACGAACTCGAGCCGCTGTCCATAGGACGACACTGCCGCCACGGCATTTGCGTACCTCAAGCAAATGTCGCAAAGTGTCACCATGTCCCGGCCCCCCTGTGCATCGACCAGGGCCCCAACTTTACCAGAGCAAAGTTCCTGTCGGCGTCGTCCAGGGAATCGTCGGCCCACACGCTGCGATGTCATCAACGACCATGGTGCCCGCGCTATGAAACTACTACGTGTGAGAATCCTGGGGATTATCGGCTTGCTCCTCGGAGCCCTCGCAGGGGCGTTCGCGCAAGACGTGATGCAGCAGCGGCTGCCATTCCTCAAGGTCGTCGCGGAGGATGACAAAGTCAGGGTGCTGCGTTATGCCCCCGCGGCAGGCGCTGAGTCCGCAATGCATTCCCACCCGGAGTCGGTCGTGGTGGTACTCAAGGGCGGGCGCGTCCGCTATACGCTACCGGATGGTACCCAAAAGGTGACGGAGCTGAAGGCGGGCGAGGTGATGATTCGACCGCCGGTGACTCATCGAGACGAAGCTATCGATCCGGTCGAGAGTATTTTGGTGGAGCTCAAGCATTGAAGCGTGCTGATACAGTTGCCCGCGGCCGGGTTGAGCACTGACAAATGAGCACCGATCGGCACTACCGAAATCGCTGGCTCGCCATGAGCATCCTCTGTTTGGGGGCGCTCATGATCGTGCTCGATATGACCATCGTGAACGTGGCCCTGCCGTCGATCCGGGCGGATCTGCATTTCGATGACGCCTCGCTCGCCTGGGTCATCAATGCGTACATGCTGATCTTCGGCGGCTTTCTGCTCCTTGGCGGACGCCTCGGGGATCTCTACGGGCACCGCCGCGTGTTCCTGCTGGGACTCGGCTTGTTCACGCTGGCCTCACTCGCCTGCGGCCTGACCGCTTCGCGCACGTTCCTGGTGTGGGCCCGCGGCGTTCAGGGCCTCGGCGGCGCAGTGGTCGATTCGGTGTCGCTGTCGCTCATCATGAATCTGTTCAACGAGACGGCCGATCGCACCAAGGCGATGGGGGTGTATGGCTTCGTCTGCTCCGGCGGCGGGTGCATCGGCGCCGTGCTCGGCGGCGCGCTCACCGGCGGCTTCAACTGGCACTGGATCTTTCTGGTGAATGTGCCGCTCGGCATCCTGGTGTTTGCGTTGTGCTGGTGGCAGCTACCGACCCACGCCGGCGAGGCTGACCGCCCACAGCACCTCGATGTGGGCGGAGCGGTGAGCGTGACGCTGGCGCTGTTGCTGGCAGTATACGCGACGATCAATGGCAATGGAGCGGGCTGGACTTCGTGGAGGACGCTCGGGCTGTTCGCCGCTGCGGCGGCCGTCTTCGGACTCTTTCTGGCAATCGAGGGCCGGTCGCGCAAGCCCCTCGTGCCGCTCGCGATGTTTCGTCTGCGCGATCTCTCGATCGCCAGCATCTGCGCGATGCTCTGGTCGGCAGCGATGTTCGCCTGGTTCTTTCTCTCGGCGCTGTACATGCAGCTCGTGCTGGGATTCACCCCCATGCAGGTCGGCATCGCGTTCATTCCTGCCAACCTCATCATGGCCGTGTTCTCTCTTGGCCTGTCGGCGCGCTTGGTAATGCGCTTCGGCGTGCGCCTGCCCCTCGGTGTGGGTCTCCTTTTCGCCTGTGCGGGTCTGGCGCTATTTGCGCGCGTGCCGCTAAACGGGACTCTGGTCGGCGACATCGTGCCGGGAATGGCGTTGCTCGGCGTCGGCGCGGGCATCGGTTTCAACCCGATGCTGATGGCGGCGATGGGTGAGGTGTCGCAGACCGAATCCGGCCTTGCGTCAGGGATCGTCAACACCGCATTCCTGCTCGGCGGCGCGCTGGGGCTTGCAGTACTCGCGAGCGTGGCCGCGCTGCACGGCGCCGCGCTCACCGCCGCTGGCGCTGGTCATTTGGAGGCGCTTGCGGGCGGCTATCGGAGGGCGTTTGCAGTGAGCGCCTGCATCACGGCCGCTGCGGCGCTGCTGGGTGGGCTGGGACTGCGTGGCGTCGCCTTGCCTTCTGAAGCGTCCGGGCAGGCTACTCCGGACTCTCCTTCATAATCCCACTTGGCCCAAGTTCCGCCAGCGATCTGCCGGTGGAACGCGATCGGGATGGCTCCGGGCCAGCGGGCCCCCTTGGGCGGGAGAGTCGGGCGCGACGGCTTTCCACAGCGCGGCCTTCAGCGACGCGAGCGGCATGCCGTGCTCCCTTTCCTGACGTCTGAGATTACGCTGGCAGGCGGAGGGTCTTGCTCGGGCCGCGCCACGACTGCCGCGATGGAACCAATCGCGCCCCGGCGAGTTGCGCAGGAACTGATTGCAGCGTGAAGGAGAATTCCATGCCTACCGCAACGGGTCATACCTCTGCCATCCGCGCGAAGAAGGTGCTCGGCACCAATATCGTGGATCCCTCTGGCAGTAAAATTGGTACGGTTGAAGACGTCATCCTGGACAAACAGACCAACAGCATCCTCTTCGCCGTGATCAGCTTCGGGGGCTTCCTGGGCATGGGGGAAAAATACCATCCCATTCCTTGGGCCGCCCTCGACTATGACGAGGGCGCAGGTGCCTACGTCGTCACTTATACGAAAGAGCAGCTCGAGGCCGCACCGGCCGGCTCGATTGATGAGCTCACGCGTGATGACGGGCGGCAGTTCCGGGATCGCACCTATGACTACTACAAGGTGCCGCGGTACTGGGAGATGCGCCACTGAGTCTCGGGAGCGGTGCGCGACGTCATTTGCCCGTACCGTCGGGCTGAGCTGATCGCTGCCGCGAGGTTCCGGATCCGCACACCGATCCGGCGCCTCGCGGAGCGACCCCATTTTCGCGAGCGTGGAGCTCCCACGCGCCATCGGCGCACTTCATGCGCTGCGGGCGGGGCCGGTGTGTGCGCGTTGATGTTGTTGGCACGGCCTCGCGACCAGCGGTTCAACCTCCGGGCTCGTTGAACCCTCGGCCGCTCAAGATCATTGGAATACATCTCTCCGCCCGTGCTGCCCGCGTCTTCACCTGCTTCGCGTCCGAGATATGGAAGATGTAGGACTTCCTCCGCCCGGGCGTCAGCGCTTCGAATGCCGCCCGCAGCTCCGGAGCTGCATCCAGCCTGGCCTGCAATTCCTCAGGAACCGGATACTCTGCATCCTTCTTCAGGATTACCTTCTTGCCGGACTTCTCTACCTCGATGGCTTCGTAGAGATAGCTCCTCAGAGTCGACTGCAGGGCGGAAATTTCTTTGAGAGAGGTGAACCTGATCCAGCGGCCTGCCTGGGTATGCTTACCGACCTTCTGGAGGATGCGCTTCGGGTCCTCGAGCAGCGCGCCTTTGAAGAACGAGAGCGTGCACGCGGCCTTCAGCGGGATGATGATTGCCACGTTCTTTTTGCGGTAGGTGAAGCAGGGCTTGCCCCACTTTGTCTCCTCGCTCAGGCCGCAGCCGAGCGCGATCTCCCTCAGCTTGTCTGCTTCCTTCTGCCACTTTCCAGCGTAAGGTACTCTCACCGTTCCCCCGTGCTCCACAGATGCCGCCGAGCAGCGCTGCTCTCCCGTAGCCTGGTGCCGTCCGGGAATCCCTCAGGGCCTTTCAGACTGCTAATGCACCGCGCGATGCTGCTCCTCGCCTTTCGTAGCGAGGCTGAAGCGCGGCTCGAGCGCAAAGTGCTCTCCGCTCACGAGTTGCGCCACGTACCGCCCGACGGCCGGCCCGTGTTTGAACCCATGCCCGGAGCCACCGCCGGCCAGCCAGACATTCTGCCAGCGCGGATGCCGGTCAATGAGGAAGTCGCCGTTCGAGGTATTCTCGTACTGGCAGACCCGTGATCCGTTGAGCGGCTGTCCGGAGAGCGCAGGGAAGCGGCGCGCCATGTACGCACGCGCTTGTGCCAGAGCCTCGGTAGAGGGCAGCCGGTCGCCGGCATCGGGGTTCATTGGCGGACCGTGCTTGTCATGAGCGATCTTGAAGCCGCGCGCCTCGAGATCGGGGAAGCCATAGAAAATGTCGCCACCGTTGAAATCCGCCCATCCAGGCAGTGCCGCAGGCTCGAAGCGCGCATCTCCTGCCGGCGGAGCGAAGAAAAAGACCTCTTGGCGCGTAACGAAAATACGCGAGCCGAGTAGGTCGGGAAAGAATTTGGGCAGCCAGGGTCCGCAGGCAAAGACATAGTTCGAGGCTTTGAGTCGCTCGCCTCCGGACACCGTGAGCTCATCGAGCGAAGGGGCTGTCGACGCGGCGGTGCTCGGCGCTGCCACCTGCGCGAGACGGTAATCGCCACCAGCCGCTGTGAACCGCGCGACCAGCGTCTGCACCGCCCGGCGGGCCATGAGTGCCCCAAAATCCGGCTCGAACAAGCCCAGCTCGATTCCATCCCAGCGGAACTGGGGGAAGCGGCGTGCCAGCTCCGTGCGATGGAGCGTCTCGATGGGAATGCCCAGCTGGCGGTGGATCTCCACGGAACGGGTTGCATACTGTTCCGGCTTCGCGAAGAAGAACAAGACTCCGAGCCTATGGAAAATCGGCAGACCCGCGTCCTTCGAGAGCCATTTCCAATCCGTCAGCGACTCCCATGCCATCCGCGCGTAGACCTCATCGGGGCCATAGGCTGCGCGTGTCATGCGCGACTCACCGCCCGAGGACGCGCGCTCGTTGGCAGGTCCGCGGGCATCGAGCAGCAGGACGCGCTTGCCTTTGCGAAGGAGATTCCAGGCTGACCACGCGCCGAAGACTCCGGCGCCGACCACGACGACGTCCCAGGATTTGCGAGCGTGGTGAGACGTGCTCGGTTGCGCCCCGCCGGCATGAGACGCAACGAGCGCCGTGGCGGCACCAGCCATTCCGCCGAGCAACTCCCGGCGAGTCAGCGACTTCGCGCTGGGGCCTGGGTTTGTCTCACCCCGCTCGACGGTATCTGCATCGTTCTCCATCAGAACGAGTGGCTGCCGTAGATGCCGATCGTGCGCGGCTGGTTCGTCAGGTAGGCCATACGCGCGCTCCGACCGCGTTCGTAGTCGAGTGCCAGGACCGCGGTCTTATCGGCGATATTGTTGACATAGGCAGCGACCTGCCAGCTATCTGACTTCAGGCCGAACCGCAGGTTGGCAAGCGTGTAGGACGGTAGCTCCGTGTTGAAATTGATCTGGCTGGTGGTGAGCGGGCCGCCATATGCGATGAGCCGGGCCGCGTTCGGGTCGGCCGCCGTGCCGCCGATCTGGCCCCACCCCGGCTCTTCATTCTCGAATTGGGAGAAGGAAGAGCCGACGTACTGCAGGGTGAAGTTCCCGAACAGGTCGGTCGAGCCTCTGAACGGTATCGTGAATCCAGCGTAACCGACTGCCTGGAACTTGGGTGCAGTCGGGAGCCGATTACCGTCCTGGAGGCCACCGACGACGCCGAGCGAGGAGATGACCGAGGAAGTGAGCTTCGCATTCAGGGCGGTCGCGGACACACCAAAGTCCCAGATCGCATCGGGCCTGAAGAAAACCTCCGCCTCGAATCCTTCGCTGCGCGCGGTCGGCACATTGATGACGAGGCGCGAGGAGCAGGTGCCGGCGGTGGCGGTCGCCTGCAGGTTCGTGATGTCCTCGTAGAAGGCGGCTACATTGAGCGTGAGACGCCGGTCCATCCACTGCGACTTCAAGCCGACCTCATAGTCCCAGAGCTTCTCGTCCTTCCACGTGCCGTAGCCGCCAAAGATGACCTTATCGGTCGCCGAGCAGAGCGGCAGATTGATAGGATCATTGATGCCGCCCAGGCGGAACCCGCGGGAGGCCTGCGCGTAGATCTGCGCATCCGGGAGCACCTTGTAGCTCAGAATAATGCGCGGCGACGCGCCGCTCGAGGAGACGCTCCCTGGAATGCCGCCGGCGGGAGTGGGGGAGGAGAACACCCCGTGGAAGTTGAGCACCCGGTCCTCGTCGTACTTGTAGTAGCGCAGCCCAGCGGTGAGCGAGATCTGGTCGGTCGCGTGCCAGGTGCCTTCTCCGAACGCTGCATACTGCCTCAGCTTGTAGCTGATATCGGACCAGAACGGCATGTCGGGGGGTGCGAGCGGATCGGTGCCCAGTGGATTACCGAACTTCGCATTGAGCGCGTCGTAGCCGGGCGTCGGCAAGGACTGTCCGTACCGCCTTCCCGTGTGCTGAAAGAAGCCCCCGACCAGCCAGTCGATGGTTTGCTTGCCGTTCGACGCAAGCCGTACCTCCTGGGATATCACGTTGAGGTGCGTCCGGTCGTATAGGGGCGAGTTGGTGCGAACCCCGGCAGGGTCAGCCGGTGTAGATGCGTCGGTGAACGCATCGACCGTCACGCTGCCGGTAAGCTGCGTCGCATCGCGCAGTACCAGAACATTGCGATGCGTATAGGAGGTCACCGAGGTCAGGGTAGCGAAGCCGAGGTCGTAGGCAACTTTGACATCGGCGAGCGTGAAGTCGTCGGTCAGGCCCTCCTGCTGCTGCCGGTACTGCTGCAGGCTGCCGATGTTCACGGCGGGCTGCGTGGTCGTGTAGGGATTGGCGAGAATGTTGTAAATGTCGACGCGGGGAAAGCCGTTGGTCTGGAGCTTCTGGAACACCAGGCGGGGCGTAATCGAAAGCGCCGCGTTCGGCTTGACGAGGAGCTCGAGGCGTCCACCCCCACGATCGCCGGTATTGACGGCTTTCTGGACCTTGAAGCCGCTCGGGCTCTCGGCTCCCTCCGGGCCGAGCGGTGTGATCGCATCGATGAAGCCCCCCATATGCCGCCAATAGGTGACGAGGCGGGCGGCCACGGTATCACTGAGCGGAAGGTTGAGCGCGCTTCTGAGATAGCCCCCCTCGCTGCCGTGACTCACGCCCTCGAAGGCCGCATCGGACAGTACTTCGAGCTTGCCGAGCACTGGCTGGCGCGTGATGTAGCGCACCGTACCGGCCTCCGAGCCGGCGCCGAAGAGCGTCCCCTGTGGACCGCGCAGCACCTCGAATCGGTCGAGGTCGAAGAGCTCGAGGTCGGGCGTGAAGAGCGCGACGGAGATGGGCGACTCATCGAGATAGACGCCCACCTGCTCCTTGACACCGGGCTGGTCGCGAATCACCTGGCCCGAGCTTATGCCGCGGATCGCCATCTGGCTCTGGCCGGGGCCAAGATCCGCAACGGCGAAACCCGCCACGTTGCGGGCGAGATCGACGATGTCGGCGGCCCCGGAGTTGATGATCTGGTCCTGGCTCGTGGCCGACACGGAGAACGGGACGTTCTGGATGTTCTCCGATCGCTTCGTCGCCGTGACGATCACTTCCTGCAGTCGAACCTGAATCGCACCCGGCTGTTGTTGCGCTGCGGCAACGAGCGGCAGCGTGGCCGCAAGCGCAGTGAAGGCGACAGCGACTCGTGTTAGCGCTCTCATGACTTCCCCCTCCAACTCGCAGTGGGCGTCGGTTTGTTGTTGGGCGCGAGTATGCTCCCAACGATCGCCGAGTGCAAAGGAGAGGAGCGCAAACCACAACAACTCGACCGTCGCCGGTGAGGCCCGTCACCCGTCCGACTGCCGGAAGTATCTCGATGCAGCCGGATGAAAAAGTCCCGCGAGAATGAGGGTGAATATCGCGAGGTGCACCAGCAGGACGTAAGGCTGGCGTATGAAAAAAGCGACATGCAGCGCCATCCAGACGGCCAGCAGCCATCGAGCCCAGTTGTGGCCCTTGAACACGAAGATGCCGCCGAGCAGCGCTGCTGTCCCGATGCCCAGGATCGTCAGGTCCTCGACCGTCGGATGTAAATGCCTGCTCGCGAGTGGGCCCGCACCACGCCAGACATCACCCTGCCCAATTGCAACGAACACCGCTGCGATGACAGCTATGAATACGGGACGCGTCTTTGGCGTCCGAGCCTGATCTTGAAGGCTGACGCTCATGCTGGTCGCTCCGGCCGGGCGCGGCGCCACTCCTCGATGATCTCGATCACAGCTTCAGCGGGTCCTCCTTTGTCCGTATGCCACTCGGGCAAGGAGCCGGCGTCCAGGAGCAGGCGGCCTACGCGGGCGTATTCGGCCTCGTGGCCCGCACGCGTTCGCGCTCCCTCGGCGGCCCAGACCAAAGGTGGAGCGTTGAACTCGCGGTCACGACAGTACGGTGAGGCGCCGTGGTCCAGGAGGACGCGCACGGCGTCGGCGTGCCCTGCCATCGCGGCGCAGTGGAGGGCGGTCTTGCCGATCTCCTCATCGCCGCGATCCGGATCGAGCCCGGCGGCAAGCAGTGCCTCGAGTGCCGCCGCATCACCCTGATCGGCGGCACGATACAACGTTGCATAGTGCTCGTCGCCGAATTTGTTGCGCAGCTCCGGCTCTGCGGTCAACATTTCCGCCGCCATCTTGCGATCTCCGCGACTGCAGGCGGATACGAGGCGATCTACAGGCCGCAGCTCTCCTGCCGCGCCGCGGCTGGCCAACCAGTCAGCGACGCTGTGGTTGGCGTTGAGCTCCGCGATTTCATAAGCGGTGCGACCGTCCGCGCGCCTACGGGTTGGGTCGGCGCCGTGGGCTACAAGCGCTTCGGCGAGCGACACGTCCCAGCGCTCGGCGACGATGTGCAGCGGTGTTTCGCCATTGTCGCCAAAAACAGGGTCGGGCTCGGCCCCATGCTCGAGCAGCCAATGTACTCCAACCGGGGTGGTGGCCCAATGCAGAATGGCGTAGAGCGTCGCCGCGCCATCGGTGGCCCAGCGCTGATTCGGGTTGGCTCCGTAGGCGGTGAGAAGGTCGAGCGCGGCCGCATCACCCGCTCCGGCCGCAAGGGGGAATGTGATGCCGTCGTTGGGATCTGCGCCGGCCTGGAGCAGCACTTCGACCAACGGTAGGAACCGTACTACGCGCGAGGCTCCCCAGAGCACCGGGCGTCGCACCCCGTGATGCAGCCAGGGAAAGCGCGTGGCAGGGTCCGCACCGAGCTCGAGCAGCCGACGGGCGATTGCAACCAACCCCCCCGGGTCGGCGATGCCGCCGTGGCGCAACGATGTATGGCAGACATAGAGGAGGGGTTCCCAGCCACGGGGTCCGCCGGGTTTCAGGGCGAGCTCGGGATGTTTCGCGAGCCACGCATTCGCGCGCTGCGCATCACCGGTGACCAAGGCGACATGAAAAGTTTCCCCGAGGATACCCGGATGCAATCGCAGCAGGCGCTCGGCACGATCTTCACGGCCATCGGTCGCGGCTTCAACGAATTCGTGCACGGCATCACTGAGCTTCAGTGTCACTAGAGCGACGTGCTCGCTCAGCGCCTTCCAGGAAGGGAAGCCGTATTCGCGGGCCATCGCCGATTGCGCATCATGAAGCGCGAATGACGTGCGCCCGAGTTGCTCTTCGCCGAGGTCTCTGAAGGCCGGTAGTAGCCGAAAGCGCGCGAGTGCAGCGGCATCGCCGCCTCTCGCAGAGCGCAGCAGCTCCTTGGCCTGTCGCTTGAGCTGATCGAGATCGGGATTACTGGGCAGTACGGAGTGGGGCACGATGGTTCTCCATGCTCGAGCCGGCGGTCCGCAGGCTGGCTAACATGGAAGACGACGTGCCGTCACCTGTAGCTGTAGAAGGGTGGACTCAGTCCTGCGCGCGGACCCGCGTGCGCCCCTTTGCGCAGTAAAGATCATGCTACTGCGTACAGGGCGCGTCAAGCGCCGGCCGCGCCTGACCTCGGCGATCGAAGAAATCCACGACTGTCGATCCCGTGCGAGCGGACGCAGGCGCTCGGACCTGGCTCGATGGCGTCGCTCAGCCGAATGCGTAGACGTTCCCGTCGTCGCAGCCTATGAAGAGCACTCCGCCGGCAATGACCGGCGAGGATAGAAACGGTCCCTCGCCGCCGTTGCCGGCGACCGGGTGGCCGTTGGCTTTGTTGTATTTCCCGACCCCGGCGCTCCAGAAGGCGGCATACACGGCCTGTTGGGTCACCACGGGCGAGGGGAACTCGTAACCAGCGCCCTGTTCCTGCCATAGAACCTTGCCCGTCCTCGCATCCACCGCTTCCACCAGCCGGGTATCGGAGGTCGTTGCGTACACGATGCCATTCTCGTAGGCAGGCGTGCTCACCACCCAGGAGCCATGCTCGTCGAGCCGCCAGCGCAGCCTTCCCGTCGCAAGGTCGAATGCGTAGAGGTACCCGTCGCGGCAGCCTGCGAACACCAGTCCCAGGTCTGCAGCGATCGTCGGCGAGCCGATGAAGACTCCGGTCATCGGGAAGGGCGCACGGGTATCAGTTTGATATCTCCAGAGGAGATTGCCAGTCCCACGGTCGAGCGCGTACAGCGCGCCATCCATACTGCCGAAGACAACGTGGCGACCCCACGCAGCCGGTGAGGTATGCACCCGACCCCGCGTGGCGAAGGCCCAGAGCCGCCGGCCTGTGCTCGCACTCAGGGCGTAAAGATGGCCGTCGCCGCTGCCGATGAAGAGAACCCCATCCACGATCGTCGGAGAGGACTGGTAGAAGTCCCATCCGCCGACGACTGGCAGATCAGGGCCGGTGGCAACCTTCCAGATCAGACGTCCCGTGCTGGAACTGAGCGCATAAATAGTGTTGGCGGCATCGGTAAACCATACGCGTCCGCCACTCACGAAGGGCGATGACGCAATCCCGCCGCGCGTCATGAATGCCCACTTCGGTTTGCCGGTGGCTTCATCGAGGGCGTAGAGGTGATGGTCGTTGCTGCCCACATAGACAGTTCCATCCACGACGGCCGGTGTGGAGCGCACCATGTTTCCGGTACGGAACTTCCAGAGGAGGCTCATCTGCCGCACGTCCGTGGAGCAGACACCCGTATGCTGGGGGTTGCCGTGAAACATCGACGAGCACCCCGTTGCCGCCCAAACGGCAGCGTCATGCGCGACGTAAACGATGGCGACCAGCGCAAATCTGAGCGCCCAATGCCGGCGGCGAACATTTCTCATCATTGCGACTCGGGTAAGCCCCGCGGGTCGTGCAATCCGGGTCTGCGCCGAGCCGCCCGTAAGGCGGGCCCGGCGAATGGCTGGGCCGGGCTCCCCAGGGCTCAGAGCGATCTACAATATAAAATAGAGTTTATTTTATCGCCAGTACATCCGCTGCCGACCGCCTGCGGCAGCTCCCGACATTAGAAGGGGAGATGAGGTGATGATGATGACCCGAAGATTGGGATCGGCGCTGTTGTTGCTGCTGGGCGGAGTTGCCGGATCAGCGTTTGGTCAGGAGGGACCCGCGTGGCCGCCGAATCCCCCGGTCGCGATGCCTCAGGGACAGCCTGCGCCGCAGCCGCGGGAGTCGATCATCGAAGCGGGTGAGCTGCTCACCGGCCGCGGGCAGGAGCTGCATCACACCCGCATTCTGATCAAAAACGGAAAGATCGCCGCCGTCGGGCCGGGTCTGACTGCTCCGGGCGCGGTGATTTACGACTTGCGCAACGCCACCGTCCTGCCGGGGCTGATCGATGTGCACGTGCATCTGCTGCGCCACTTCGGGCCGAACGGCAATGCGGAAGACCCCAGGGAAACACCGACGCAGTTCGCGCTGGGCGTGGTGAACAATCTGTGGGTCACCCTGATGGCCGGGTTCACGACCGTACAGAGCGTGGGTGACCCGCAGGACGAGGTATTCAGGGAGTACGTTGAGCGGGGCATCGTCCCGGGGCCGCGGATCCTGACCTCCTACCACGATATCTACGGCTCGCCGCGCGTCGGCGACGATGATGTGCTGCGTGCCAAGGTGGACCTGCTGAAATACGAGCACGCGGACCTGGTGAAAATTTTCGCATCGAACAGCATCCGTGACGGTGGCACCGAGATCCTTACTCTTCATCAATTACAAGTGCTGTGTGGTGAGGCCAATCGCATCGGCTTACGCACTCTCGTGCACGCTTATAACGGCTCGGTGCACAACGCCGCCGCAGCCGGCTGCACCGAGGTCGAGCACGGCACCGGCGGCACGCAGGCAGACATGGATTTTCTGGCAAAGAAGGGTACTTACTTCGATCCCCAGGTGGGCCTGGTGGTCCAGAACTACGTGCGGTTCAAGGAGAAGTTTTTCGGTAACGGCGACTACGATGCCGCCGGCTTCGCCCGCATGCAGGCTTCCATCAAAACCGACGAACGCCTCTTCAACGAGGCGCGCCGCGCCGGCGTCAAGGTGGTCATGGGCACCGATGCGGTCGCAGGCGGCTTCGGGCATCAGGCGGACGAGATCATCGCGCGCATCGAGCTGGGCCAGCCTGCGATGGACGCCATCGATGATGCGACCTCGGTCAACGCGCAATCGCTGCGCCTGGGCAAGCAAATAGGCAGCGTCGCCGCCGGATACGATGCCGACATCATTGCTGTGGAGGGTGATCCCCTGACCGATGCGACCCGGCTGCGGCAGGTCTCGTTCGTGATGAAGGGAGGCAACGTCTACAAGGACACGGTTTCAGCGGCCAAGAGATAGTCGGCGCGAATTGCTACGGCCGTCAATGGTGGGACGTCCGGGCGAACAGGGATCGCGGATCAACCTCGGTTTGCGTGGGTCTCCCGAGGGTGAGGGGCGGGATCGATGCGGTCGCCCAGTTTTGGAACACTGCTGCCACGGCGCTGCTGGGTGTGGGGGAGGCGCGAGAACGGGTACCCGCGTGCCCGGAATGCCCTGTACCCTATGTGCCTGAGGGCACACAGAGCGCCGCCGAGCGGGCCAGAATTCGTCGAAATGATTCCAAGGGTACAGTCGTGCTGAGTGGATGGCATCTGCCGGAACTCGCTCGAACCGTACGTGCCGGACAGCCTGCTTACCGCGTTGGCCGGGCATCGAGGGCAACCGGCAGCCCGCCGAGGCCAGCCGTTCGGCTCGTGCGCGAGTCGTTGCGGCCCGCGGTTGCGGTATCGCTGATGGCCCTGGCGCTCGGCGCCTGTGTGAGCTACCACGCTCAACCTCTGCATCCGCGGCAGAGCGTGAGGACGTTTGCGGCCCGACGCCTCGACACACCAGCCCTGCGGGACGCAGTTACCAGGCTCCTGCCGCAACCGCCGGCGCAATGGCCGCCGGCGCGTTGGAATCGCGCCGATCTTCTGGCCGTCGCGCTGGCCGAAAATCCGAGGCTCGCAGTCGCACGCGCCGAAGTCGGACGCACTTTGGCGCATCAGATTACAGCCGCCGAAAGGCCGAATCCGACCATCGAGTTGCAGAGCGAATACGCGCTGAATGACGTCAGGCCATGGCTCTATGGCATCAGCTTCGAGCTGCCGCTGCGCTCACCGGCGCTTCAACAACTGGCAATCTCAGAGGCACAGATCGCGACCAGCCGCGCGCGCTGGCAACTCATGGGTGCCACCTGGACTGTGCGCAATGAGCTCATTGCCGCGCTCTCGGAATGGCAGGCCGCGATGCGCAGTCGCGCGCTGCTGGACAGGTTGATCGCGGACCAACGGCTGCTGCTGAAACAGCAGCGTGCCCGTGTGCAGGCCGGCGAGGATGCGCCTGCAACCCTGGTGGCAGTGCAGGATGCGCTGTTACAGGCCGAGCAGCAGCAGGGGGAGGCACGCGCCGCGGAGCAGAGTGCACGCAGTGATGCCGCTGCCGCGCTGGGTCTGCCGCCTGAGGCGCTCGACGGGCTGCAGCTCGACTGGCCGGATTGGGGTGCGCCGCCGCCGGTCGGCGCCGGCGCGTTGCAGGCTGCACGAACGGCCGCCTTGCTGTCGCGCGCCGACCTGTCGGCAGCAATCGACGACTATGCGGAAGCCGAGAACGAGTTGCGCCAGACGGTCGCACGGCAATATCCGCAGATCACACCGACGCCCGGGTACTACTGGGATCACGGCATCAACAAGTTTCCGTTCGACGTCGGTCTGACGTTGCCGCTGTTCAACCGCAACCGCGGTGAGATCGCCGAAGCGCGTGCCGGCCGCGAGCTCGCCGGGCAGCGCATGCTGGCGCTGCAGGACTCCATATACGGTCAGATCGCTGGTGCCGAGCGTGCCGAAGCGATTGCCCGTGACAACGAGCATGCGGCGCAGCAACGGCTCGAGAGCGCCCAGGAACAATTGCGCCAGGCCACGCTCGGCCTGAAGCTCGGTGCCATCGACAGAAGCGAACAGCTCGCCGCCCGCATAGCTGCTACTCGCGCGCAACTCGATCTGCTGCAGACGCAGGCGCGCTGGCAGGCCGCACGCAACGCCCTGGAGGATGCCGTGCGCGCACCGCTTTCCGGCCCGGAGCTGAGCATGCGCCACGCCCGGATGACACGCGAATCCGGCCCCCGGGAATCCAGCTCCCGAGAATTCAGCACTGGAGTCCACCGATGAGGCCGCTGAAGCACCTGTTGCTGCCGGTTTGCGCCGCGCTGCTGTTGTCCGCTGCGCTCTACGCCCAGGACGAGGACGACCAGAAGCCGGCCGCCACCGAGAGCAACCGGCTTCCGACGCTCAACGCCGAGCAGGAGCGCGCGGTCGGCATCGTCATCGCCACGGCTCCGGCGGCAAAGCCGCCGCAGCGCATCGATGCCTACGGCCGCGTACTCGACCCCTCGCAGCTGGTAGCCGATGGCGGCCTGCTCGATTCCTCACGGGCTGCCGCCCGGGCGGCCGCAGCCGAGAGTGCGCGCCTGAAGCGCCTGTATCGCGGAGGGGCCGGCGCATCGCTGAAAGTGCTGCAGGCGGCCGAAGCAGCGCAGATCGAAGCGCAGGTCCGCGTGCGGCAGGCGCAGACCGAATTCCTGCTGCGCTGGGGACCGTTGGCGCAGCTCGGCGATGCGCAACGGGCGAATCTGATCGAGCAGCTCGCCGCTGGCCGGCAGCTGTTGCTGCGCGCCGATCTGCCAGGGCGGCACAGCCTGGGAACGATGCCGAAGCAGGCGCTCGTCGATGTCGATGGCATCCGGGTACCGGCGCGTGTGCTCGGTCCGTTGCCGCAGGCGGCCGCCGAAATGCAGAGCGTCGGCCTGCTGTTGCAGATCCCACATCCACCAGTCGGCCTCGGTCCGCGCGCAGAGCTGCCCGTGATGCTCGAGGGCAGCGATCGCGATGGACGCGTGGTCCCGGATGGGGCCTTGCTCTACGGCGAGCAGGGCGTCTACGTCTACCATGCGCTGCCAAACAAGACGAAGGATGGCGATACGCAGTTTGCGCCGCTGCCGGTGACGCTGCTGCAACCGGTGGGTGACGGTTGGCTGGTGACCGGCCTTCACGGCGATGACCGTATCGTGGTTCATGGCGCAGGCGTGCTGTGGTCGCTGCAGGGGCTGGGCAACGTTTCCGCTGAAGATACCGACTGATGCTCAGCGCCATCGTCCGCGCCTCCCTGGCGCATCCGCGCATCGTCACAGCGCTTTCGGTACTGATCGCGGTGCTGGGCTTCGGCGCACTTCTCAACGCGCACTTCGACGTATTCCCGGACTTCGCGCCACCTCACGTGTTGGTGCAGACCGAGGCGCCGGGGCTCGATGCTCAGCAGGTGGAGGCGCTGGTGACGCGGCCGCTCGAGGGATTGCTGGAGGGTACGGAGGACGTCGCTACCGTGCGCTCGACCTCCAGCCAAGGTTTGTCCGCGATACAGGTGGTATTCAACTCCCGCGGCGATCCGTACCGGCAGCGCCAGGTGATCACAGAGCGCCTGGCCGAGGCTGCCGGCAGCCTGCCCGCCGGAGTCGGGCCGCCGCTGCTCTCGCCGCTGTCGTCGTCGATGGAGTATCTGGTTCACTTCGGTTTCACCAGCGACCGGCTGACGCCGGTGGAGCTTCGCGGACTGGTGCGTTGGGTGATCACGCCACAGATCCTTGCGGTTCCGGGCGTCGCGCAGGCGCAGCTGTTCGGTGGCGCCGAGCGCGAGCGCCAGGTAATGGTCGACCCGCAGAAGCTCATCGCGGAGGGCTTGACTCTGGAAGATGTGTTTGGCGCTACCCGGCGAGCCACCGAGCTGATCGGCGGTGGGTATATAGAGACGCCCTCACAGCGCATCGTGCTGCGTGCTCAGGCACCCGGCGCAACGGCGCAGGCGTTGTCGCAGGCGGTGCTGGCGACACGTGACGGGCTGCCGATCCAGCTCGGTGATGTCGCTGCTGTCCAAGACGCTGCGGCGCCGCGTTTCGGGGACGCGATCATCGGCGATCGGCCCGGCATACTCGTCGAGACCTCGACGCAGTACGGGGCCAACACGCTGACAGTAACACGCGCTCTGGAGCAACGCTTGAACCAGCTCGCGCCCGCGCTGAAAAAGCAGGGGGTGATCTACCACCCCGCGCTGCTACGGCCGGCGAGCTTCATCGAGCGTGCACTCACCAGGCTGCGCGCGTCCCTCCTCATCGGCGCGGTGCTGGTGGTGATTCTGCTGCTGGTCACGCTGCGTGACTGGCGGGGCGCGCTCATCTCGTTCTCATCGATACCGCTTTCGCTGCTGGCGACGGTGTGGATCCTGGAAATGTTCGGGCTGTCGCTGAACACCATGAGCATCGGCGGTCTGGTAGTGGCGCTCGGCGTGGTCGTCGATGACGCAGTGATTGATGTCGAGAACATCACCCGCAGACGCCGCAACGCCGCTGCCGCCGGCGCGGAGCTCGACGCCCGTCAGCTTTTCGTCGGTGCCTCGCTCGAAGTGCGGCTGCCGGTGTTCTATGCCACCGCCGCCGTGGCGGTCGCGTTCCTCCCGATCTTCATGCTTACGGGCATTCAGGGCACCTTTTTTGAACCGTTGTCGGTGGCCTTTCTGCTCGCCGTCGGTATCTCGCTGCTGGTGGCGATGAGTGCCACGCCTGCGCTGTGCGCAGTGCTGATGCGTAAGCACAAGCCGGCGGCCGAGGCGAATTTCCTGCTCACCTGCAAGCGCTTCCAGCGGCGCACGGTCGAACGGCTCTTTCGGCATCCGCGTGCGGTCCTCGCGCTGGTGCTCGGCACCGGCCTCGCCGGTGCGGTGCTGCTGCCGCTCTTCGGTCAGCGGCTGCTGCCGGATTTTCGTGAGAACTATCTGATTGCCCACGCGAGCCTGCGTCCCGGTATCTCACTGCGCGAGACGACCCGCGTCGGGCAGCAGATCACCAGGCGGCTCGGGGCGATTCCCGGCGTCGAGAGCGTTGCCGAGCAGATCGGCCGTGCGCAGAACGGCCAGGACCCGGATGCGCCGAACATGAGCGAGTTCGAAATCCAGATCAATCCGGCCAAGGGCTACACGCCGGGCCAGATCGAGGCGTCGATCCGCACGGTTTTCGCTGCCTTCCCGAATCAGCTCACCGAGATCTACTCAGTGCTGGCCGAGCGGATCGGCGAGACCCTCGCGGGCGAGACCGCACCGTTTTTCGTCAGCGTGTTCGGCAACGATCTGGATACCGATGATGCGGTGGCGGCCGAGATCGCTGCGGTGCTGCAAAAGCTCCCGGATGCCGGCGAGGTGCGCCTGCAGGTACCGCCGCGCGAGCCCGAGCTGCGCGTACAACTGCGGCCGCAACGGCTGGCACTGTACGGACTGCAGCCGAGCGATGTGCTGCAAGCGGTCAACGCGGCTTACCAGGGTACCGTCGTGGGAGAGCTCGCGCAGGCCGATCGCAGTATCCCGGTGACCGTGCGTATCGCCGACACGGGCGCTTCGCCACAGGCGGTGAGCGCATTGCTGTTGCGCAGCCCCGAGGGTGCAGTGGTGCCGCTGTCGGCTGTTGCTACACTGCGCGTGGAGCCGGGTCGTAGCCTGATCGACCACGAGGACGGCCTGCGCCGCCAGGTCGTGACCGCGAATCCGACCACCTCGGACCAGACTGGCTTCGCTGCGAGGGCGCGCCAGGCGATTGCCCTGCACGTGAAGCTTCCCCCCGGCGCGTATCTCCGCTATGGCGGTGCGGCCGAAGCGCAGGTCGCTGCGGCGCACCAGCTCTATCTGCACGCGGCGGCGGCATTGGTGCTGATCGTGCTACTGATGGCGCTGGCATTTGGGCATGCCCGCCACGTGATGTTGGTGCTGCTGGTACTGCCGAGCACGCTGATCGGCGGCGTTGCCGCCTCGGCGATCACCGGGGCGACCTTGACGCTGGGCGCGATGGTTGGCTTCGTCACGCTTTTCGGCATGGCGGCGCGCAACACCATCCTCCTGGTGTCGCATTACGATCACCTGGTGCATTCCGAAGGCCAGAGCTGGGGGCTGGAAACGGCGCTGCGCGGCTCCGAGGAACGGCTGACGCCGGTGCTGCTGACCGCGCTCATGACCGCATTGGCGCTGTTGCCCGTGGCGATCCAGCTGCACCAACCCGGCCATGAGATCGAAGGGCCGATGGCAGTGGTGATCCTCGGCGGATTGGTGTCATCGACGATCGTCAGCCTGCTGCTGGTGCCGCCGCTCGCGGCGCGCTGGCTGAAGCCCGAAGCCAGGCTCCGCTAGCCCATACCGAAAAGCTACGAGCCTGCGCCCCCCGTCGGCGGTCGCGGCTGTGTGGCCTCCTCGGGCGACGAGAAGAGTCTCTGTAGGATGGGCGCCGCGCGCTCGAGCAGCCTGAACTCTGCGCCGGATAGTCGCTGCAGCGCCTGACTCAGCAGGGCGATCCTGCGCGCCCGGCCCGCTTCGAGCAGCCGTGATCCTCGCGGGGTTGCCAGGAGCTCGACTTTGCGGCGGTCTTGCGCAGAGCGCTTCCGCTCCACCAGTCCGGCCTTTTCCAGCCCATCGATGATGCGAGTCATCGTCGGCGGCCGTACCATCTCGATGTCCGCCAGATTTCCCAGCGTCCGCGGCCCCCCGAAGACCAGCACGGAAAGGGCGGAGGCCTGTGCGCTGCCGATCTGCATGGCAGCGTCCTGTCTGCGCACGTGGCGCAGGAGGTGAATGGCCGCAGAATGCAATCCGAGCGCGACCCGTTCCACCGGCAGGGCTTTCACTTGACGAGAGCGCGACATATCGTTAGCATACCTAATTATTAGCTAATCTCATAGTGCCACGGAGACGCCCATGACTCCAGTACTCGGTGTAGCACAGATAGCCCTGACCGTGACCGACCTTGCCGCAGCCAAGGCGTTCTACTGCGATCTCCTGGGGCTCGCGCCGCTGTTCGATGCCGGGAAGATGAGCTTTCTGGATGCCGGGGGAGTCCGGATCATGCTCAGCGCGCAGGGTGGCAAACCCGGTGATCGCGGCACGCTCGTATATCTCAAGGTCGCGGACGTCAGGGCGGCTCATGAGCAGCTGAGCGCCAGGGGAGCTCATTTCGAACAGCCGCCGCACCTCATCGGCCGCGCCGCGGACCGCGAGGTATGGCTCGCATGGTGCTCGGACCCCGACGGCAATCTCATCGGACTGATGTCCTGAGCGGGCGATCATGATCGTCGATCTCATCGATGGCACCTACGAGCTGTTCCGGCACTTCTACGGACTTCGCAGATTCACCAAGGGCGCCGATAAGCCCCTAGGTGCCGTGAGCGGCGTGCTCACCACCGTGCTGCAGATGTTGGAGGAGGGCGCGACGCACCTCGGCGTGGCCACCGATCACGTGATCGAATCGTTCCGCAACGACTTGTGGAGCGGCTACAAGACAGGCGACGGTATCGAGCCGGCACTGTGGGCGCAGTTCGAGCCTCTCGAGGAGGCGTTGCGCACACTCGGCATCGCGGTGTGGGCGATGGAGGAGTTGGAGGCGGACGATGCGCTCGCCACCGCGGCGCGGATAGCGAGCGATGACTCTCAGGTGCAGCAGGTCCGCATCTGGACACCGGACAAGGATCTCGCGCAATGCGTACGAGGCGATCGGGTCGTTCAGGTCGACCGCAAAGCCAAGATCGTCCGGGGAGAGGAGGGCGTGCGGGCGAAGTTCGGCGTCGATCCACAGCACATCCCGGACTATCTGGCATTGGTGGGTGACACCGCGGATGGGTACCCCGGAATCGAGGGCATCGGCGCGAAGGGTGCGGCGGGTTTGATTGCGCGCTATGGCCCGATCGAGAGCTTCCCGGAAGGTGTTCTCGGTGGGCGCCGCGAGCTCGCGCTGCTCTTCAAGACCCTGGCGACGTTGCGTACCGATGCGCCCATCTTTGCCAAAGTGGAGGAGATCCGCTGGCGAGGACCTACGGAGCGGCTTGCCGACTGGACGGAGCGGATGGGCGCGCCGAAGCTGCTCGCGCGAGCGCATGCCGCCGCTCAGGAACTGACGCCGCGGAGCCTGCGCGCTTAGACTCTGCCAGCCGGCAGAATCGGAAAGGAGATGCAGACCTGAGCGGAAAACCGAGTCTCGACCGACCGCGCAGCGCTCGGGGCGACCGCTGGGACGTGATCGTGGTCGGCGCCGGCGTGTTCGGCGCATGGACTGCCTGGAATTTCCTTTGCCGGGGAAAGCGCGTACTGCTCCTCGATGCTGCAGGACCAGCCCATCCACGCGCATCCTCCGGGGGTGAGTCGCGGCTGACGCGCACAGCCTATGGGGCGGATGAGGTTTACACGCGGATGGCATGGGAGTCGCTCCCGGAATGGAAATGGCTCTCCGAGACTGCGGATCTGCCCGTCTTCCACTCATTGGGCGCGCTCTTTTTCTTCGCGGGCATGGAGCCGTATGCGGCTGATACCCTGGAAGTCCATCGGAAGCTGAGCCTGCCCATCGAGACGCTCGATCACTCCGAGCTCGCACGGCGGTTCCCGCAGTTTTGCTGGGACGGAATCGAATTCGGGCTATGGGAGCCGGATTTCGGAGCGCTGATGGCTCGCCGGTCCGTGCAGGCACTGGTGGCGCGCTTCGTGGCCGCCGGAGGTGAGTACCGTCTGGCACAGGTAGCGCCGCCGCGCAGTGTGTTGCCGCAAAGCGATGCGCTCGATGCGCTCGTGGTGAGCGGTGGCGAGCGCCTCCGGGCTTCGGACTATGTCTTCGCCTGCGGCCCCTGGTTGCCGAAGCTCTTTCCCGACCTGCTCGGGTCGCGGATGTTCGTCACGCGCCAGGAAGTCTTCTTTTTTGCGGTACCGCCAGGGGATGCACGGTTCGAGCCTGCGGCAATGCCGGGCTGGGTGGATTTCAACTTTGGCGATATGTTCTACGGCTTCCCCAATCTCGAGGCGCGCGGCGTAAAGGTTGGCCGCGACGAGCATGGGCCGCCGATGGACCCGGATATCGGCGACCGTCTGCCCTCGATGGAAACGCTGGCGGCAGTGCGCGCATACATGGCGCGTCGTTTCCCCGCACTTGCCGATTCGCCGCTCAACGAGCTCCGGATCTGCCAATACGAGAACACCTCGGGCGGCGACTTCCTCATCGACCGGCACTCACGATGGCAGAATGCGTGGCTCGTGGGGGGCGGCTCCGGGCACGGCTTCAAACATGGGCCCGCAGTGGGCCGCTATGCAGCGCAACTCGTGAGCGGAGAGCCCCTTACACTCGAGCCCCGCTTCAGTCTCGCTACCAAAGGCGAGAAGCAGCAGCGTGCGGTGCATTAGCGCACCGGCTCGGCCGCGCGCCAACTGACCGGGAGAGGGGGCAAGCGAGGGGGGCGGCGAGGGTCTACCGAGCCGGCTCGCGCAGGCGCAGGCGTATGTAGCTGCTCGTGAGCCAGTCCACCTGCATCGGGCTGCCCGCATCATGAATGTCCTCTCTACCGACGTCCTTCCCGCTGCCGTAGTTGATTTCGGCAAACGGGTTCTTGTTCACATTGACCGTCAGCAGCAGGCGGCTCCCTCGGCCGATCAATCGACTGAAGAGCTGGTCCTGATCGATAGGAACCGTGGCTTCCCTTCCGGGCGTCAGCAAGTGACGTACGCTCGTGTCGGCCGCGTAGCTTGCACGCCGGGTGGAATAGGTGAGCTGGAAGAGCTTGCCGTCCGGCAACATCTCGTACAGGGCGAGACCGACGTCGACATCCCGCTTGTTCACACGAAGGTGGATGAGGCCGTCGAAGCCGCTCACTTCCCGGGATTGGGAAAAAGGCGGCGTCAGAAATACGTATCCGTTCGATAGATCGGGCTTCTTTCCGAGGATGACGTACGGATACGAATCGTTGTTCGATGTCGTCCGATCGGCGAGATTCACTACCTCGTGCAGTGCGCCGACGCGCTTCGGCGCCACCGTTGACAGCAGGTATCGGTTTGCGCTCGTGCGCGCGGTGCTGAGATAAAAACGCTCTGGTGTGCCCATCGCTTCCAGCGAGGGCACGTGACGCCATGCGTTCTCGCCCATGATCTCGTAGTTCACGCGATCCTGTACGAGCGCCGGACGTGGCTTGCCGCGCATCACGAAGTCGAGCCAATCGAAGGTGAGCTTCCAGGTATCGATATTCGCTGCCGGGTCGGTGCGATAGCCACGGAGCACCTCGGGTTTGCGGCGGCCCTGCGAGCCGAAGTGATCCCACGGCCCGGCGACGAGCCAGCTCTGCGCTGCGGGATTGTAATGTTGGAAATCCTGCAAGTACCCGATCGCCGTACTGTCGCCGTAGTACCCGGTTATGGTGAGCACGGGCATGCGGATCCGCGCATAGTCGCCCCGATATGGGCTCATGCGCTGCCAGTAGGCATCGTAGCCCGGATGGCTCAGCCACTTGTGCAGCCACGGATTCGGGACGCCGGCCACGGCGTCGAGGTCGTAGTATGAGCGGCCACTACGAAACCAGCGCATGGGCAGTGTGGCCCATTTGCCGTCGTTATAAGTCGCGTCATCCAGTGTGCTGTTGTCGGTGGTGTAGTAGATCCATGCGTAGTTCGCGAGGATGAAGACGTTGTTTTGCATGGGCAGGCCGTTGCCCGGATTGTTCGGCACCACCGGGACGATCGTCCTCAGGTGTGGATTCGCCAGCCGCGCGGCGGCCCACTGCGTAAAGCCGTCGTAGCTGCCGCCCATCATGCCTACCTGACCGTCGCTCCAAGGTTGCCTCGAAATCCAGTCGATGACGCTGTTTGCGTCTTCACCGTCATGCTCGTAGGGCGTGATCCGCTGCGGACTGCAGGCCTTGCCGCGCGCGTAAGCAATCACGCCCACATATCCACGATCGGCTGCGTATTCGACGCGCTCCAGGTCCTTCTTGGGGTCGACGTATATGGTGAACTCGAGCGCCGCCGGACGCCGCAAGGCGCCAGCCGGATGCACGATCAGGGCGCAGAGAGCAGCCCCGTCACGGATGGGAATGCGGACATCCCTGTCGATGACGTACGTGCCGCCCAGCGCCGGCCCTGAAAGGCAGACGAGCATGGCGAGTGCGAGACGCCTGAATCCTATCGGTCGCATCATGGTGAACCCCGTGGCAAGTTGTCGGGCGAGACTTCGGCTCGGGTACGAGCTGCGCCCGCAGAGGGTGTGAGTCTAGGCTTGGGAAGAGAGCTGGAGAAGGAGCGATTCGACGGGTCGTGTCAGGCCTGCGCTAGTCCGCCTCGGCATATTCAGCGGACTCGCCGGGCTGGGCGTGACGGTTCCTGCCGCCCTCGAGCAGGGCGGCGAACTGCGGCGCCGGCAGCGGCTTGCTGTGCAGATAACCCTGGGAGTGGTCACAGCCGAGCTGCCACAGCGTATCGAGCTGCGTCTGGGATTCCACGCCCTCGGCGACGACCACGAGGTTGAAAGCGCGCGCGATCGAGATGATGATCGATACCAGGCGCCTGCTGCGGGCATCGCCGATCATCTCACTGATGAAGCTGCGGTCGATCTTGAGAGTATCGATCGGCAGGTGGGCGAGCCTGCTGAGCGAGGAGTAGCCGGTGCCGAAGTCATCGATCGAGATGTTGATGCCGGCGGCGCGCAGCATCTGCAGCTTGTTGATTGCCGCGGAGGAGTCACCGGTGAGGGCGCCTTCGGTGATCTCCGCATCGATCCCGCAGGCAGCCGTCGCCCAGGGATGAGTGTGCTTGAGGAAGCGGCCGACGAAGTCCGACTGGCGCAGCTGAATCGGCGAGATGTTGACGGCGATGCGCACGGCGGCGAGACCCTGCTCCAGCCACTGGCGGCAGTCGCGCGCGGCGCGCTCGATCACCCACTCGCCGACATCGATGATGAGTCCACTCTCTTCCAGGATGGGGAGGAACTTCGCCGGTGACACCAGGCCCGAATCCGGATCATTCCAGCGAATGAGGGCTTCGGCGCCTTCGATGCGCCGCGTCTTGACACCGACCTTGGGCTGATAGTGCAACTCGAACTGCTGGCGCTCGAGCGCCACGCGCAACTTCCTCTCCAGGGCGACGCGAGCCAGGGCCGCGGCGTGCCTTTCGGCACTGTAATGGCCCCGCCGCTGGCCGCTCTCCTTGGCGCCGCGCAATGAGGCTTCGGCCCGATTGACCAGGGTATCCGGGTCGCTGCCGTCCCCGGGATGGATGGCGATGCCGCTGCGTGCCGTGATCGGCAGATCCTTGCCCTGGAGCGGGAACGACTCGGCGAAGAGCTGGTCGAGCTGCTCGCTCAGCGCCTCCGGGCCCGAGGCCGGCAGCGGTTGCACGAGCGCGAACGTCCCGCCGCCGAAATGCGCCAGAAGCTCCGTATCCTCGAAGCGCCGCTTGAGACGGTCTGCGAGAAGCTGCAGGAGCTGATCGCCCGCGTGCCGGCCAAAGCCATCGTTGATCGCGCTCAGGTTCTGGACATCGAGCACTGCGACGGCATGGCGCGTCCCGCGCCTCGCGGAGTCGTTGAATATCCGGCCGAGGCGCTCGCAGAAGAGGGCGCGCTTGGCGAGGCCCGTGAGCACATCGAAGTAGGAAAGGAGGCGCACCCTGCTGTCCTGTCGCAGGTATTGCAGACCGAAGGAAAGGTTGGCCGCCATCTCGCGCAACATCGCGAGCTCTTCCTCTGGGATGACAGCGTGCTCCCGCGGGCAAACGCCGAGAGCGCCGACGATGGTCTTGTCGACCAGCAGCGGCAGGCCGATCACGGCGATGCGGCTCGCTCCCGTGTCCTGACAGATAAAAGGGGCGGCCGGATCGCGAGCCCTGTTACGGCTCTCCTCAGCGCGAGTCATCCGCTCCTCCAGGAGCTCGCAGAGGGTGTGCGCCGTGAGGGGATCGGCGCCGTGATGAGCGATGGGCTCGAGGCGCTGTGTTTTCGCCTGGCGCAGTCCTACGAGCGCCGTCGGATAGCCGCCAACGGTTACGCTCAGCCGGCAGGCCTCGCTCAGCAGCTCGGTGCGGTCACGGATCCTCACCACCGCACCGTTGATCCCGCTCAGCATGCGCAGCACACCGGTGAGGCGGGTGATCTGTCGCTCCTGATGCTGGCGGACCGCGCGGGCCTGAGCTTCCTCGAGCGCGCGCTCAACGGCCGCCCCGAGGCGCGCGAGATTGCTCTTGAGAACGTAATCGACGGCACCGCGTCGCAGCGCCTCGATGGCGCGCTCCTCGCCGATCGTCCCGGAGACGAAGAGAAAGGGCACCTCGGGTGCGCACTCGCGCGCGACATCGAGCGCGCGCAGCCCATCGAACTCAGGGAGGCTGAAATCGGAGAGAATGATCGTCGGCTTGAAATCCTTCAGCGCGGCGCGCATGGCCTCATCGGTCTGGACGCGCTGCGCGATGGGAGCGATGCCGTGCTTGCGCAGCTCACGCAAGGTGAGCTCCGCCTCGAGCTCCATATCCTCGACCAGCAACATCCTGATCGGATCGTGGTGATTGCCCTCGCGGTCGCTCTTTTCTACCATGACGCGTGTTCCGGGCTCCTGGTAAAAAAGGACCATAGCACGTGACTTTCGTCAGAAATGTGAGACCGGTCACCTCCCGCGCAAGAGCGCTGTGTCAGGCATGTCCGGAGTGGGACATCAGACACCCTTCACCTGTGCCGATCCATCGCGAAGAGGATTGAGACCAGGGGCACGTGCTGTTTCTGATCGAGCGACAGGCCCGAAGTGCCCTGGTAGATGCCGTAGGCGCAGAGCTCCCGACCGTGCGTGTAGGGTCGGACCATCGTCGCGTGGCCGCCCTCCTGTTGGGCCTCGGCCTGCTTCTGCACGTATTCCGTCGACTCGATCGCCTGCACCTCGCTGCCGTCCTTCAATTTCAACGCCCAGACGGAGGCGCCGGAGGGCTGCGATTCCCCCTGCTCGATCTCTCCGGAGATGAAGACCTCGGCGTTCTTCGGCAGCCTCGCGGGCACGGCCGAGGAGAGATAAACCATCTTCGCGTTGAAAGGGCCGCCCTTCATGTCCGGCGGCCGGTTCCAGCGCATGGCGATCTCGAGGTCATGGCAGGATTTGGCCTGCTCGAGATGGTCGAACACCTGCCGCCCATCCGGTCCGGCCGACTGCGACATGTAGTGGATCGTCTTCAGCTCCCGCGCGTTGGGCAGCTGCGTCGAGTGCTGCTCACGGCCGAGGCCGAGCTTATCGAGCTTCCCGCAGCCGGTGAGCGCCGCGGCAAGGAGGAGGACGAGCCCGAAGAATCGCAGGTTGAGGCTACGCATGCGCTTTTATCACAACGATCGAGAGGGGAGGTTGATCCGTCCGGGGCGCCCGGCTTCGAGCGGCCTAACCGGAGATGAAACCGGCGGTGATGTTGATCGCCAGTCCGAGTACGGCGACGTTGAATGCGAAGGAGACGATCTCGTGGAAGGTGACCACCCGGCGGATGGAGGCCTGCGTGGTGGCGACATCCGCGGTCTGGCAGGCCGCAGAGATGGTGAAGGAGAAATAAGCGAAGTCCCAGAATGCCGGCATTTCCGTTTTCGGGAACGCCAGCGGGCGCTCCTTGGCAGGAGCGCTGTAGAACATGTCGGCGTAATGCATGGTGAACATGGTCGGCACCAGCAGCCACGAGTTGATGAGCGTGACGGGTGCGAGCACCAGGCGGGTGAGCTCGCCACCGTGGCCGGCGTGATGGAGTGCCGCAAGAGGCTCGACGATGGCGACCACGCTCAAGAGCGCCGCCGCAGTGGCCACCACCAGGATCACGGGAGCTGAGGGGTCCTCGTCTACGTAGTGCGCAGAGATCTGCTGCGGCGTCATGCGCATCATCCAGATGTAGATCGTCACGAGGAAAAGCGTGACGCCGCAGTTCCAGCTCACCAGCATCCGGGTGATGAGCGACAGCCCGGCCGGAACGAAAAGGAAGCTCGCGATGCATACAGCGAGGGCGATCCAGATCCGCAGATGCCGGTGGAAGTGCCTGATCCGCAAACCAACGCGGCTCTTCGTGGCGCTCACCACGCACCCTCGGGCGCGACGCTCGGCAGGTGACGTCTCATTTGTACGAATCCTAGCACGCGCCAAGAATTCGAGCGTAATCATGAGCTTAATGGTTGCGCCGGCATTGCGCGGCGGTGCCGCCCTCGGCATGGCAACGCTGGCGATGGCGCTTGCGGGCCATACGCGGACTCGGGCTGGGGCGCTATACTGATGCCGAAGCGTTGCTGCGGCCAGTGGTCCGGCGCGGGGATATAGGGGCCAACGCAGGACGTGACAACAAAGTCGTAACCAACTTCAGGGAAACAACATGCGCCTTCACACATGCCTTCTGACGGCAGCGTGTGCCGTGGGACTCCTCGGTACAGCAGCCGGCGCCCCCAATCGACTCAACGCCGCCGCGAATGATGCCGGACCTACGGCCTCGAGTACGCTCATCACGACCTCCATCTTCTTCAATGTCACCGATCTGCCGGGCCTGCAGAGATTCGTTGCCGAGACCGTCACGCCCGGCAGCCGCAATTTCCACCGCTTCCTGACCGTCGGCCAGTTCCGGGACCGCTTCGCGCCGTCCAATCGAGAGATCCGGCAGTTCGTGCATTTCCTCGAGTCCTTCGGGATCACGGTGGACAAGATCTACGCCGATAACCTCGACATCACGGTCACCGGCACGGCCGCTCAGCTCAACGCCGCCCTCTCGACGCAACTGCACGATGTCACGCGCAATGGCCAGCGCTACCACCGGCCCGCCTGGCGCTACGTGCTGCCGAGCGAGTTCTCGCCCATGGTGCTCGCCGTCCCGGGCCTCAGCAACGAGCCGGGCAACTTCCGCCCGAAGACCGAGCGCCTGGGGCAGGGTGCATTCGCCAAGATAGCTCCCCGCGCGGTCACCTGGCCGAAGAGCGGAACCGCGACCGGCATTCCCGAGGAATTCACCGTCGGGGATTTCGCGAACTTCTATGATGTGAACCCGCTCTATCGCGCCGGCATCCAGGGCCGCGGCCAGACGGTGGGCATCATGACACTCGCCAACTTCAACGCGGCCGACATCGAGGCGTACTGGAAGGACATCGGCCTCAGGGTGCGGCCCAACCGCATCACCAGGGTGATGGTGGATGGCGGGACGCCCGTGCAGCCGAAGGTCGGTGACGATGAGACTTCGCTCGATATCGAGCAGTCCGGCGGTATCGCACCCGACGCCAAGCTCCTCGTCTATGTCGCTCCGAATACCAACAACGCATTCCTCGACATCTTCTATACCGCCGTGTCGGACAATAAAGCCGACACCGTCTCCATCAGCTGGGGCCAGCCGGAGGAATTCTATTTCGCCGCGCTCAATGACGGTCAGGACCTCACGGGTCAGATGGTCGCGATCGATCAGGCGTTGCTCGAGGGCGCCGCGCAGGGCCAGTCGATCTTCACCGCCTCGGGCGATTCCGGCGCCTACGATGCAAACGGACCGGCTCCCTTCCCGCAGTTCTCCAAGCAGCTCTCCGTGGACTACCCGGCGAGCGATCCCTATATCACCGCGGGCGGCGGCACGACGGCCGGGGTGACCGTTCCAGGGATCCCCGAGGCCGGCTGTCCCGACATACCGATAGCCTCCGAGCAGGTGTGGGGATGGGATTACCTGTTTGCCGCGTGGCAGAACTGCCTTCCCAACCTCGGACTCACGTTCAATGACATCTTTCCGGGCGGCGCCGGTGGCGGTGTGAGCTCCTTCTGGCCCATCCCTTTCTATCAGCAGTTCACCGCCGGCATGCAGCGGACCGAGCCGGGACAGAGTCTGATCTTCTATCCGAACAACTTCCCGGATACGACCGGCGCGCAGGACCTCATCGATCTGCCGGCCGGTTTCGCGGGCCGGAACGTACCGGACCTCTCGGTCAACTCGGATCCTCAGACCGGATACGTCGTCGTCGATTGCACGGACTTCCCGGCGGACAAGAATCCGGGCTGCGCTCAGGCGGGCTTCGGCGGCACGAGTTTCGCCGCGCCGCAGCTCAACGGCGTGACGGCCCTGGTCGATCAGGCGGCCGGAGGACGCGTAGGCCTGCTCAATCCGGTGCTCTACGGACTGCAACACCTGGGGTACGGCAAGTCGCGGCCCTTCAACGACATCACCTCGGGTGACAACTGGTTCTACTTCGGAGTGCCCGGGTACGATGACGGCGCGGGGATCGGAACCCCCAACGCTGCGAACCTGGCGCTCGCCTATACGATATTGAGCGAGCTTCACTGAGCGGACGGCCAGCCAGCCTCTTTCCGGTTCGCCGGGAAGGGGCTGGCGGCTCTTTTTACCGCAAGGTCCAGGCCATAGCCGCGCAGCGGCTATACTCCTAGGATGCACCATTCCCGCCTTTGCGCCATCCTGATCGATTGCAAGACTGCCGACGTCGATGAGGCCGCCCGCTTCTGGGGGCAGGCCCTCGGGCGTCCGGTGGACCTGGAACACCCGGGAAGCCGCGGCAACTACCGCATGTTGGAGACGCCGCCGGATGAGCCCATCGTGCAGATCCAACGCGTGGAGCACGAGAGCCGCGTTCACCTCGACATCGAGACCGACGACATCCCGGCGGAGATCGCGCGCCTCGAGAGTCTCGGAGCCGCCATCGTCGAGCGCCGCGAGCGTTGGGTCGTCATGCAGGCCCCGACCGGCCAACGGTTCTGCATCGTGCGCGTCCAGCGCCCCGGATACCCGAAGAACGCCAACGCCTGGAAGTGAGGCGCGGGCGGCGAACCCCATGTGCGCCCGCTACCAGACTCCCTCGCAGGCCGCCGCGGAGCGGTATTGGCGGGTGCTCGAGCCCCTATGGCATTTCGAGCCGAGCTGGCGCGTTCTGCCGACGGACCCCGTGCCCGTGGTACTCAGTCGGGCAGGCAGGGTCACGGGCCGCATGATGCGCTGGGGACTGTTGCCGTTTCAGGGAGAGGCCAATTTCCCGCTCATCAACGCGACGGTCGAGAGGCTCGAGACGTGGTATGCCTGGAAGCAGCCCTGGGAGCGCCGCCAGCGGTGCATTCTGGTGATGGCCGGCTTCTACGAGCCGCACGTCTTCGAGGACGGTCGCAAGGAGCCGTTCTACGTGCACCTCGCCGATCGCCCGGTCTTCGGGGTCGCGGGACTCTGGGACCGCAGGAGGCAGGCGGACGGCACGGAGGTGCTCTCGTGCGCGCTCATCACCCTGCCGCCGAACAGCCTCATGGCGCAGATCCACAACGAGAAGCAGCGGATGCCGGCGGTGCTGCGCGAGGAGCATCATGAGGCTTGGCTGCAGGGCACCCCTCAGGAGGCAAAAGCCTCGCTGCTGCCGTACCCGAGCGATACCATGGTGGCCTGGCAGGTGAGCCGCCGCCTCTATGCGGCCAAAGCGCCGAACGATGCCGGCCTGATAGAGCCCGTGCCCGATCTGGCGTAATCTTGCGGTCTTCGGATAACAGTTGGGGGCACGGCCGATGCCGGACGACCATTCGATTCTGACCGCCACGCTGCCGGCAGTCGCGGCAGCCGGCCTGGACCTGCGGCGCACGGCCGCGAATCCCGATTATTGGTATCCGCTGGCGTGGTCGGATGAGGTGAGGCCCGGAAAGATCGTGGGGCGTCGGTTCGGGGCAGATCCGATCGCGCTCTACCGCGGCGCGAGCGGACGGGTGTTCGCGCTGGAGGACCGCTGTGCGCACCGGCAGGTCCCGCTGCATCTCGGGGTGGTTCAGGGGGACGGCGTGAAGTGCCACTACCACGGCTGGGCGTACGACTGCAGCGGCAAGTGCGTGGATGTGCCCTACCTCGGCAGGGAGCGGGTACCGAACGGCGTCCGCAGCTACCCGGTCCGGGAGATCGACGGCCTCATCTTCGTCTTTCCGGGCAATCCTGCGCTGGCGGAGGCGCGCGTACCGGCCGGGCCGCTCGGCTCCTCGCAGCGCCGCGACTACAAGACCCGGCGGCTCAACCGCGAGGTGGCCTGCCACTACACGTTCATGCACGAGAACCTCTTCGACATGAACCATCAGTTCATGCATCGCAAGCAGATGGGCTCCATCCGCGCGAGCTGCCTCGGGCGCCGCCACGGCGAGCACTGGGCTGAGGTGGAGTACTCCTTCAGCCGCACGGCCGGCAAGCAGTCCATGGGCGAGCGCGTGATCGTCGACATGATGCGCAAGCGCGGCGAGGCCAGACAGGACTTCCGCGACCACATGCGCATCCGCACCGACTATCCTTCGCAAAGCCTCAGAGTCTGGGTGGGACGTAACATTCAGGAGTCCAGCGACCCTGTGCTGGATGTCTGGCTCTGCTACATCCCACTCGATGCCGAGCAACGGACCAACCGGACCTTCGGCTATCTCTCGGTGAAGAAACCGCCGATCCCGGGGCTCATCCACCTCGCCTGGCCGTTCTTCGCCTGGTTCACGGAGCGAATCTTCCGCGAGGACAAGGAGATCGTCGAGCACGAGCAGCGGGCATACGATGCCCAGGGAGCAGATTGGAACAACGAGGTGTTCCCGGCGATCCGCGACTTGCGGGCCGTTCTCGCCCGCAGTGGCGTGCCGCTCGACCGGACGCCCTGAGAGAGGGCTACGGGCCCTGTCTGGCGGCGATCAGCACCGCGTTGGTGCCGCCGAAAGCAAATGAGCTCGACATGACTGTGCGCGCGCCCGTCCCGCGCCGCGCGCGGTTCGGCACGTAATCGAGATCACAATCGGCAGCCGGCATCGTCAGGTGCATGGTCGGCAGGAGGATGTCCTCCTGCAGGGCGAGCAGCGCGAGAGCCAGCTCGAGCGCCCCGCTCGCGCCGAGCAGATGGCCGTGGATGGCTTTGGTGGCGCTCACCGGGAGGCGGTAAGCGCGCTCCCCGAACACCTCCTTGATCGCCGCCGTCTCCACGGTGTCGTTGGCCTGCGTACCGGTGCCGTGCGCATTGATGCTGTCGATGGCCTCCGCTGGGATCCCGCCCGAGCGCAGCGCGGCGCGCATGGCGGCCGCCTGCCCGGCGATCGTGGGCCGGGTGATGTGACTCGCATCGGTCGTGAGCCCATAGCCCAACAGCTCGCCGTGAATGAGGGCGCCGCGATCGACTGCCCGCGCCCAGTCCTCGAGCACGAGGATCGCGGCGCCTTCACCCAACACCAGGCCGCTGCGATTGGCGGAGAAGGGCTTGCAGGAAGTGGCGGGGTCGTCGCGGTCCACGCTCGCGAGGGTGTGCAGGGCTTCCCACGCCTTCATGGCTCCGTACGCGAGCGGCGCCTCCGAGCCGCCGGCGATGGCCCAGTCGATGTCGCCGCGCCGCACGCGCGACCAGGCCTCGCCGATGGAGACCGCCGAGGAGGAGCAGGCGGTGGAGTAGGTGAGGTTGGGACCTCTCAGGTCGTACTCGATTCCGATCCACGCGGCCGGTGCGTTCGTCATGCCCATGAGGACCGTGAAGGGCTTCAGGCGATCGCTGCCCTCGCGATAGAGCGAGAGATAGCCCTCGTCGGTGGCGACAGCGCCCCCCATCCCGCTGCCAATGAAGACACCGGCGCGCTCACGGTCCGCCGCTGCCACATCGAGCCGCGCATGGGCGAGGGCCTCGCGCGCAGCCACCAACGCCAGCTGACCGACGCGATCCAACATCCGCAGGCGCGGCGGCGCAAAGTGCTCTTCCCCCCGAAATCGCGCACAGGCTGCGATCGGGGAGCTCAGTCGGTCCGCCCAGGGTGCCTCGATGCGGCTGATGGCGGACCGCCCGGCGGTCGCGTTGGCGAGCGCTTCGGTGCAGCTGTTGCCGAGGGGTGAGATGATGCCGATGCCGGTAACGGCGACGCGTCTCACGTGCTCGGGTCCGTCGAGGCGGGCTGCGGCGGCGTCGATCGTCCGCGGCGCCGCGGTGTTGCTTTCTGGGAGGTGATCAGCTCATCGATATACTTCACGGCTTCGCCCAGCGTGCCGAACGTGACGCCCTCCGAGGGCAGGTGCACGCCGAACTCCTCCTCGATGAAGAAGAGCATCTCGACCATGCCGAGCGAATCGATGCCGAGCTCCCCGAGGGGCTGATCGGGCGTGAGCCGGGCCGGGTCCAGCTTGTAGCGCTGCACCAGGATTTGTGACAGCCGTTCGAGCGTCGTCATGATGGGGACCCCTGGATGGCTCCGGGATGAGTTGCGGACGCAAGCGTCACCACGGAGCGGGTCTTACCGCTCACGTGTGCTGCGATTCCGAGTAGCTCCGGCGCTCGCCGCAGGAGCGGGAGCAGCGGCGCTGCGGCACGCGGCCGCATCGCGGCGTGCGCGAAGCAAGCCGCAAAGCGCATGCGCCGGGAGAAGTGCGCTCGCCATTGTTGCACGTAACGCTGTTGAATCTCACGCCGATGCCTCTCGCCGCGCTCATCGCACCGGAGTGCACTGCCGCAACCGGTGAGCCCATCGCAGAGCAGCCACGCCGACTGCAGCGCCATGCTGATGCCCTCGCCGATGATGGGATGGACCTCGCCCGCGGCATTGCCGATGAGAAAGGCGCGCCCGCTCCGGAGTCGCACTCCCGGCCGCAGCGGCCCTGCGGCAAGCCAAGGCCCGACCCTCGAGGCGCCGGCCAGAGCCTCTCTCACTCCACGGCATTCGCGGCGCAGAAGCGCCTCGACGATATCACCGGCTTTGGCACCCGCGCCGGCCTCCTCGTGCCGGGAGGCGCCGAGTCGGTCACGCCGGATGCAGCAGGCGATCGTGGTCAATCCCTCACCCGCGAGGACCATGCCGCCATAGCCGCCGGCAAATGACAACACGGGCAGGAGACCCGGCTGCAACCCAGCATCGCGGAAGGTCGCCTTGAATCCTAACAGATCCGAAGCGCGGCGCTCGCGGTCCCACGGCTCCCCGTCGGCCGGCGGCGGCTGCCATGAGCCATGTGCGCGAATCACCACCGGTGCGCGCAGCGTGAACCTGACACCTTCAATCGCAGCATCCACCTCATCATGTGAGCCGCATGACCCGTTACGAACGGTAAGAGCCCTGCAGGGTTGCAGCACGGCTGCGCCCGCCGCGCGGGCTGCCTCGAGCAGCAGCAGATCGAGGTGCTCTCTTCCGAGGGCGCATCCCCAGGGCGGATATCCCTCGCCGCGGGCCGGCAGCGCCCCGCAAATCATGTCGTCTGCGCACCAGAGCGCGACCCGCCGCAGCTCGGGCCCGGCGTGCTGCCGCAGCGCCTCACCGATGCCGAGGCCATGGAGAAGCGGCAGGTTACTCGCAGCGATGCACTCCCCACAGACCTTGCGGCGCGGGAAGGTCGCGGTCTCCAGAACCGCCACCGACCAGCCCGCCCGCGAGAGCAGAATGGCGGCAGCGGACCCTGCCGGGCCCGCGCCGATGATGATTGCATCGTACGCGCTATTCATAGGGTCTGATCGCTGCGCATGGCGACGAAGAGATGGCTGAAGAGGCCCGCGCGGTGCTCCTGCAGCTTCCAGTTGAGGGCGTTCGCCGGCCACACTCCCGAGAGCTCGCTGTCTCTGAAACCGGCACGCACGCTCACGATGGCGTCGTGAAGCGTGTCCCGGCTCACCCCGAGGAAGGGCATCAGATGGCTGCCGAGGAGCGCCGGGAAGGTGCGCCTCGGCTCGCAGGCGATGAAGGCGGTGCCGCGCTGAGCGACCGCCGCCAACAGCTCGCGCAGACGGCCGTCCTCGAAGTGATGGAGGAAGAGATTGGCCAGGATCACGTCCCAGCGCGCGGGAAGCTGCTGTTGAGTCGGGGCTCGAGCCCATTCGAGTACGTCCACGGTGAGCGGGCGCAAGGACCAGCCCAAGTGAGCAAAACCAATACCTGTTTCCTGGGCGAGGAGCGGCTGTCGGTCGAGCAGCGTCAGCTCGACCGAGCGCCACGAAGGGGCGAGGCGCTTCGCGATGCGTAACGCCAGGCTGCCGTCGCCGGCCCCGAGCTCGAGCACGCGCAGTGGCGCATGGCGTGGAAGCGATCCGAGGACATCGCGCAAAGCCCGAGTCAGGATGCCGCAGCTTCCCATGACCCGGTTGACGCGCTGCAGGTCGCGGCGCGAGCGGACCGCGCGCGGATCCGCGGGTGCGAGATCATCGAGGATCTCGGGCTCGAGCACTCGGTCTCGAGCGATCATTCCACTTGCAGCAGCGCCCCGTGGCTGCTGAAGCCCGCGCCGAACGAACCGAGCCACCACCATCCTCCCGCTGCGCCGCCCGCCAGCGCGGCCTGCAGCACGAAATAAACGAATGCGCTCGAGAGATTGCCGTACTCGCGCAGGACGGCGGCGCTGTATGCGAGTTTCTGCGGCGGCAGCCGCAGCCGCTCCTGCAACGCCAGCAGGACGTCGCGCCCGCCGGCGTGCATGATCCAGGCAGCGATCTGCGCGGCATCGAGTCCGGTGCGCCGCAGCACGGTCTCGAACACCTCGCCTGCGTACTTTGCCGCAAGTTGGGGCACCGGGCGGGTGAGCACGTTGCGCAGCATCCCATGGCGCTGCTGGAACATCAGCGTCTCGCGCTGTGCGGGATCGAGAAAGGACTCGCTGTCCCGCCACTCGATGCGACGACGATGCGGCGAGGGCGAGCGGGACAGCACTGCGGCCCCCGCGCCGTCTCCAAACAGACAGGCGCTCACCATCACGCCCGGATCGTCATCCAGGTACATGGCGGCGCTGGAAACCTCGACGCAGATCGAGAGGACGTTGCGGCAATCGTGTCCCGAGCCGACGAGCGCCTGACCCAGGCGCATGTTGGGCACTGCGGCGGCGCACCCCTGCCCGACGAGGTCGAACGCCGCGGTGTTGGGACGCAAGCCGAGCCGCTCGATGACATACCCCGAAAGCCCCGGGCAGAGGTAGCCAGTGCAGGTGCTGACGATAATTGCATCGATGTCGCGCGTCTGGAGTCCAGCATTATCGAGCGCCGCCGCCCCGGCGCGGCTGGCGAGCGCCGGTGCCGTATCGAGGAAGCGCCGGTACAGGGTATCCGGGTCGATCCGGAACGCCTCGGCAAGTGAAGCCACCGCGAGCCGCCGTGCTTCCATGCCGTTCTCGCCGAGCAGGACCGCCCTCGCCAGCGCACGGGTGCGCGCACTCAGGCGCTCGAACCAGTCGGAGTGCCGGAATGCCTCCCAGCAGTCGAGCTTGGTGTATCGCGAGGGTGGAGTCGCGGTTCCGATACCGTTCAAGTACACACAGGTAGGTGTCCCGTCGATGTCGCAGGGTTTACGGGCGTCAGAGAATATTCGCCAGGAAGTCGGCGACGGCCGCGACCTCCTCGGCCGGAACCTCATGACCGGCGGGGTATACGTGCCACTCGACCGCGTAGCCGGCCCCACGCAGCAGATCGCGTGCCAGCTCGCCCTCTTTGAGTCTCACCACGGGGTCGGCAGTGCCGTGTGCGAGGAAGTAAGGCGTCTGCCGATTCGCCTCGTGCCGCTCGGTCTGCAAGGTCGAGGCGATGAGGCGATAGCCGGAGAGCGCGACGACCGCGGCCAGCGTCTCGGGAAATCGTGGGCCGACATAGAGCGCCATCGAGGCGCCCTGGGAGAAGCCGCCGAGCACGATCCGATCAAATGGAATACCCCGATCGCGCTCGCGCAGGAGGAGAGCGCTGATCGCCGCCTGGGAGGCGCGGATCGCTTCTTCGTCTTGCCCGATCTGACGGTCGACGTTGCGCAAGTCATACCAACCGCGCATCGGCTGGTGATTGCAGAGCGTTATCCGGCGGATCGGAGCGTGCGGCAACACGAATCGCAGCGGTGGGCTCGCGGCTCGCGTCAGTGGGCCGACGAGCGGCTCGAATTGATGCCCGTCGGCACCGACGCCGTGCAGCCAGATGACGGAGGCGGTGGGACGCGCGCCTGTCTCGACCTCGACGGTCTCGAGCAGTCGCTCGCTCAACCCACCAGATCCCGGTAGGCATGCCAGGTAGCATGCCCGAGGAGCGGCGCGACCACGATCATGCCGAGGAGGAGCGTCGCGAAGCCGAGCGCCGTGAGCGCCACGATGAGCGCCGCCCATACGATCATGGCGGGAATATTGTACAGGCAGGCCTTCACGCTCGCCCACATGGCCTCGGCCGCGGTGGCATGCCGGTCGATGATGAGCGGCACCGCGACGACGGATAACACGAAGACGGTGACGGCGAAGAGTGCGCCCGAGGAGAAATACGCGATCACTTCCCGCGTGCTGGCGAAATCGCCGGCGCCGCCCCAGAGAGCAACCGCCAGACTCGGCACGTGGATGCCGAGAATCGATTGCAGCAGCACCGTGGAGGCGATGAACCAGACGATCGCGATCAGCGCCAGGATGCCGCCAAACTGCATAAGCGCATCGGGGTTGCGGGTGACCGCCTCCAGCGACTCATCGAACCCGCGCGGCTCGCGCGCGGCCCGCCGCCGCGAGAGCTCGCAGACACCCGTGGTCATGATCGGTCCCACCAACAGGTAGCCGGTGACCGCCGCGGCGATGAGATAAGGATGGGTGCTGCCGAGCATCAGCAGCACCGCGCCGATGATCGAGATGATCACACCGTGCGCGAGGCTCGATCCCTCCATTTGGCGGAGGTCCTCCCATCCGCCGCGCAGCCATACGATCGACTGCAGCGCCGGAATGTGGCGCACTTCGACGTGAAGAAAGCGACGCTTCCCGAGGCTAAGGGATGTGTTCATCGGAGCTCCCGGAACCCACTGCCCGAGTGAGCATACTCCTGTAAACTCGCGCCGGCGGCGCCCCCGTAGCTCAGTGGATAGAGCGACCGCCTCCTAAGCGGTAGGTCGTCGGTTCAACTCCGGCCGGGGGCGCCAATAGTTCATCAGATGCCATCGCATACCGACTGATGAACTACGCAGGATCAGGAACTTAGCTCAAAAGATACGCGCAAGTCGTCAGGTACTGTCCGGTTGCAGCTTATCATGATTTGGGGTAACTTCAAGGGGTAAGTAGCCCCTTGTGGGGTAGCTGACTGTTAGGTGCCAAAATGCCCCCACTGAGCGAGACGCGGATCAAGAGCGCCAAACCGCACCCGGAGGGGCGCCAGTACAAGGTTTACGACGAGCGCGGCCTATACCTGCTCGTTACCCCGGGCGGCAGGTGGTGGCGCTTCAAATACCGCCTAGGCGGCCGCGAGAAGGGCATCAGCCTGGGCACCTATCCCGACGTGTCGCTGAAGCGCGCCCGCGAGAAGCGCGACGAGGCCCGCCGGCTCGTCGCTGACGGCCTCGACCCGTCAGATCAGCGCCGCGCCGCGAAGGACGCTCAGGCTGACACCTTCAAGGCGATCGCCGAGGAGTGGCTCCCAAAGCAGCAGTTCTCGGACAAGACGCTCGAGAAGGCCCGTTGGACGCTCGATGATCTGATTTACCCCTACATCGGAAGCCGGCCGGTGAGGCAAATCACGGCTCCTGAAGTGCTCGACCTCGTGCGCCGGCTCGAGGCCCGCGGCAAGCATGAGACGGCGCATCGGACGAAGCAGCGGATCGGACAGGTGCTCCGCTATGCGATCGCGACGGGCCGCGCCGAGCGCGATGTCACCGCGGACCTGCGAGGAGCGCTGACTCCGATCAAGGTGACGAATCATGCGGCGGTCACTGAGCCTGCCTTGGTCGGCGAGCTCTTGCGCGCGATCGACGCCTACAGCGGCCAGCCGGCCGTTGAATATGCGCTGAAGCTCGCGCCGCTCCTGTTCGTCCGCCCGGGCGAGTTGCGTGCGGCGCGGTGGGAGGAACTGCGGCTCGAGGGCGATGAGCCAGAGTGGCGGATCCCCGCCGAGCGCATGAAGATGCGGGAATACCATGTCGTACCGCTGGCACGCCAGGCTGTTGCCCTCCTTCGCGATCTCCAGCCGATCACCGGGCCGAATGGCATGGTTTTCCCAAATCTCCGCGACCCGAACCGGCCCCTGTCTGAAGTTGCTCTGACAGCTGCGCTGCGCCGCATGGGCTACAGCGGCGAGCAAATGACCTGGCACGGCTTTCGGACGATCGCCTCGACACTGCTCAATGAGCAGGGCTGGCATCCCGATCTCATCGAGCTGCAGCTCGCCCACCAGGAGCGCAACAAAGTGCGCGCCGCCTACAACAGAGCTCAACGACTCGACGAGCGGCGCAAGATGATGCAGGCCTGGGCGGACTATCTCGAGCGGCTCAAGGCGACGAAGCCGTGAGCAAATTGTCAAAGGGCGCCCGCGGGCGTCCGCGGAACGAATGGCGCCGCGTGAAGCGTGCGCCGGCGCAGTTGTCTGATGGCTACGACCAGGCATGGCGGTCTTCTCTCAGCGTCTCGGAGATCGCACGGCAGCTGCGTGAGTACGCGGAAAGCCACGAAGGGAACTCCGTGGTCCATCTTGCTGGCTGGTGCCGCGCGATCGCCGAGGCGGCCGAGCGCGGGGAGATCGTGCAGACGGCGCACTGCGCCCTGCTGGCGCTGCGGGAACTGGAAAACCTGGTTAATACCTACATTGAGCCTTACGCCCGCATGGGCCTGCGCAAGCTCGAATCGGACAAACGGCGCGGAAGGCGCACGCCGGAATATTCCGAAGATACTCCCAAAAAATAACCGGGCCTAACGTCCCTCCTCGTCCTTCAGGCGATGTCGCCAGACGAGGAGCGACGAACATGCAGGCAGAAACCCCGAGACTGCTTCGACTACCCCAGGTACTCGCACTCACTGGCCTTTCCCGCGACACGGTTTACCGACTTGGTCGCGCCGGTCGCTTCCCTCAACTCCTCAAGGTCTCCAAGCGGGCCTCTCGCTGGCGTGAAGATGAGATTCGCGTCTGGCTCGAGCAGCGCAGCGCTGAGCGCACTCAGGCCATGACCTGAACGTGGGCGCGAAAAGCGCCACACCCGAGGGTCACTTGCCGGCGACCTCGGGTGGGCGGGATAACAACGGGAACGGCCGAATCATACCCCTCAACCCCCGTCGACCGCCACCGGGCAGGCAGTGTCTCACCTGCGGCAGCTATTCGCCTTGTGATTGCGAGGCGTGGGCGCGCCTCGGCCGTCATCTCAGGGCGGCAGAAGCGGCGCGTCGGGAACTCAAGTGACAAACGGAAACGGCGCGACGGCACTCGAGCCTCCGCACTCCCTCGATGCCGAACAGGCCACGCTCGGCAGCATCCTGCTCGATCCGAGCGCCTGTCGTGAGATTGCCGAGAGCCTGCAGGCGGATGACTTCTATCGACCTGACCATCGTCTAATTGCGGCGGCGATCGCGAGCGTCGCGCTTGAGGCGCTTCCTGATCCGGTCATCGTCGCGGAGCGACTCAACCAGGCTGGCAAGCTCGAGGAA
>DASRDO010000086.1:0-7710 GCA_035652555.1 Steroidobacteraceae bacterium | reverse complement strand
TTCCTCGAGCTTGCCAGCCTGGTTGAGTCGCTCCGCGACGATGACCGGATCAGGAAGCGCCTCAAGCGCGACGCTCGCGATCGCCGCCGCAATTAGACGATGGTCAGGTCGATAGAAGTCATCCGCCTGCAGGCTCTCGGCGATCTCACGACAGGCGCTCGGATCGAGCAGGATGCTGCCGAGCGTGGCCTGTTCGGCATCGAGGGAGTGCGGAGGCTCGGATGCCGTCGCGCCGCTTCCGTTTGTCACTTGAGTTCCCGACGCGCCGCTTCTGCCGCCCTGAGATGACGGCCGAGGCGCGCCCTCGCCTCGCAATCACAAGGCGAATAGCTGCCGCAGGTGAGACATTGCCGGCCCGGTGGCGGTCGACGAGGTTTGAGCGGTATGATACGCCCGTCCCCGATGTTATCTCGCCCACCCGAGGTCCCCGCCAAGGTATCCTCGGGTGCGGCGCTTTGTGCGCGCACTTTATGGGACTGCGACGGAGGTCGGCTTGCCCTGGGCTCGCTGTGCTACGAGGTCCAGCACGAGCACGCGCAGTTCTTCGTCCGAAGCTCCGGCGATTTCCGCGCGATTGAGTGCGTCTATTTCCGCGGCCGGCCAAACGCTCATTTTTCGGCCCGGCCGAGGCGGCAGGGGCGGCGTCATGACGCCTCGCCGTACGTCGATGTAGAGCTGAGTCCGGCCGCGACCGCGCCGCTTGGCAACGATCGGAGCCGGCAGAAGACTGATATCGTTCATAACGTCCAAACCTGTGCAGGTTAGTGCAGGTGGACAGGGATACTATGCTGCGCGCCGGTGCATCTTGGCGCGATATGGAATGTCCGGCGTTAGCGACCCGTCAGATAGCGGCGGACCTGTCGCTCGGTGATACCGAGCTCCGCTGCGATCTTCGTCTGCGACAGGCCTCGATCGCGCAGGCCGAGGGCTTGCGCGCGGCGTTCGGAGCCCTTCGCTGTCTTCGCCTGATTGCCGGCCTTTCCTCGCCAGGGCTTGGGCAGGCGTGCGTAGCGGTGTCCGATCGGAACCTTCTTGAGCCCCGCGAGCACTTCCGGTTTACCTGCGTTGTGAAACACCGCCTCGAGCCAGCGCATCATGCGACTCTGAGAGTCCTGCGTCGTGGCGGCAGGATCAGGTGGCTTACGTTGGACCCTGCTCATCGTGCGCAAGCGTCGCAGGAGCCGCTTGCGGTCATTGCCACGCGGTTCGCCTTTGCCGCCTTCCAGTTGCCACAATAGGGCGATCCATTCTTCCCGCGGGACTGTCACTGATGCGCCTCGTCACGCACGCGTCGCCGCCCGAGCTGCACAACGTCGGCAGTCTTGCCGGCCTTCACTCGCTCGAGGTGCCGCGCCCACTTCTCGAGCGCCTGGCGTTTTTCGAGCATGTAATCGTGTCGATCGTAGTGCCGCCCTTGGACACCGCCGAGCCCGTGCGATTGCAGCTGTGCTCGAATATCCTTGGAAACCCCGAGACTCGCCAACATTGTTTCGCAGGTCCGACGGACATCACGGAGTTGGAACCGCTCACGGGCTTCTTGCGCCTTTACCATCTCGCCGGCGATGTCACTGACCAGGGTCGAGATAGTCTCGAGGCGCATGCATGCCCGCGTGTCGGTCGAGAATACCGGTTCACCTTCGGCGAGCGACTCGAGCCGCCGCTTGAGGAGCGCGGCTGAGTCCTTCAGGAGAGGGACAACATGCTGGCGCGCCTCGGTCCTGGCGCCTTTCTTGTCGTAGATGGTGACCGTCGCTGCGGAAAGGTCAACGTCCGCCGGCCGCGCCCGCAAGAGCTGCGCCGGCCGTTGGCCACCGAGTAGCAGCAGGAGACGCAGCGCGTCGCTCTGCGGTCCTACCTCAAGCGTATCGAGCCGCAGCAGAAACGCCTTGAGCTCCGCAACGGAGAGGACGCGCGTGCGGGCGCGGTTATATCGCGAGAGCGCCCCGATGCTTGCAATCGGATTGAGAGTGATTCCGTACGTCCGCAGCGTCAGGGGAGCATCCGGGTCGGTCTTGCTCTCGATGGCGAGCTGGTAGGCGGCGCGGAGATAGGAACGGAGCTTCCCGGCAGTGCGGCCGTGGCCCGCCTCGACGACTTTACCGATTAGCCGCACATACTCGTCCGCGGGTACGTCGGCCGCCTTGATTCCAGCGAGGTCGGGCGCTACCTTCAACACATGCGTCGTGAAGATCGAGCGAACGTCCTTTGCCGATTGTTTGCCCTGGCGAACTAAGTGTGCGACGTAGGCGTCGAGCAATTGCCGGAGCGTGCCGCGCTGTGCATTCTCCGCCGCTCGGCGAGCAGTCTCCTCCTCTGCTCTGCGCGCCCGCTCCGCGGCCTCGCGTTCGCGCTCGATATGCCCCTTGAGGTCCGTGATGCCCGAGCGATGGAGCGCGGCGAGCTCGGCGGCACGCTTACGCGCCGGCAGGAGCGAGAGCCCCCGGTCGCCGGCCTCGTCGTAAGGCCCAAGCGGCACACGCTCGAGCTTCCCCGCGTTGAAGTACTGGAAGTAGAGCAGCACCCCATCACGTGTAATGCGGGCCGTAAGCCGTCCCGCTCCGCGCGCGCCACCGTCGGTGAGCCATCGATCAGAGCCGTGCCAGCGGCCGCGGAGTGCCGTCGTCGTGATTGTCGCCATGATGCCCCTCTCGATTCCAGTCCGTTGGCGCTACCCCGTAGCAGTTGCGTATTAGTAGCGTTCCGGCTAGGTCCGTACTATACTGCACGGGCCTGAACGGTAAATCAAGGGAATCAGTGAGTTATACGGCTGCTGCGTAGAGGCTTGTACGGGTTTGACCGGCACTTGTCGGACTGTTAATCCGTTGGTCGTTGGTTCGAGTCCAACCCGGGGAGCCATATCCTTGTTTTTCAAGGTGTTGTGAACAATAGCTCACCTTGTTTCGATACAGAATCCCGCCTGCTCAAATATCTGCCCGCATAGAATTTCGACGACTAGACCTCGAGACCCCGGTCCTCGCGAAACCATTGCAGGCATTAGCACTTCACAGGCGTGAGATTCGCAATCTCGTGGAACAGAGTCGCACGGTGTCGACAATCACAGGCACCAACACACAGGCGCAGAACAGCCCGAAGCCGGCGAATTCGCCGATCGGCAGACGCGGGATCGCCGGAAGAATGATGCCCCAGTGGCGAGCAGCATCAGGCGTTTGTGGAAGTCGCTACGTTCGCGCCACTGGATGGCGCGGAAATTCAGCGGGAACGAGAGCAACATGGGCGAGGCCCATGGATCTGAATTGCCGGCCTGCGCGCCAAGATGGCGGGATTGCTCTGAATTTCCGGTCTTAAAAGGTACGGGCGTCCGCTTCCGGCGGATGCTTCCGCCGGTCACGGGTGCCGGGCGTCAGCTCCTGATCCGGCGACCCTAATTAACGCAAGGACAACGCCGTGAATTACGACACCCGACAGATCCAGGCTGCGCGCGGCTTCGCCGTCGGCCTTCTGCTGATCGCCGTTGCCTTGGCATCCGCTTTTGCGCCCGCATCCGCGGCGCACAGCCCCGGCCTGCTCCCGATTCATCCGAAGGGACACTCCATACCGGCGTTGCCGAGCGCCGCACCAGTGCGCCCGGTCACCGACGACTACTTTGGCACCAAAGTAGTCGATAACTATCGGTGGATGGAGGACCTTGCGGATCCGCAGATGCAGCACTGGATGAGGGCGCAGGCCGACTACACGCGCGCCACACTGGATGAACTGCCCGGTTATCCGGAATTGCTCAAGCGCATTGACGCCCTCAATTCCTCGGAACCAGCGGCGGTTACCAGCGTGCAGATCGTCGCCGGAACATACTACAGCCTTCGCACACCTCAGGGCGCGCAGTCGCCGAAATTGTACGTGCGCAAAGGTCAGCACGGCCAAGACCGACTGCTCGTCGACCCGGAGAAACTGCCGGGGTACGACAAATCACACTTCAGCATCCACGCCTATCGCCCTTCACCCGACGGCCACTACATCGCCTACCAGCTCTCGGCCGGCGGGTCCGAGGAGAGCACATTACACATCCTGAACGTCCAGGCCGGCAAGGATTTGCCTGAAACCGCGGATCGCGTCGACGGAGACGTTACCGCGCCGTTCTGGCGTGCCGACGGGCGGTCATTTTTTTACTCTCGCGACAACATCGCCGCTGCGGGAGCGACTGCAGCCGCAAAAAGGCAGAACAAGCGCGTCTATCTTCACATACTCGGGCGCTCGTTCGATGCGGACCCGCCGGTTTTCGGCAACGCCGTCAGCGATGCGGCAGTTGCAATGGCGCCCACCGAATACGCCGAGATCGTAACCGTGCCCGGCTCTCGGTATGCGATTGCGATGATCTCGCCTGGCGCCGATGAGCGTCTGCGCGTCTATGCCGCACCGGTCGCTTCCATTGAGGGCGGCAACGTCGCCTGGCGAGCGATCGCCGCGACCTATGCTGATGAATACATCAGCGGGGACAACAGCGACAATCCTGTCATCGCGTTGACCGGCGATACGCTATATTGGCTGTCACGCAAGGACGCACCACGAGGGAAAGTCCTCAAGCTCGAGCTTGACAAGCCCGATGCAAGCCCCGAAACGGTGATTGCGCAGGGTGACCTCCCGATTGATGCTGTGTACGCGGGCCGCGGCGCTATCTACTGGCGCGTCAGCGACGCCGGCGCTAACAGCGTCTACCGCCGGCGGCTTGTCAAGGGTTCCAAACCGGAAAAGCTGTCGCTGCCGTATGCAGGCGATGTCGCGGATGTGAGCACCGACGCGACCGGCGATGTCGTAGCGCTGCAAGTGAACAGCTATCTGCGTTCACCAACGTACATGGGTATCGATGCCCGAAGCGGCAAGATCACGGACGATGGCCTGCAACCGGCCGGTGCTTATGACCATCCCGACGATCTCACCGTCGAGGAAGTTCGGGTAAAGAGTTGGGATGGTACTCGGGTGCCACTGTCCATCATCCATAAAAGGGGAATCAAGCTCGACGGCGGGAACCTCGCGATGATCACAGGTTACGGCGCCTACGGCATCAGCTTCTCGCCCTTCTACGTTCCTGCCATGCGCGCGTGGTACGACCGCGGCGCCATCATTGCCTTCGCGCACGTACGCGGTGGCGGTGAGCTGGGCGAAGCTTGGCACAAGGCCGGCTACCAGGCGAGCAAGCCGAATACCTGGAAGGACTTCATCGCCTGCGCGCAGTACCTGGTCGCTCGCCGGTACACCAATCCGGGCAAATTGTTCGGCTGGGCCCAAAGCGCCGGCGGCATCCTGATCGGCCGCGCGATCGAGGAGCGTCCCGACCTGTTTGGTGCCGTGGTGATCCGCGTACCATCGGCTGACATGCTGCGCCTTCAGACCACCGCCAACGGGCCGGATAATATTCCCGAGTTCGGCGATGTGCGGACGCCTGGAGGCTTCAAGGCGTTGTATGCGATGAGTCCGTACGCGCACGTGGAGGACGGCGTGAAATATCCGCCGGTGCTGATCTACGCTGGCGCCAACGATCAGCGAATTGCCGCGTGGATCCCAGCGAAGTATGCGGCGCGCCTGCAAGCGGCGAGTACCAGCGGCAAGCCGGTGCTGCTGCGTGTAGATTACGACGCCGGCCACACTGGCTTCGACGCGACGCGGGCGCAGTCCGACCGCAACACGGCCGACATGCTGGCCTTCGCCTTGTGGCAAACCGGTGATCCGGCTTTCCACACAAAGCCATGATGGATATGACCTGAACGAAGGCTCGGACGACGTGGACGTGACGACTTTCAAGCTCGTCGGAAATCCGATGACGCGCCGAGATGCAGAAGGCTCATCATCGAGGACGCCAAGGGCAACGTGTTCGAACAGGTACCATCCTCGCTGCCCACGGGCTTGGGCAAGCCTTGCTGGTAAAGCTGGCGCCAGGCAAAGACCTGGGTAGCGTCGATGATTTACATCCGCTCCGTCAGCTCGATGCGGTTTCCGAAGGGATCTTGGACGAATGCGCGCCGAGTCGCCTCGATCGGCTCCGGTTCCGTGGCTTGGAATCCCTTCTCCCGGCATCGATTGAGAACACCGTCAAGATCGCCGACGAGGAGTCCCGGATGAGCCTTGGCAGAGGGCCGGAAGTCCTGCTCCACGCCGAGATGAATCTTCACGGATCCGCTTTCGAACGAGCAACCGCCGCACGCGGCCGAGTTCCGGCGGTTTGATTCTTTCGGGAAGCTCCAGCACGTCGCAATAGACCTCGCGCGCACGAGCTTCCCTGCCCGGCGGCACCGCGAGTTGCACGTGATCTACTCCGATGATGGACATGATCGCCGCCTCTCAGCTCTATTGCTCCGATGCAGCCGGTTCTTGTGATTGTTTCATCAGCTCGGCCAGCCGCGCATCAAAAGCAAATGTTACTGGGCCGGCGATCACCCATTTCCAGTGCCAGTCCGGATGGCGGGAATTGACGATCAGATTGTACTCTCCCGGCGTCACGGCACTCGGCACCAGGAGCGCCGGACTTCTGCGCTCGTCGTACCAGCTGTCACCGATTGCCTGTGCCGTCCGCACGAGCTCGTCTCCGTCCCAACCGTGGGGAAGCGCGGGCACGCTCTCGATCGCCGCGTCCGGAACGTCAAGGACGTACACCAGATGCGCCTCGAGTGCATCAAAACGCTTGTAATGCACCAGGCGCTCGAGAATCGCGAGCGAGAGACTCTGAGCCGCGTAGTCGAGATGGCGACCCGCGGTGTGCCAGCGGCCATCCACCGAGAATCCGCTCAAGCCCTCAAAGGCAGCTCGTCTCGTCCGCCCGAACTTGCGCAGGACGATTCTCCACACCTTCACCGCTCGATGCTCAGACCGGCACGCCGTGAATCATCGCCCGCAACAGGCTTTCCACCTTCTGCGCCCCGAGGTCTGTTGCCAGCATCTCGAGCGGCGCCCGACCTCCGAGGCTCCGGTCCGGAGCACCCAGCCACTCGGCCACTGCAGCGTCAGAGGAGAAGATCTCGCGCGCGAGACTCCGGGCACGTACGATCCTGTAGAGGCGCTCTGACTCGGCAGTTGAGAAGCGCTCGTGGTTCTTTTCGCGCTCGGTCATCGTACGCAGCACGAGCTTGAGAGCCTTTATGATGCGTGCCTTGGGTAAGCCAAGAGCGGTCGCGATTTCTCCGAGCGCGCTACTGGGTAGCCCGCGTTCGAGCACCTCGATCTGCTCGCCTAGAGGTCGCTGGGTGAGGGTCATTACACTCATGGCAGAATTGCTCCTTACTACGCGCAAAAATGCCATGACGGGATCACTCCGTCAAGATGGCGCGGATGATTACCCCGTATCAGCCGGTCTCACCGCAGCACACGATTTCAAGGGTAGCTTCAGGGGTAACCTGCCCGGGTCCCGGCAAAACACCTGATCAGTCGCGGCTTACGATCCAGTTCGAGTCCAACCCGGGGAGCAATTTCATTTATTTTTCAACATGTTATAGTCGATACTTCATGTTGATTCCGGGTGAGGCGGCCTCGGGCTCGGGATCATGAACGTGTGGGCGCGAGGCGATACGGTCTTCGGACTATTCACCATTCCGAAACTCTCACCTGGCAACCCAGGGCTGAAGGGTAAGCGTCCGCTCTATACCGTCTTTACTCCGGGCTTCTGTCAGCCTTTCTTGGGTCGAGGCTTAGCAAAGTACGCTGCCGAGCCGCCGGCGACCCCAATTACGATACCCATCATGACGCCATCAGGTAGTGCAACCCCGT
>DASRDO010000085.1:0-28483 GCA_035652555.1 Steroidobacteraceae bacterium | reverse complement strand
GATGTGCTGTGGACGCACGCCGATGGCGACGTTCGAAGACGGCAAACAGATCTGTCGGGAGAAGATGATCGCGTAATTTGATCTGACAGACAGAACCGGAGAACCGGGTAACTGTCAGATCGGGTCGTGACTACTACACATGAGTGCAGCCGTAGATATCACCAATCCCGAAGAACCGAAGCGAGTCGCAATCATCGCTTCGAATCCCTCTGTTTCCAAGCAAACAGGCTGGCCAATCGGTTTCTGGTGGGCCGAGCTGACTCACCCCTACTGCGAGTTCGTCGAGCACGGCTATAAAGTGGACATCTGCAGCCCCGACGGCGGAAAACTGCAGGCCGATAGCTGGAGTGATCCTCGCGACCAGGGAAGGTTGATGGCCGACGATCTCATTTCTCTCGGATTCATCTACTCACCTCAGCATTCGGCGCTCATCGAAAACTCAAAGCCGATCAGCCGGATCGAAGTGGGCGACTATGACGCGATTCTCTTCGTCGCGGACGAATTCGTCGGTCAACGCATGCAGCCGTTCTGGATCGAGGAGGAAGCCAAGAAGTTGCCCGACACAAACTTCATGGTGTCCGGTCGCTTCGAGGCGCATGCGGTACGAGACGGCAATTTGATCACGGGCCAGCAGCAATATTCGGCAAAGGCGGTGGCGCGGTTGGTAATTGAGGCATTGGGCGTATAGAGAGCGGGACACGAGGAAAGCTGTCAATGACATTCCTGGCGTATATTGACAACATCAAGGCAAAAACGGGCAAGACGCCCGAGGATTTCAAAAAACTCGCCGAAGAGCGGGGCCTGTTGCACCCCGGCGTAAAGGCCGGTGCAATCGTTGCTTGGCTAAAGCGAGATTTCGGCTTGGGGCATGGGCATGCGATGGCGATTTACGCGACCTTCAAAGGGCGCACAAAATAGCCAAGTACCATGCCCCTTCGCGGGGGCGCGCAACAAAAAGCCCTAGGACAGCGGAGCTTTGGTGGGCTCATTCGCCACCGGCCGCTACGGTCCAACCGAGGGGGGATCGGCCGGCGAGCGCGGCGCGCAGGATTAGACGCCCGCGGAGGCGATGCAGACCATTCGCCGCTTGCTGAATACTCGCGAGCGGCCATAGGATGCCACATCGCACTGGCATCACCGTGAGCGCGTCCGCTCAAATCCATGGTCACGCAAGTTGCCCTCCAAGCCGGCTTCCGGAGCTACACGTCACTCGTGCAGGCCCATGAGCACCCGTTCTTTCAGATCATACTGCCCTCCCGCGGGGTGCTCGATCTCGAGATCGACGGCCGCGGCGGACGGATCGAAGGTGACTGTGCCGCCGTGATCGGGACCGGCGATCGTCACGCATACTCGGCCATGACGGGAGCGAACCGCTTTCTCGTTCTGGACGTGTTCGATCCTGCACGGATGCCTGCCAACGACAATACGCGGGACCTGCTCGAGAAGCTGGCCGAGCGGCGCTACCTGGCGCTCACCCCCGCAGCCCACTCACTCGTAGGGTATGCAGAGCAGACCTTCGCATGCTCGGGAACGGCTGCGCCCGACACGAGTCATCTCGCCGCCCTATGGCTACCACTGCTTCTGGAAGCGCTGGGCCCCAAAGCCAGGCCCGTCGACCGCGCGGTCCAAGCGCTCGCCCGGGCCAAGACATTCATCGACCGCTTCTATGACCAGCCCATCCGGACCGCGGATCTCGCGCGCATTGCCGGTCTCGGTGCAAGTCGTCTCCATGAGCTCTTTCAGGTGCGGCTTGAGACCACACCCCACCGCTACCTGATGGATGTCCGTTTGCGACGAGCCTTGGCACTCCTCGAGACCACTCAGCTGTCGATAGCAGAGATCGCCGCGCGAACGGGTCATGCAGACCAGAGCGCGCTGACGCGACACCTGCGCCGGTCTCGTGGCATCACGCCCGCCGCCTATCGTCAGGCCCAGGTCCCAGCCCCCAGGCGAGCGTAGAAACTGCCCATTCGTCCGGAGGAAGCGTCAAGAGACACTGACGTGATTGCGCCATATTCCGGGTATGTGGATCCTGGAACAGGCGCGAGAGACTGCCGGACGCACGCGAGCCAAAGCGACCTTCGTGGGTACGGTTGCGGTGGTCCTATGGTCATCCCTCGCACCCCTTACCGCGATGGCGCGCGGCATTCCACCTCTAGAGCTCCTCGCGGCAACATTCGGCATCGGATATCTGTGTGGCCAGATATGGCTGCGGATAAAGTACGGGCGCTCTTCGCTGCGTAAGCCGGCGTATCCCTACGCGTTCGCGTGCTGCGCCACAGCAGCGCTCTCCGGATATCACGCGCTCTACTTCCTGGCCCTTTCTCTCGCCCCACCCGCGCAAGCATGCCTCGTCGCCTACCTCTGGCCCTTGCTCATGGTGTTGCTGTCGGCAGCGAGCAATGGGGGCGATAGGGTTCGCCCGGCGCAACTCATGGGCGCAGTCCTCGGATTTGCCGGTACTGGCCTCGTCGTGTTGTCGGGAGATGGTGACCCTATACGCCACCGCCACCGCGCTTTCGGCCTGCTCGCGGCCCTGTCCTGTGCCCTCATTTGGTCGAGCTACTCGGTCTTCAACCGTCGCTTTCGCGAGGTGCCGAGCGAGGCCATGATCGACATCTGTGGACTCGTTGCGGTCATCGGCTGCAGCGCTCACCTGCTGCTCGACAGTCACACCGTCTTTCCGCTCGGATCTCAATGGCTCGCCATCGCGGCACTCGGCGCCGCACCGGTCGGCTTGAGTTTTCTGGCCTGGGACTATGCGACCAAGCATGGCCAGGTGGCCACGCTCGGAACTATCTCGTATGCAGCACCTGTACTCTCCACGCTGCAGCTGGTGATGCTCGGCTACACTCCGGCGAGCCTCGGTCTGCTGTCCGCATCTGCTCTCGTCGTAGGTGGGGCCTGGATCGCGACTGCATCAACGCACGCGGGCGATCGGGTTCAGCGGTCATAGCATCGCGGCAGGCAGGAGGGGGCGTGATCCGGGGCGGCGGCTCGGGGTAATATGCCGCAAATATGAGAAATCCTGTGGCAATGCGGTTCCAGCGCGACATCGTGGGCGTCGACTGGCAAGAGCTGATCTCCCTGTTCAAGCTCGCGGGGCTGGGCGGCCGCGAAGGGGACAAGGTGCGAAGGGCCTTTGAGAACAGTACGGCTGTATGCTTCGCTTTCGACGGCCCGAGGCTCGTAGGCGCCGCCCGCGCGCTCAGTGACCGCGAATACCACGCAACCCTCTACGACCTCGCCGTTTACCCTGATTACCAGCGTCGAGGCATCGGAACCCGACTGGTGAATGAGCTCATAGCGATGGTACCCGTATGGCGCGTGCTGCTCGTCGCTGACGGGGATGCGAAGGAGTTTTATCGCCGTCTGGGATTTGAGTCCTTCGGAAATGTCATGGGGCGGTTCGATCAGGCAAAGCTTGTTGACGCCAGCTGACGGCATCACTCAGGGTCCAACTGACATGAAGATGTTGTGGCATTCGACAGTTGCTGTAATCGTCCTCAGTGGCTGCGTTCAGCTGCCGCAGACGAGCGGCGAGTTCCGTCGCGCTGTCCAGAGCGGCGCCTTCATGTCGCGCACGCACTCGGCCATCGTGACCCAACCTTTCGAGGTAGTTACCGCGAATCTGCGCAAGTACGCGCTACCGTGCCTGGGAAGAACGCAGACGAGTGTCGTCATGTCCTCGGCTCCCGGCGATATGTCAGTGGGCCGAGTCATCTACCGACCGAAGCTGCAGCTCGTTGGACCGCGATCGGCCGAGCTGACCTTACAGATGGGCCCTACGTCTCCGGGAATAAAGGTTCCCCCCGGCGGCCCCTTCATTATGCTCGCGGACATAGTGCCTGCGAGCGTGCCAGGTGAGACTCGCCTGACCGTATACGGAAGAACTAACGCCAAGGAGCGGACCATAGCCGACGAATCGTTGCCCGCATGGGCTCTGGGTACACCGGCGAAGTGCCCGCTCGATTAACTGCGGTTGCAGCTATTCTGCCGGGACACCAGCCGATATTGACTTGCGGGTCGCACGCTCAGTACCGTAGCTGGCCCGCACAGGAGAGGCAGAAATGATGCGAATTCCTCGGCTGCTCTGCAGCTTACTGGTGCCGGTGCTGTCGCTGCCCGCCGCGCCTGCCTTGGCCGGCGCGCCCTTGGCGCCCGACGCGGCGATGCTGAAACCCATCCAGGAGTGGATCGCCGCTTACAACGCCGGCACCGGGCCGCTACCCGAGGAAATCTTCACCCAGGACGTGGTGATTACCGACGAGTTCGCGCCATTCACGTGGACGGGCAGTTCCGGCGAGCACCGTTGGGCCGAAGCGATCGACTCATTCATGAAGCCGGGCCAACAACACGCCTCGGCGGGAGCAGCGCGCCGGTTCCAAAGCACAAAAAGCGGCGATCGCGTGTCTTTCGTTCTGCCTGCAACCTTGACGATCTCTCACGGCAAGAGAAAGTTCACCGAGAGCGCGTTCTGGTTCTATGTGCTGGTGAAGACCCCGGACGGCTGGAAGATCGCGACGGATACCTGGACGCCCATCGGGAAATAGACTATCGCGCTACTCGGCCCGCTTTGGCTGGCCGAAATCGTCGTAATTCTGTCATCCCCGGACGCCTGGATGGCGCCCCTCAATACCGCTGTCCAACGTCATCGCATCGGCTTTCGAAACTTGTAAACGATCTGATCTGTTCGATGCCGAAGCGCAGGGTCGAACACGGCCAGCGCATGGGTGTCTGCAGGATTTCGCAGCACATCGCTTTGCGCCTCCAGGACGAAGCCCGCTGCGGTGACGTCGGCACGGATCGCTTCCGGGTCGATCCGATGCAGCGTGTCGGTGTCGCGCCGTCCGGAGCCGGGAGCGGCTACGTGATCGATCACCATGAATACCCCTCCGGGCTTCAATGCGCGAAACACCGCGCGGTTGAATGCGACCACATTTGTCGGCTTCATGAATGAGTCGTAAAGATCGTGGTAGTTTTGCGCAGTCCAGACCATGTCGAGCCGCTCCGGCGCGGCGAACCGGTCTGCGGCATCGATCAGCACCGTCACGTTCTTATAGCGGCCGTCCCGCCGCAGCACCCTCGTACCTTCCGTTTCCTGGGGCGCACAGTTGGCGAGCTCCTGCGTAGGTAGGAATGCGTACACGTGGCCCTCCGGCCCGACGATTTTACTGAATATGCGGGTGAAGTAGGCGTTGCCGGGCATGAAGTCCGCCACCCGCTCACCCGGTTTCAGCCCGGAGAAAGCAATCACCGCGGCCGGCTTGCGCCAGACATCGAGCTTGACCTGCTCGAGGGGGCGCGCCGTATCGGCTATAGCTCGGGTGATGTAGTCGGGCGACAAAGCCGCGGACTGAGCTTGCGACAGCGCGGAAGCCAACAGCGTCCCCGCGAATGCGAGGTGAATGCGTCTGCCGAAGGAGCCGGCGCACCTTCTGCCAGTGATCGTGCCCTGTGTCATACCTTACCTCCGAACGCGAGCCGGGCTTCGGATGAGGAGCCCTAGGGTTGCGCTCAGGGTAGGCTACGACTTAAAGTGCACTTGAAGTCAAGCACTTCGTGCGCCCGGAGGTAAATGTGTCGGACATGCCGATCGGAGCGCTGGCGCGCAGGGCAGGCCTTGCGCCGTCGGCGATCCGCTATTACGAATCGCAGGGCCTCTTGCCCCATCCGGTCCGGCGCGGAGGCCAACGTCGATACGCCTTGCAGGATTTGGGACGCCTGCGAATCATCCAGCTCGCCCTGTCGGCGGGCTTCACGGTGGCCGAAACGCGTACTTTCCTCACCGGATTCTCGGCCGCAGTGGCTCCGGCAGCTCGCTGGCGCGCTCTGGCCGAACGCAAGGTCGCGGAGCTCAACGCGCAGATGGAGCGCTGCTCGCGGATGAAGGAGCTGCTCGAATCAAATTTTCGCTGCAAGTGCCCGTCGCTGGCCAACTGTGAGCGTGGCTTCGTGCAGGATGGCGAGGCGGACGGACCTTGTGTTCGTTCAGCGCGCTCAGGCACCCGCAGGCGTAAAGGTTCAGGCGACTAGCTGACCGTTGAGGGTCCGTCACCTGCCGCGACACCCCCTCCGGCCGGCTGCTGCAGATACTCTCGAATGTCCCAAAACAGATGGACGGCCATGGCGCTGAACGGCTCGTGCGCAGCGGGCTTGACGTCAAGGTCGAGGCTGGCGTTATCGTGGACCATGAGAGCGATGGAGCTGTCCGGCTTCTGACGCCAACGGCTGCGCGGCGGCGCCGCCACCACGACTGGCTCGGGACGCAGGTTTCTCCGGCTCCATTGCTGCATCCGTCGGAACGCGTATTGCTGGGATCCGGGCCAGGCGAACCGGACGTTACTTCCGAACGTACACCTGAGCGCGTCGTCTCTCGAGACTCATGGCTGGCCCAAAAGTTGACGGAAGCGGGACCGGATCAGCTACCCCCCCTGTCGAGCGGGATGGCCGCGGGAGAGGCGCTGAATACCCGAGCGAGATACCAGCGCGAGGCTGGCGCGATATCCTGTTGCGCGTCGGTCATCGCATAGGAGAGGACAACCTGACGCTGGTATCGGCGGGAATTGCCTTCAACGCAATGTTCGCCGTGTTTCCTGCCATGGTCCTCATCGTATCCGTGTACGGCATGTTCGCCTCGGCAGCGGACGTGTCGCAGCAGATGAAGTCGCTCTTCGCGCTTTTGCCCGGAGATGCGGCGAGCTTGGTCGAGTCGCAACTCAGGACCATCGCCAGCCGGGCGAACACCACTCTCAGCGTAGGGGCGGCGATCAGTTTGGCCGTGACCCTCTATAGCTCCGCCCAGGGCATGTCGGCCCTCGCGAGTGCGACGAACATCGCGTATCACCAGCCCGAGCGCCGCGGCTTCCTGAAGCTCCTCGGCATCGCAATCATGTTCACCTGCGGGGGCTTGGCCGGTCTTCTCCTCCTGATAGGCCTCGGGGTGGCGGTGCCCGCAGCTCTTCAGACGCTGCCCGTGGGCCCCGTTGCCAAGCAGATCGGGTTCGCGCTCAACTGGCTGTTGTTGTGGCTCGCGGCGATATTCGGGCTCGCGGTCGTCTACCGCTTTGCGCCCTGCCGTCAGAATCCTCGCTGGAGATGGGTTACGTGGGGATCGGCCGCAGCGGCAACCGTATGGCTCGCGGGCAGTGCGCTTTTTGCGATCTACGTGCAGAACTTCGGCAGCTATGGCAAGACCTACGGCGCGCTCGGCGGCGTGATGATGCTGCTCATGTGGTTCTATCTTGGCAGCTTCGCCGTGATCCTCGGGGCTGAGCTCAATGCCGAGACGGAACACCAGACGGCCGTGGACACCACCACCGGACCTCCGCAGCCGATGGGCGAGCGGGGCGCTTACGTGGCAGACACGCTCGGCGCCTCACCCGGCAAGTCCCGAAGCGAAGCTCCCGAGTCGAGACCCTGAATCCCGCGGCGAAGCAGCGAAGCGGAGCCTCGCCCTCCTCTATCTCGGCGGCGCCCTCCCGAGCCGTGTTCGATAGCTAGCCGTCCGTGAAAACGGCTTCGGCGGCTCATTGCGGATGATCAGTACACATATATTCGAAAATCGATTATAGTTGCCCGAGGCATGCCGAGAGGACCGCGAGCGCCCTCATCAAAAACGACAGGTGTTTCAATGACCAAGTCAAAAATGGTGATCGGGCTCGTGAAGCGGAGCGCGGCGATGAGCCTCCTCTGTGCCAATCGGCACGAATTGTCGGACCACACACCGTACCTGGAGATGACCACCGGCTACGGCAAGACGTGGCACAGGATAGACAGAAACATCCCGGACGGCGACTACGCCTGGGTGATCCGCGAGGACCCGGTACGTCGGGGTCTGCTCTACGCTGGGACGGAAGGCGGCATATTCATCAGCTTCGATGACGGCGCGAATTGGCAGTCGCTGCGCCGCAATATGCCGCTCGTCGCCGTCCGCGACATGAAAGTGAAGAACGACGATCTGGTTGCCGCCACTCACGGGCGGGCATTCTGGATTCTGGACGGCTTGCATGTGCTTCGGGAGATCTCGCCGGAAGTCACCGACTCTTCCGTGCACCTCTTCACGGTACCCCTCACCTACCGCCTGATGGGCGCGGGGTTCGACTTCAGCAGGTCCGGTTCACACGAAAACCACGGCCCCGGCTTCGTGCGGATTTTGGGCGACGGTGCGGCGCTGCACCAGACGCGACAGGCCGATGGATCCTTGCAGGCCACGTACACTGGCCCGCGGCACCAAGCTCGACAGAAACCGCCGGCACCCGCCTGGTCAATCGGCCGGCCGCGCAGACCTACCGTTCGACCGCAGACCTACCGTTCGACCAATGATCGGTTCAGAACCGCCTGCGCAGTTGCGACCGAGGCCGGTCCCCTTGGTGTCGTCTCGGTATATGCAACATAGCCATCGGGGCGTACCAGCACGATGCCACGCGACGCACCTGCGCGACACTCGAGAATGTCGGGGTATGAGGCTGCGAGCCGCTCGGCGGCTTCAACCGTTGACGGGTCGCAGCCCGCCCCCGTGAGGAGGACGAATCGGCCACGCGCATCGCGGAGCGCACCGTCGAAGTACCGCTGTCCATCGCCTTCGACGAGCGGACTACCGCAATAGCAGATGTCGAGCTCCGACAGTCTGCCGACGAAGCGTCGCTGAAAAGCGCCGATACGCGAGACCACGGGGAGGACCAGGTCCCGCATGAGTTGCGCGGGCTTGTTCGCGGTCCCCATCGCCCTGGTGATGAAGTCCGTTGTCGCGATGACTTCCTTGATCACCGGCCGACGCTCGATCGTGTAGCTCTCGAGAAGGCGCTCACTTGCCCTCCCCCTTGCCGCAAGGTCGATTTTCCAAGCCAAATTCCACACATCCTGCAGCCCGGTATTCATTCCCTGGCCTCCGAAGGGGCTGTGAATGTGTGCGGCATCCCCCGCCACGAACATGCGGCCGACGCGCAGCCTGTCGACCTGCCGGTGGTGAATACGAAAGTAGCTGCTCCATTTCAGCGAGAGCGCGCAGATGCCTGTCGGCGCTCGCTGGGCCAGCAACTCCCTCACGAGCTCGAGTGACGGAGAATCGTTCTCGGGTTTGGCGACGGTCGCGACGATGCGCCGCCGGGTTGCGCTCATCGGAAAAATCGCGAGCGGTCCGAGCTCGCTGGGGCAAAGCTGCATCTCGTCGGCGGGCAGCGCGTCATTCGTCTCTATGTCTGCGAGCAGAAATGAGTCATGGTATTGCTGACCGGCGAACCGGAGATCGAGCAGGTGCCTCACCATGCTATGCGCTCCGTCGCTGCCGACGAGAAACTCCGCCGCGACCTCCGTAGCGCGGCCATCCCGCTCCAGTATCGCACGCACTCGTCCATCACGCTCCACCGCACTTACGAGCTTTGTCTCGTATTCGACCCTGCCACCTCTTCGGGCCAGGGATTCCGCCAGGATTTTTTCCGTCACGTCCTGCGGAACCATCGCCACGAACGGATAAGGCGTGTTGTCAGGGGCAAAACGTACTCGCGCGAGCGGCCGTCCACGGGCGATGACAGCAACCCAGGTAACCCGATTGGCCGCATCGAGGAACGGTTGGACAATGCCGGCCATGTCGAACATCTCGAGCGTGCGCGGGAAGATCGCGAGCGCCTTCGAGTGGACCGACTGGGTGGCGCGCGCCTCAATGAGACGCCAACGCAAGCCGCGACGAGCACACTCGTTGGCGAGAAACAATCCAACCGGTCCCGCACCGACGATGAGCACGTCGCACGCGACGGAGTCGCCGCTCACACGTGTGCGCGCGTCCGTTTCACTTCCGCGGTCCGGGGATATACCACTCATACTGACGCGTAGCCTTGGCAGAGGCTCCTGGTATGGAACAAAACGGTTAGCTCCCGTGACGAGGGCTTTGGCGCTAATGAGCAAGATCCGACCCTTTCGGCGATCGCGCAGCCTGCCACCCCATCCAATACGGGGCATGTCCGGGATCGGGATTTGCTGCTCACATTCGTGTGCTGGAGGAGACGCTGAGCTTCTTGCGAGCGGCTGTTGTGCTCGCGACGCTGCTCTTTGGAGGCTGCGCCGCATCGATCGCCTATCGGGCCGCGTATGTGCCCCATGGCCCTTCCTCCTCCTCCCCGCCGGTCCATCGCGTCAGGGGACGGGTCCTCGTCTTCACGACCTTCAGCGATGACAACCGATCGATCACGCCCGGCGCGACCAGCGTGACGGCGTTCGAGATGAGCGTACAGGCCGGCATCATGGCCCGGGAAATTGCCGTCACCGTCTTCTCCAGGGTCGCAGACGGCGCCGATGAGGGTCATGACCTCGCTAACGCAGATCGGTACGCGATCGTGCTGCGTCCCCAGATCGAGAACCTGGAATACGGTTTCACGCATCCCAAACACCTGGGGATCGAAGTCACGCCCCAAGTGCGGGTCGTGATGCGAATCACCCTGCTGGATCCCACCGGGCGCGTCCTGCTCGAGAAGGACTACGATTCAGGCCCTGTTACCAACGGCCGTTCCATGGTCGGCGAAAGGCTCGTCGAGCGAACCGACGTGCTGGTTCATCAGGCGATTTACGACCTCATGCTGCGTGCCGCCGGTGACATCCACATGTTCCAGCAGACCCAGGCGGCGGCGGCGAGGGTGAACCAAACTTCGGATCGATAGTGGCTGGCGCTCACCCAGTGGGCGGCCTCAGGTCGCGCTCGGCTCCGCCAGTTGCGTATGCACGCGCATGCCTCGCGTGGCGCGCTCGGTCAGGAGCAGCGCAGTCAGCGCAAGGACCGCCGCCAGCACGAACGCTGCGCCGGGAAGGTGGCGAGTCGGCGCGTGTTCACCAATGAAGAGCGCGAATACGTTGGCGAAGAGTGCCGGCCCGGCGATGCCGGCCAGGCTCTGCAGGCTCGAGAGGGCGCCCTGCAGGCGTCCCTGTTCGCTGGGATCGACCTGATGCGTGATCATGGATTGCGCGGCGGGTCCGGATAGTCCCCCCAGGCAAAGGAATGGAATCCCAGCCAGGAACATCCAGGCGTCCGGCGCAAAGCCGAACGCCGCGTAGCCAACGATCAGCAGCGCCACTCCGGTCAGCATCATGCGACGCTCGCCCAGCCATGGCATCCATCGGCGCACCAGCACGGCCTGCACGACACCGGTGCACAGGCCCACTACCCCGAGGCTGTAACCGACGATCTGCGGCCCCCAGCCGTAGCGGTAGTCGGTGTACAGCACGTACGTCGAATTGAGCGCGAACTGCGCGAGCGCCAGCAGGAAGAGCACGGCAGCCAGCGAGAACACCTGCGGGTAGCGCCGCAGCAGGATCAGCGAGCCGAGCGGATTGGCGTGCCGCCAATCGATTCGCGTGGTGCGGCGCTCTTTCGGCAGGGATTCCGGCAGCACGAAGAAGCCGTAGGTGAAATTCAGCAGCGACAATCCCGCCGCGACCCAGAATGGCAGACGGATCCACTGATGTCCCAGGAAGCCGCCGAGCGCGGGGCCTACTATGAAACCGAGCGCGAACGCGCCGCCCAGTGTGCCGAACGCCGCGGCCCGCTTCTCGCGCGGTGTGATGTCGGCGATGTAGGCGTTGGCGGTGGTGAAGCTGGCCGCGCAAATGCCCGATATCGCCCGGCCGACGAACAGCAGCCACAGCACCGGCGCCAGCGCCATGACGATGAAATCGACGCCGAGGCCAAAGCTGGAAATGAGGATCACGGTGCGCCGGCCGAAGCGGTCCGACAGCGCGCCCTGGATGGGTGAGCACACGAACTGGGTCAGCATGAAGAGCGTGCCGAAACCGCTGGACCACACCGCAGCCTTCGCGATGCTCCCGCCGATCAAGTCCACGATCAGATGGGGCAGCACCGGGATGATGATGCCGAAGGCGAGCATGTCCATCGCCACCGTCACGAAGACGAACAGCACCGCCGCACGTCGGTGCGGGTGCGCGAGAGGCTCGGGCGCGATCATCTAAGGTACTGAACCGCAGGGGAAAGGATGATCTTAGCACCTGCCGCCGGAAGTAGCGCCTGACGCCGCAGGCTCCTGAGCTCCGCCGGGTCGACCCTTTAGCGGTCTGAGGACTGTGCCCCCCCCGCACGGATCGCGCAAGGCCGCCCGTTCAGATGATCGGCTTACCGCCGGTCACCGCGATCGTCGCGCCCGACACATAGCTGGCTTCGTCCGTCGCGAGCATCACGTACACCGGCGCAAGCTCGCGCGGTTGCGCCGGGCGATTCATCGGCACCTGCTCCCCGAAATGCTTGACCTTCTCCTCAGGCATCGTGGAAGGAATCAACGGCGTCCATACGGGACCGGGCGCCACCGCATTCGCACGAATCCCTTTGGAGGCCAGAAGCTGGGCCAATCCACCCGTGAAGTTCTGAATGGCCCCCTTGGTGGTGGCGTACGGCAACAGCTGCGGACTCGGCGAGTCCAGATTGACCGAGCTGGTGTTGATGATGGAGCTGCCGCGCTTCATGTGCGGCAATGCCGCCTTCGTCAGATGGAAGAGAGCCGAGATGTTGACGGCGAAGGTCTTGTCCCATTCCTCATCCGATATGTCCTCGAGAGAGTCGAAACTCATCTGATGGGCGGCGTTGTTGACGAGCACATCGATTCGCCCGAAGGCCTTCGCCGTGCTCCGGATCAGCTCGCGGCACTGGTCGGGTTGAGACAGGTCGCAGCGATGCAGCCTGCACTCGCGACCTGCTTCCAGGACCAGCCGCTGCGTTTCGTGGGCATCCTCGTCCTCGCTGTCGTCCAGGTACCCGATTGCCACGTCCGCACCTTCGCGCGCAAATGCGATGGCTACGGCGCGACCAATGCCGGAATCACCCCCGGTAATGAGCGCCTTCTTGCCCTGCAGTCGGCCCGAGCCACGATAACTCGTCTCACCGTAATCAGGCTTCGGATCCATCTCCGCGGATTTTCCGGGCGGGGGCTGCCGCTGCGGCTTGAACGGGGGTGTAGGAGCTTCGACTTGTTGGCTCATGAGAGGCGCTCCGGCAGAGAGAGGATTGGACATCCCAACACCTGGAGAGCGCGATGGTTCCGCGATCGCGGTTACAGCGAGAGCTTGGAACGGCCCCGTACCTCGAGCGCGATTACTCCGGTGCCGATCCGGGGCAAGGTACCGCTGCGAGCGAGCTCTGCGCCTTGAAGCTCCGAAACTTCGTAACGGCGCCGGCTGCCGCCGCCAGAATGATGGCAGCCGCCACCCAAAACGCGACCTGCGCTGCCTCCGAGTATGCGGTTCTGGCGACCTGCATGAAGCCCTTCGCCCCCGCGCCGGCCATTGCCGACCCTGCAGCCGCGCCGATTCCGCGCAGAGCGCGCTCCAGGCTCTCACCATGCAGCGCGGACGGGACACTCGCACTCAACGCCGCGCGATAGACGACCGTGACGAGGCTACCGAGGAGCGCAATGCCGAGGGCACCTCCCAATTCCGAGGCCAACTCGCTGAGCGCCGATGCGGCGCCGGATCGTTCCTGGGGAGCGGCGCTGACGATGAGATCGGCAATGACGGTCGTACAGGGAGCCGTGCCAATGGAGAACGCGATGTTCCCGACGACGATCAGGATCAGGCTATGCGCGTGGACCGCCAATGCCATGATGGCGAGGCCCGTGGCCCCCAACGCCAGGCCGCAACCCAGCACGTAGGCCGGCCGCATCCGCTCGAGCGCGGGCGAGGTCAGCAGCGATCCGACGACGAAGCCAAAACCGACCGGCGTACTCCAGAGTCCCGCTTGGAGTGGGGTCAACTGCAGCACGAGTTGCAGATATTGCGCGACGATGATGAGAATGCCGAAGCCGACGAAGAAGTCGAGAGTATAGATACCGAGCGCCACCGCTACGGCGGGACGCCGGAACAGTGTCAGATCGAGAAGCGGATCGCTCAGCGTGCGTTGCCGGCGCAGGAACCACGTGCCAAAGACAATCCCGACGATCGCGGCCAGGGTCGCCCAGAACAGGCTGCCGCCCTCCGCGGCGAGCTTGATGCCATAGATGATCGGCAGCACGGAAACAACCGACAGAATGGCGCTCACGAGGTCGAGCCGTCCGGCGTGTGCATTCTTGTGCTCGGGCAGAAGGAGCGGCCCGGCCATCAGCAGCAACGCCATCACGGGAACAGGAGCGAGGAAGACAGCTCCCCAGCGAAAGTGGGCCAGGATCATGCCGCCGACGGCGGGCCCGATGGCCCCGCCCAGCGAAAAACTCGCGACCCAGACGCTCACCGCAAAGGTTTTCTGCCGATCGTCGCGGAACATGTTGCTGATGAGCGAGAGCGTCGACGGCGCCATGGTGGCGCCCGCGATCCCGAGCAGCGCACGTGCAGCGATCAGCATTGCCGGCGTCCGGGAAAATGCGGCAATGAGGGAGAGGACCGCGAAACAGGCAGACCCGATGAGCAGCAACTTGCGCCGGCCGATCCGGTCGCCGAGCGTCCCCATGATGAGCAGCGAGCCGGCGGCCAGGAACCCGTAAATATCCACGATCCAGAGAAGTTGCGCGGCCGAGGGCGCCAGATCGGCGCTGAGGGACGGCACCGCCAGGTTCAGAATCGTGAGGTCCATTGCATACACGATGCAGGGCAAGGCGATGGCGGCGAGGCCGATCCACTCGCGACACGTCGCCTTCTCGGGGTGCAAAGCCGCTTCTGAGGCTGTCATGGGGATCTGCGGAGTGAGCGCTCGTCGGCCCGGTGGCGGCACGCAGGCCGCTCAGGGCTCCGTCACGCCGGAAGGGTCTGCGAACTGGACCGCGGAACACTTGCCCGCGCGGCTTCGCCGGCCGACCACAGGGCAACACCGAGCAGCGTGAGATCCTTGACGATGAAGCTGCTGAGCGCCGGATCGAGGTGCGGTGTAGTGACCAGGAAGCTCAGCGTGACGATGAGCGAGGCCGCAACGCCATAGCTGCCCAAGACACAGAGGCGCGGTGCGATCGGCCTTGCCGCGACCATCACGCCAAGCCCGATCTCCACGACGCCGATGACGTCCGATGCGATTCGCTGATTGAACAGCTCAGCAAGCCAAAAGAGGAAGGGACTATGAACGAGCAGCGGATGAATTGCCGCCGCCTCCCCCGGGGTGAATTTGGCGACTCCAAACGCCAGGTAAAACAGTGCGACGCTATACCGGGCCACCCCCTGCCCCACGGACAGGGTCCACTTCTGCAAAGCCGAGCCCATGATATCTCCTCGACGGGCGCGTGCAGCGCGGCGGCCACTCATCCAGCGTCTGCCTGCGACCGTTCGATGCTCTCAGTAAGCTTCCGGAAGCATTCACCCCAGCCTTCTCTAAAGTCGTCACGCCGAGCTGGCGTTTCGAAGCCACTTTGATGAAAGATCATCCGCGTACCGGAACCTACCGCCGTGAAGGTCACCGTCACGAGCGAAGCCAGCACGGTCCTGCCGCTTTCAGTCTGAGTGAGAGTGAAGATCAGCCTCTCGGGCTCATCGACGGTGCGGAACTCACCATACTCGACGTACTCGACTCCATGGGGCGAGCGGTACGCGACTTGCCATTTGCCCCCGGGGTGCGCCTCGACGCTGCATGCAGTAACTTCGAAGCCGTCCGGTGCGAACCAGGTCTGGATCTTGTCCGCGTCAATCCAGTTGCGGAAGACCTGTTCACGAGGCGCATCGAACAGGATCTCGATCAGGAGGTCGCTCTGTCTACCCACGAAGACCGTTCACTTTCGTCTCCTCATCTGCTGCTCCTGCAGCCTTTCGCCCAACCGCTGAAATCGCCCTGCCCAAAGGCAACGATAAGTCTGCAGCCACTCATCGATCTCGGCCAAAGGCTCTGCCCGAATGCGGCTCGGCCGTCGTTGTCCATCGCGTACCCTCGTCACGAGGCCGGCAGCCTCGAGAACGGCGATGTGCTTCGAAACCCCGCGGGTCGTCATCCGGAACGGCTCGGCGAGCTCGCCGACGGGCGCTTCACCTGACATGAGGCGCTCGAGAATCGCGCGTCGTGTAGGGTCTGCGAGCGCTCCAAAGGTGGCACTCAGCCGGTCGGGGGTCGATGCGGCACTAATCGGTTTCGGAACCATGCGGTTCAGTATATGGACCGGTACGCGGACGTCAAGCGTCGCGAGCCACGCGCCTCCCTCCTCCGCGCCAGCATGACGGTGAGCCGGGCGTATTTACCGAACCCCTCGACGCGGCTTTCCTGTCGACGGCTCGATGAGCAGAAAGTATGGTCATCGCCCACGCGTCAGCAGAACCTATCGCGTGGAGCTGGAAAAGCGCCTGGGCCAATCCCTGTGACAGGCGCCCCGAGCAGCCGGGGACGATCCTTGCGGACACCTGCATCCATTCATTCGGCAATTGCGGATTCGAAATATGGCTGAAGTGCTCCTCTTTCACCACGCTCAGGGCCAGACGAGCGGCTTTGCAGCATTCGCCAATGAGCTGCGCCGCGCAGGGCACCAGGTACACACACCCGATCTCTTTGGCGGCCGGACTTTCTCATCCATCGGGGACGGGATGAGCTACGTCGGAGAGATCGGTTTCGACGGAATCATCGAGCGCGGTGTGCGCACTGCCGATCGGCTGCCAGGTGAGCTCGTATACGCAGGCTTCTCGCTCGGCGTGTTGCCGGCGCAGAAGCTGGCGCAGACGCGCGCCGGCGCCCGCGGCGCCCTCCTGATTTACTCGTGCGTCCCTGCATCCGCGTTTGGGAGCTGGCCCGCAGGCGTACCGGTGCAGATTCACGGGATGGATGCCGATCCGATTTTCGTGGGCGAAGGCGACCTCGAGGCGGCAAGGGCCCTGGTGGAATCGACGAAGGACGCAGAGCTGTTTCTGTACCCCGGCAAGGAGCACTATTTCGCCGATTCCAGCCTCCCCTCCTTCGTTCCGGACGCAGCGGCGCTCATGACCCGGCGGGTCCTCGAGTTCCTGAGAGGCCGCTGAGCCGCGTAGAGCAAGGTGTGCCGCCCTGCTCCAATCATCGCGTTATCACGGCATCTCACCGCAGCCCGCGGTTTGAGGGATAAAAATCGGGGTAACTTGCCTGACCCAGCTCCCTGCGGCTCATCCGCAAATTCGGTGGGCACAGAGGCGTGGACCAATGACCGCATGGCGCGCGATTTCCGGAGAGGCGGCATGAAATTGTCCCCCCTATTGATGACGGTGGCGCTGACTGCACTCGGCAGCATGGCGTTCGGCGCAACCGCCCGAAGCGAGACCTACGGCCCCGAGCTCTTCTCGCAGATGCAATGGCGGCCGATCGGCCCGCTGCGGGGCGGCCGCGGACGTGCGGTGGCGGGCGTGCCGACCCAGCCAAACATCTTCTACATAGGCAACGACGACGGCGGGGTCTGGAAATCGACCGATTACGGGAATAGCTGGCATCCGATTTTCGACAAGGAGCCGACTGGCTCGATCGGAGCCATTGCGGTCTCCACTTCTGATCCAAACGTGATCTATGTGGGCACCGGTGAAGGCAATATACGGCCCGATCAGTCGACCGGCATGGGCATGTACAAATCGACCGATGCCGGCAAGACCTGGGAGCTCATAGGACTGGGCGACACCGAGGACATCGCCATGGTCGCGGTGGATCCGCACGACTCGAACCGCGTATTCGTCGCGGCCCTTGGTCACGTATACGCGCCCAACAAGGAACGGGGTATTTTCCGGTCACTGGATGGCGGAAAAACCTGGAAACAAGTGCTCTATGTCAATGAGTACACCAGTGGCGATGACATCGAAATGGACCCTCGCAACCCCGATATCCTCTACGCCACGCTCTGGCAACAGCAGCAGGCGCCCTGGGAGAACGGGCAATTTGGCGGGACGGACGGCGGCATCTTCAAGTCTACGGACGGAGGCAATACCTGGAGCAAGCTCACCCGGGGCTTGCCGGCTGTCGAGCAGGCGTTGCTGCGAATCGCGCCGAGCGACCCAAACATCCTGTACGCCTCGGTGTCGAGCGGACCGGACGCGCCCAAGGGGGCGGTCGGAATCTACCGGTCGGATGATGCCGGCGCGAGCTGGCACAAGGCGACCAGCGACCCTCGGCCCGCTGAAAGAATTGGCGGCGGAGATTTGCCGGTATTGGCGATCGATCCCAGGAATCCGGACATCGTTTACAGCGATACCCCGGTGTTGTGGAAGTCAACCGACGGCGGCAAGACCTGGTCAGGCTTTTGGGGAGCGCCGGGGGGCGATGATTACCAGCAGACCTGGATCAATCCGAATAACCCCGACATCATGGCGGTCAACAGCGATCAGGGCGCGATCGTCACGGTCGACGGCGGCCAAACCTGGAGCTCCTGGTACAACCAACCGACCGCCGCCATGTACAAGGTCGGCATCGATGAAACCTGGCCGTACCGCGTTTGCGGTGGGCAGCAGGACAGCGGTTCGGCCTGCGTCTCGGAGCGGGGCGATGACGGCGAGCTCACCGCTCACGACTGGCATCCTGCGGGCATCGAGGAATACGGCGGTGCGGCGCCCGATCCGTTGCACCCGAATCTGATCTATGGCGGGAAGGTATCGGTATACGACCGCGACACAGGTCAGATAGCCGAGGTCGGCCCGAAGGCATTCCGCGGCGGCGATTACCGCGTGCTGCGCACCATGCCGCTCACGTTCTCGCCGACCGACCCGCACCGCCTGTACTTTGCCTCAAATACGGTTTGGCAGACGGACGACGGCGGGCAGGACTGGAAGCAGATCAGCCCGGACCTGACCCGCAAGACCTGGAAGGCTCCCGCCAGTGTGGGCAGGTACAAAAATAGCCCTGACGCCAAGCCGACCGACCGTGGCGTGGTGTATGCCCTTGCGCCCTCGCCGCTCGAGCGCAATCTCATCTGGGCAGGCACCGATGATGGGCTTATCTGGGTGACGCACGACGGTGGTCAGCACTGGAGCAATGTCACGCCGCCGCAGCTGAAGCCTTTCTGGAGAGTGTTCAGCATAGAGGCGAGCCACTTCGATCCGAACGAAGCCTATGCGGCCATCAACACCTTGTTCCTGAATGACATGCGCCCGCACTTGTTCCGGACCGAGGATGGCGGCAAGCAATGGACTGAGATCGATGACGGCATTACGCCCGACGCAACGACCAACGTGATCCGGGAGGACCCGGAGCGGAAGGGTCTGCTGTTCGCCGGAACCGAGACCCAGGCGTGGGTATCGTTCGACAACGGAGAACACTGGCAGTCATTGCGGCAAAACATGCCCGCGGTATCGGTGCGTGACCTCGAGGTTCATGGCGATGACTTGATCGCCGCCACGCATGGACGAGGGTACATGGTGCTCGACGACATTACGCCGCTGCGTCAGCTCGATGCCGAAGTCACGCAAGCGCCGGTCACGCTGTACCAGCCGCAAGCGGCCGTACGGGCGCGTTGGGACACGAATCCGCCGACACCGTGGCGTATGCCGTCGCTGCCGAATCCGCCTCCGGGTGCGATCATTGACTACTATCTGGCGAGCAATGTCAGTGGACCTGTGACACTGGACATTCTGGACTCGGGTGGCAAGGTGGTGCGCCACTTCTCGAGTGCCGATCCTGAGAAGCCGCTCGATCCGGCGAAGCTCGATGTACCGGATTGGTGGCCGCGTCCGCCGATGAATCTCTCGACCGAGGCCGGTATGCACCGCTTCGTGTGGGACGTTCATTACCAACCCATGCCCGGGGCACTGCAGGTTCTGGACGACAATCAGGCGGTCGAGCACAACACGCCGGTCCTCCCGAGCTCGCCTTGGGTCGTGCCGGGCAACTACACGGTGAGGCTGACCGTGGACGGCCAGAGCCACACCCAACCGTTGACGGTAAAGGCGGATCCGCGGACGCATACATCGGAGGCCGCGCTTCAGCAGCAGTTTGATGCGTCCATGCAGGCGTACCAGGAGGCGACGGCGGCAGGAGCGGCGCTCGGGCAGTTGCGCGACCTGGAGAAGCAGATCGCCGCGCGTAAGCCGTCGGCGAAACTGGAGTCCTATCGAAAGGAGCTGGAAGCGCTCTCCGGTCCGGAAGCGACTTCCCGGTTTGAGTTCTTTACCCGCCACGGTCCGCCGACGCTCGGCAGCATCGGGGGTTCTTTGCAGATCCTCTTGGGGCGGATGCAGGGAGCCGACAGAGCGCCGACGGCCGCTGACAGGGAGGCGCTCGCCCGGATCAGCTCCGACTACGAGTCGCTGATGTCGCGTTGGGAGAAGCTCAAGGGCCAACCGCTTGCCGAGTTGAACCGCTCGTTGCGTGCTCTGAGGGAACCCTCGCTCGTTTTGGCAAGGGCCGTGGCACCGGCCGACTGGACTGCGGGCTGGATCACTACCAACCGCGACGAGCAAGTGCAATGAGCCGCGGAGCTGATTACTGAAGTCATCAGCGGCCGGCCGACCACTGCCAGCGCCGCTACCACTTCGATATCGTGGTTTGAGACTGCGCGGATTTGCTGACGCGAGAGTCTACCGCAGCAACAGCACTCTGAGATTCATGCTGCCCCCTTAGTTGATGTGGTGGCGGGCTCGCCATCGGAAACGGCCGGCCGCCGCCAGGCGGATTCCGACTGATTGCGCTCGGACGGGTGATTCCGAACCCCGCTGCGATACCTGAACGTTCTTCTCGCAGCCAATCATCCGCTTTCCGCTGATTATGTCCAGTCGGCGCGGGTCTGGACATGCCGCCGCCAATCGGTCTCAAAAGGAATTGCCACAGATTCATGGACTTACTATCCTCGCCGCACCAGCCCGTAACGTCATGGCAACCCCGGAGTACGAATGCGTCTTGCGATGAAGCGCGTGATCATGGACGTCGGCACGGTGCTCCTGGTGCTCGGCGCCGCCTCGGCGCATGGAGAATCCCCTCCTCCGAAGCTCTCGCCAGACCTCGAGAAATTGGACGTCTGGGTGGGAAACTGGACGCTGTCGTGATGTCGGCCGCCCCGCCGCTTTCGGTTGCGGATCGCTAGCGATCATGCCATTGCTGCGTCAACTGCCACGCTGGGCGTGGTTCGGAACGGGAGTACTGGCGTTCATCGCCGGCGTGGTCAACGCGGCCGGCTATCTCGGCTTTCGCCACGAGTCGATCAGCAACATGACCGGCAATACCAGCCTGCTCGGCATTGCGCTGGGCAACGCGGATGGCGGGGAGGCGACGCATTGGGCGTTGGCCATCGCGGCGTTTGTGCTCGGTACGATGTTGAGCGCCATGATCGTGCAGCAGAGTACCCTGAAGCTCGGACGGCGCTATGGCGTGGCACTGACACTCGAGTCGGCGCTGCTCTTCGCGGCCATTCCGTTTTTGGACGCGTCGAATTCGATCGGGCTCTACCTGGCATCGGTCGCCATGGGCCTGCAAAACGGCATGGTCAGTGCCTACAGCGGCGCGGTGATTCGGACCACACACGTGACCGGGATTTTTACCGACCTGGGCATCAGCCTGGGTCACTTGCTGCGTGGCGTCCCGGTAGACATGCTGCGATTGCGCGTTTGCCTGGTGGTAGCGACCGCGTTCATCTCGGGTGGCGCAATCGGCGCTCTGCTCTTTGAGCGCATGCACGAGCATGCCTTGGTGATACCCGCCGTGCTCACAGGGGCCTCGGGTCTGGGCTATGGCCTGTACCGCCATTACCGGCTGACCAGGGAGGAGCGCCAGGGGGAAACGGTCTGACGAAAAAGAGTTACCATCGGGTGTTACAGGGGGGGCACGACATGTCACGATCGCCGCTCGGAATTCTCATCCGCCTGGCACTGTGCGCACTCATTCTCCTCGCGGGCAGCGTGCCGGCCTGGTCCGGGCAGCCGCAGCCCGTCCGCCACGAATACCGCATCCGCCATTTCAAGACGGAAGGCGGCGTCGAGCTGCCCGAGGTGCGGATCGTCTACGGCACCTACGGCCACCTGAACGCGGCGGGCGACAACGCCATCCTCCTGCCTTCACACTACATGGCCGACATGCACGGTTATGGCTGGCTGATCGGGCCAGGCAAGGCGCTCGACCCCGACAAGCTGTTCCTCATCACGAGCGAGCTGTTCGGCAACGGGCGGTCATCCTCTCCGAGCAACACGCCCGAGCCGTTCTCCGGCCCCCGCTTCCCGCTCATGACCATCCGCGACAACGTCAAGGCGGTACACGAGCTGCTCACCGAGGAGCTGCACGTGCATCATCTGCGGGCCGTCATCGGCTTCTCGATGGGAGCCCAGCAGGCCTTTCAATGGGCCGTCAGCTATCCGGATTTCATGGACCGCATCGTCGCCACATCGGGCACGGCAAAGACCTATGGCCACGGGATCGTCCGTCTGGAAAGTGAGATCGCGGCCCTCACGACCGACCATGCCTTTGCCGGCGGCGACTACGAGGCCGAGCCCGAGAAAGGCATCCAGGCTTTCTCCCTGGTATGGACCGCGTGGCTGTTCTCGCAGGAATGGTGGCGGCGTGAGCTCTGGCGCTCCGATCCTTCCCTCGGCAGCACCCTGCCCGAGGTCATCGATCATTTCAGAACGCACTTCGTACCCGGCGCGGACGCCAACAATCTCATCCTGCAGATGCGCACTTGGGAGAGCAATGACGTCGGCAATACGCCACCCTTCGGCGGCAATGTGCAAGCCGCGCTGCGCTCCATCAGGGTGCCGGTCCTCTACATGCCCTCAGCCACCGACCTCTATTTCCCGCTGACCGACGCCCGCTACGAAGCTGCGTTCATTGCACATTGTCAGCTCGTGCCGATCCCGTCGCTATGGGGACACCCCGCGGGAGCAGGCGCTTCGCCGGCGGATGGGAAATTCATCAACGAGCACGTAGCACGATTCCTGAAGTTGGAATGAAGGGGTCGGCACCCATCAACGGAGGCTGGCCACCGAGGCGGGCGCGAGCGTAGGGTGAGTCAGATAGAGGGTCGGGAACGTCTTCGCCAACGCCGTGGCCTTGGGCGCATCGAACGCCATGATGTAAGGATTGTATGGGTGAACAGTGGCGAAGTTCTGATGATAGGACTCTGCGGGATAAAACGGCCTCGCGTTGTCGATGCGCGTCACGATCGGTGCCCTGAAGACGTGCGCCGCCGCAAGCTGGCGGACATACGACTCGGCAATGTGTCGCTGGGTATCGTTCATGGGCCAGATCTCCCCGCGGTATTGCGTTCCCTCATCAGGACCCTGTTGATCGAGCTGCGTAGGATCCGTGGCGACGGAGAAATAGATCCGCAGCAGCTCGCCGTAGCTCACCACATGCGGATCGAACACGATTTTGATCGATTCAGCGTGTCCGGTCGTGCCGCTGCTCACCTCCTCGTAGGTCGCCGTCCGTGCCGCGCCGCCCGTATAGCCCGCGAGGACTTCGCGAACCCCCTTCACATGCTGAAAGACGAGCTGCATGCCCCAAAAACATCCGCCCGAGAGGATCGCCGTCTCCGAGCCCGACGTGCCCGCGAGCGGCTCATCGATGGCAGGCGGCGGCGCGGAGCTCCGCAGCTCCGCCGCCCTCGCTCCCTGATGACCGATTCCGACCAGAACGGCTCCGGTGAGCGCCGCAGCTGCCGCAGCCGCGGCGATCATCATTGGAAAACGGTTATTCATATCCATGACTCCTGGAGTTACTGGCTGATCGCAACTCCGCTGAAGCCTGCGACCCCGATCGGATCGGAAGTGGCCTCGGGCGAGAGATCGCCGTACCGGTCGACGCCGAACACGGACACATAGCCGCTGCCGCTCGCTGCGTAGATGACGGCCAGCCACTTGCCGTTCGCAGAGACGGTGATGTCAGTGGGCGCCCCCGGCAGCGGTACCGACTTGTAAAACACACCGCCCTTGCCGTCGCTGAAGAAAATCGAGATGGCATGTCCGGGACTGTTGGCCGTATACCAGACGTTCCCGGGTCCCTTGGCGACCCAGCAGGGTGCATTCGCGGGAAAGGAAGGCGTAGGTCCTGCAACCGGATGGACATTGCGCTGCGCATCGACGATCGCGAAGCTGTCTGGGCTGTGCGCGGGGGTAAACCCGAGGATATCACCCCAGAAGGCTTCGCCGAGCGGCGTATTGTTCGCTGTGCTCGGCAGCGCGATCGGCGCGGCGGCCCCACTGAGTGCGCCCGTGCGCGTGAGGCCTACCTGCAGGAGAGATCCCGATGTCATCGTGACGGCTCCCCAGGTCCTGCCGACCGCGATCTGCGCCGCCGAAGGATCCGCCAGAGGGACGGCTGCGCCATCGAGGGCGCCTGACGGCCACGTATGGCTTTCGACGCATGCAGCGCCCGCCACGAAGAGCTCTTTGCCGGCCAGAGCCAGCGAATCCGGCTTGAGGCAGCCCGGCGCGAGTGGGATCTGACGTCTCACGTAGAGGAAGTCCCCCGCTCTCACGAGCTGGCTGATGCTGTTCGACCCGTAATTCGCTACCGCTCCCAGATCGCCCGCAACCTGGAGAATGCCCGCGTTGCCGCTCGCACCTCCCTTGCCGCCGGTGGCTACCGTCTGCACGAGCGAAAGGGTCGGTGTGCCGCCGGTCTCCAACTGAAACACCGCGACCCGATTCGCACTCGGATCATTGGTGCTCGTGAGCACGAGCGCGCTGCGCTCGGGCTCGCCCTGCTCGCCGGCCAGCGCCAGAGTGCTTCCGAGGAGCGCGATGACGAGAGCGCCGGCGGCCTGAGCGGCGCGGAATGAGCTCGAGTTTCGGGATGACATGCTGATCTCCGTTCTGTGATTTGTTGGTTGGAGGGTTGAGTAGATCGGGAGCTCAGGAGGCTGCGTGCCTCGCGCAAGTCCTGTTGCACTCTCTGCGGCGTAGCAGCCTCGCATCGAGCGCGAACGGCCCAGTGCCACCCAGCACGAGCGCGATGAGACATGCGAGATAAAGAAGATCCGTCTCGTAGCCTGGCTGACCGAAATGCGCGCCCGCCCGGGTCACTGCCTCGAGCTTGATGGAGCTGAAGCCGTTGGGAAGGTGGACGGTGACGATTGCAACGAGAAGCACGATCACCATGGGAACGCTGACGAGCGGCACGAAGGCGCCGACCAATACCGCAAGCCCGCCAAGAAGCTCGATGAAGATCGTGACCCAGGCGAGCAGCGGAGCGGCCGGCAGATGCAGCGCGTGGAGAATCGCGGCGAAGGATTCAGGCCCGCGCGCAAGCTTTGCGGTCCCGTGCTCCATGAAGCCATAGCCGACGATGAGGCGCAGCGGAATCGCCCACCAGTCTCCTCGCAATGACGCAAACGGACGGCTGCAGAGCTCGAGGAGGGTCTTCATACCCGCCTGAGTACGTTGGTGCCGGCGCGAGTGTTACAGAGTGCGGTGCTGCAGTCGCCGCCAGGTCCGTCTCGGGCCGCTTTGTCATTTCTCGCCCGACCGCTCTACAATGCGCCGGCTGGCCCAGGGGCACAGAGCCGAGCACAGTGGAGCCGAAAGTCGACATCGAAGAGCGCCTCCGGCCGCTGATGATCCGCAGCCTCGCGGGCGATGCCGATGCGCACCTGCAGCTCCTGAGCGCTCTCGGCGGGCACTTGCGCAGCTACTTCTCGCGCCGTATCGGGACCGGAGCCTCGGAGGTCGAGGATCTGGTCCAGGAGACACTCCTTGCGGTGCATCTGAAGCGGGACACCTACGACCGCGCCCTGCCCTTCAGCCCGTGGGCATACTCGGTCGCACGCTACAAGCTCATCGATCACTTGCGCCGCCGGCATCGGCGTGTTCACGTTCCGCTCGAGGATGCCGGGGTGCTTTTCGCCGCTGATGACACCGAAGAGCGTGCGGTGCAGACGGACCTCGAGCGGTTGCTCGAGCGGCTGCCCGAGCGGCAGCGGACGCTCCTGGAGGACGTGAAACTTCAGGGCCTTTCGATCGAAGAAGCAGCCAGGAAGCGCGGCGTGACCGCAGTATCCGCACGCGTCATGTTGCATCGGACTCTGAAATGGTTGAATCGAGCCTGGCACGATGAGAACGGCTGACTTAATAGCGTTGCTGGCACGCGATGCCCGCATGACGCCGCCGGGGGCCCCGACCCGCAAGCTGCTGATGGGCCTCGCCGTCGGTGGCGCGGTGACACTCGCGCTCGTGGTGCTGGGCTTGCATTGCCAGCCCCTCGAGGCGGCTGCCAGGCAACCGTGGTTCTGGATGAAGGCGAGTTATACGGGCCTACTCACCGTGGCGGCTGCGATCACCGTCAGGCGCCTGGCCGTGCCGGGTAGGCGGCCGGGAATCGCGCCTGCAGTGGCACTGCTCATCATTCTGGCCATGATCGGCCTCGGCGCCGGCCAGATCCTCGCAGCCTCATCCGCCACCCGCCTCGACCTTTGGTTGGGCCACACGTGGAAAGTCTGCTCACCGCTCATCCTGCTGCTGGCGCTGCCGATCTATGGCTGTGAGGTCGTTGCCCTGCGCGCGCTCGCGCCGACACGGCCTGCCGTGGCGGGTGCTGCCGCCGGGCTGGCGGCTGGTGCACTGGCGGCGACCTTCTATGGACTGCACTGCCCAGAGCAGGCGGCCGCCTTCGTAGCCACGTGGTATACGCTGGGCATTGCAGCCGCTACCGCCCTCGGAGCAGCGCTGGGCGCGCGATTGCTGCGCTGGTAGATCAAATCCCTCGGCGCAGTCTGTAACAACCTGCCTCCCTTCGCGAAATAGGTCGCGAAGAGGGCCGCCCCCCGCGGCCCATGCAGACCGAGGCAGATCGATGCTGATCCAGCGTACTGCGGGAGCACTCGCGGCAAGGCGGCGCTCTGCCTGCGTCGAGCCCGCCCGTGATGTCATTTACCGGCATGCCTGGCCGGTGCGGGTGACCCACTGGATCAACGCCCTGACTCTCTTCATCCTGGTGGGCAGCGGCCTCAACATCCTGAACGCCCACCCGCGCCTCTACTGGGGTCAAAAAGGCAGCGATTTCGATCATCCCTTCATCACCCTGCACGCCTGGCCCGACTGGCTCACCGTACCGAGCTACACCGATCTCGCCGACGCGCGGCATTGGCACTTCTTCTTCGCCTGGGTCCTGGTGGCGAACGCTGCGGTATACCTGCTCTGGAGCTTCGCGAGCCGGCACATCCAGCGGGATCTTTGGCCGACGAGGGCCGATCTGCGCGCCATTCCGCGCTCGATTCGCGATCACCTTGCGCTCAGACATCCGACCGGTGAGGCCGCCAAGCGCTACAACGTCCTGCAGCGGCTCGCCTACCTGGGACTCCTGACTCTGGTCTTCGGCATGGTCGTGACCGGGCTCGCAATGTCACCCGGGCTCGATGCGTTTGCTCCTTGGCTGGTGAGTGCGCTGGGCGGGCGGCAGTCGGCACGGACCCTGCACTTCCTCTTTGCCTCCTCGATCGTGCTCTTCATTGCCGTCCACCTCACCGAAGTCGTGCTCGCCGGCGCGATCAATGAGGTTCGATCGATGATCACGGGTCGCTACACCGTTCCGCGGGAGCGCCCCTGACATGACGATCATCACGCGACGCCAGGCGCTCATCGGAGGGCTCGCAGGCGGCGGTCTGCTGCTCAGCGGCTGCAGCAAAATTCTACAAGCCGATGCCCTTACCGAGAGTGCCAGCTTCCAGCGGGTGCTCGCGGCGGCTCAAGCCTGGACCCGCTCCACTCAGCGCCTCCTGCTCGGGCGGGGCGCGATGGCGCAGGAGTTCGGGCCTTCCGACATATCCTCCCACTTCAAGGCCAACGGGACCTACAATCCGGGAGGCGAGTGGTACGACCGCCAGGTCGCGGAGCGCTTCGCGAACTGGCAGCTGCAAATCGATGGATTGGTTGCGCATCCGCTCACCCTGAGCGTCGCCGAGCTGCGGCGGCTTCCCTCCCGGAGCCAGATCACCCGTCACGATTGCGTCGAGGGGTGGAGCGCCATCGGCGGCTGGACCGGCGTTCCGCTCGCCTTGTTGCTGCATGCAGCCGACGTCCGGCCGAGCGCCAGGTTCGTCGTGCTCCACTGCGCCGACAATCTCGATGGCGAGCCCTCGAAAGGCGGCGAGCAGCGTCCGGGGCAGTATTACGAAAGCATCGCCCTCGAGGATGCGATGCATCCGCAGACTCTCATCGCCTACGCCATGAACGGGAAACCGCTCGATGTCCCACACGGCGCGCCGCTGCGGCTGCGCGTCGCGCGCCAGCTCGGCTACAAACAGGCGAAATACATCCGGCGCATTCAGCTCGTCAACAGCTTCCGCGCCATCGCGGGCGGACATGGCGGCTACTGGGAAGACCTCGGCTACGACTGGTATGCCGGCATCTAGTACACGCGACAGACCTGCCCTAACACGCCGATCCGCCTCAACGGCTCGCCTGCAGGATGGGCTGGACGCGCGTCGAGGTATTGACCCAATTGGTCTCCCAGGTCCGGGCCCCATCCACCGAGAAGGCCTGCTCGTCGCGATTCGAGCCACCCTTGATGTCCTCGAAGCGGAATCTGACCCAGGTCATGCGCCCGTTGATGGGCTCGTAGTCGTAGAACTCGCCGCGACCATCCTTGAATTGACCGACCATCGGTGTACTCAGCACACCGCCGTCGTCGCTTGCGAAGTTGAGGCTCCACTGATGGGCCTGCGGG
>DASRDO010000084.1:0-41758 GCA_035652555.1 Steroidobacteraceae bacterium | reverse complement strand
GATGTGCTGTGGACGCACGCCGATGGCGACGTTCGAAGACGGCAAACAGATCTGTCGGGAGAAGATGATCGCGTAATTTGATCTGACAGACAGAACCGGAGAACCGGGTAACTGTCAGATCGGGTCGTGACTACTACACATTACCACCGCCGCATCCAAGTACACCAAATACGCACCCAACATAGAGGTAGTCGTATTTAGAGGCGATCGTGAGCAGACGTATCCCGCCATCCCCGTGAAGGATAGCGTCTCCCCGGATCAAACCAATTTCGATGTTGCCGGATTGCTGATCGACGCCGCCAATTTGCCTCACGTGAAAATGGGAAGCTTGAAAACTGCCAGTGTGGGCGACGCAATTACCATTCTTGCTCGCCACCCTGCGATAGACGGGGCGGAGGTAATGCTCAAGGGTACAGTGGCCGCCAAAACAAGGCTGAAGACACTCCTCGGTCCCAAACCGATAGACACGATCATTTTCCAGTGTCCCGTTCGGAATGGATTCTCTGGCGCCCCGATCTTCGATTCCGACGGCAACGTAATCGGAATAGTCACGACCAAAGTATTTGGCATTAGCCAATCGCTTGACTCTGCAAGACAGACGCTCTCGCGGTTCCCGGGCGGCGTCAACTCCCTTAGCATCGGCGGTGTCAGCTATGCGGGGAGCATGATCGACCTGATTAACAATTTGGACCAGAACCTCATCAGCGGGTTGGGTAGCGGCGTCGCAATCGATTACGCGAAACAATAATAGTGTTCCAATAATCGCGACTACGAAGTTATACATCCGATAAGTCCGCTATCTGCATTGATTCGACGGCGACGACTAACAGCCGGACAAACTATGAACGCCTACGAGAAACTTCTATATTCGTTGGGCGGCTTCGTCCTGCAATTTGCAGATACGGAGCGCGCGGTACTCGATACGCTTACACGACTATCTGGCGTACCGGAAGAGGTAGGAAAAGCCCTGTTTTCAGGTACGCGCGGAGATTCAGCAATCTCCCTCATATATAGGCTTCTTGAAGTCCGAAACGACAGTCACGCCAGCAAAGCAAATCAGGATAGATTCAAGTACGCCTTTGACCAGTTCAAGGCGATAAATGAAGCCCGGAATCTGATTCTGCATCATGGCTTCAAAGACAAAGCCAGCGTAACCCCGCTCTCGACTAACGAGAGGGTCGCTCTGACACAGGAGCGACTGAGATCACTGCGGGTGACCCCAGAGCTACTAGACGGCATGACTAGCGATCTTGCTAAGATCGAATACACGCTCGCGGTAAATGCTATTACGAAAGGTCGCGAGACCCCTTCTGATTGGGAGGCGATATTGCGGTCTTTGCGCGAACCATGGCGGTATACATCTCCTGCGCAATCAACTCCACGGGCATCGTCCAATCAGAAAAGGAAAAACACTCCGGCCAGTGGCGAAAAATAGCAACTCCAGCGGCAACCATTGCCGGGGAAATCTCTTCCGGCCCTTCAGAGGACGCGCTTTCGTCCGATGCGCCCAACCCCTAGACTCCCGCCATGACCGACGAGAAACCCAAGCCCAAACCGAACCCAGACGACGTGCTGCGCAGAATGCTGAGCACGCCGCCGAAGCCGCACGGTAAGGCGGCACCGAAGAAGAAGCCGAAGAAACGCGCGAAATAGGCGGCGAATTCGGTCCTTGCAATCAGGTAGTTACGCATGGGTTTCTCAAGTATAAATCGCCATTGTACTACGCATAATATATATTATGGTAAGTCTGCTGCGCCGCCTGGCGTGGTGGCTGCGCACTGAATTTCCCGCCTCGCCGGTGCTCGCATGAGCGCCGGCAAGCAGACTGTCCGCGACCTACTGTGGCTCGAGCGCGCGAAACGGCAGGCCATGCAATGGGCTCGGGAATGGCCGCCGCAGACTCGCCTGCTCGCCGTGCAGCAGGCCCGCATGTTCAATCGGCAGATCGTGCGCAAGCTCAAGCGCCTGCCCGACGATTACAGTTTGTAACACTCCGGCCGCTGTAGTCAGCGCTCATGGATACGCCATTCTGGACCCCGGCAGGATACGCCGGCCGTCTCGGGGTCTCCGACACAACCCTACGGCGTTGGAAGCGCACGCGGCGCCTGCCGCGGTGGGCTGAGATTCTCATCACCATCCTCTCGGGCGATCTCTCGCCCGTCGATCCTGCGTTCGCTGGCTGGCACCTCCGCCGCGGCGAGCTCGTGAGCCCCGAGGGCTGGTGCTTTACCGCCGGTGAGATCCGCTCGATCCCGTTGCTCCACGGCCAGGTCCGCGAATGGCGCGGCCGCGCACTCGCGGCCGAGCGGGAGCTCGAGCGTCTTTCCAACACGCCACCGCGCCCGCCATGTTCCATGGTGCGGAAAATTTCGATTGCCCCTCAACCGTCCCAGGAGACTGTCATGAAGACGTTAGCTGTCATGCTGACCCTCGCCCTCTCGCTCTCGGCCTGCGCCCTCGCCCCGCGGCAGATCGCCGTCTACGGCGAGCACGTGAGCCACTCGACGCAGCATTTCACCGACACTGCGACGAACTACGGCTACGACACGGTCAACGTCGCTGCGCAGTGGCGCACGGCCGACGGCGCCGGACCCTTCATGGACATCGCCGAGGGCGTGAACGTCGATTCCGCCTGGCACTATGCGGGCTACGACGTTCACGGCGCCTTGATCGGACCGCGGGAGGTGTTCTCGGCCCGCCTGGGCTGGATCTTCCGCCTGCGTTAGCGGCGACGACGGAACCGGCCGTCTTTGCGACGGGGCGGCAGCCTCTTACGCTTGCGTGCCATGTTGGCTTCCGAGAGTGATGATCCGGCCCGTGTCACGGACGGCACGGTGCCGGTGATTGAGCGCCCCGCTCTTCTGGAGCATGTCCATCTGCACCTCGCGGAGCTCCTGTTGGCTCTGCTTGATGGCGAGGAGATCGCCGACATCGCCCGGTCGCGCCTTGCGGATCGCGATCACCTTGAGACGGTACGGAGCTCCGCGCACCACCTCGGCCGCCTGGTGAGCGAATAGCTCACCAGGCGTCGCGGTGCGCCCGAGCTCCTCCGTCTCGACGATCCACCAAACGAATCGCCGAGGGATTGGTCGCCGGATCACGCCTTGATCCCGATATTGGCCGCGATCGCGTTCATCTGCGTCACCAGGTTCGCGACCTGAGTCGAGAGCGCCTGGAAGGCGGCGAGCGCGGCCGCCTGCGGGCCGGCTGTGAGATCCACGGCCGGGACGGGTGCGCCGCTCACGTGCGCGTCGATCGCGGCGGACACCGCGGCGGCGGCGGCGGCCGGTGCGGACGGTGCCGGGGAGCTCGCCGGCGCCGCGCTTGCCACGGTCGCCGCCGCCGTAGCGGCCGGGGGGGATACCGGTGACGGGCTCGCCGGCGCCGGCGAGGGGGCGAGAGCTTGCGCCGCGACGTCGATCAGCGGATCGACGACGGGGGCGAGCTCGGGAGCCGCGATGGTCGCGGCGCCTTTCATCGCTTCCATGAAGAGCGGTTCGGCGGCGGCCCACGCTTGGGCAAGGAGGTTGCGGTGTAAGAGTGACATGTTAGCTCCGGACGGGTTGCTCGAGGATGCGATCGATTCGCTCGTGGGCCTTGTTGGCGATGCCTTTCGCGTCGGAAATGCCGCGATCATGCTCCGCCAGGCGCGCGCGTACAGTGCCCCACACCACTCCCGCACCGAAGAGATTGGAGGCCAAAGCGATAACTGCCGTTGTGACATCAAAGTGCACTGCGGCTCAATTCAGGGAATAGTCGAGATAGCTGTAATCGGTGGCCGACGGATCGGCCGGCGGTGTCAGTAGATCACTCGTTCCTAGCGTCGCCGGCGTGTCGATCGAGGCTTGCTTGTACGAGTACGGCAGCACCGCAGGAGGCCCGGCGGGCGAGTTCAGTGAAAACTCGGTCGGCGCGAGAGTCGTCGGGTCGTAGGATGCCGCCGGCACCGTCGGCAGTGTCGCCGAGAAATTGCCGTTGGAATCGCTCGGGCCTTGGATCAGGTACGAGACCCCCTGATAGACGAACTGTCCCGCGTTCAGCTGCGAGTTGAACGATAGGCCGCCGGGGATGTTGGCGATCGGCACGACTCCGCCCGAGGGCAGGATCACCGAGTGCGTCGCATTGATCGGCGCCGGGAGCCCGCCGAGCGCCGGCGGGAGCGACAGGTACGCATTGGCGATGGCGTTGGACACCGGTTGCGTCACCGCCGGCAGTTTCTTTTTGATATAGAGATAGGCGATCACGGCGGCGATCGCCAGGCCAATGTAGAGCTCTGCGGTGCGCTTCATACGACGAGGTCCCCATCGTTCGCCGCCGGGACATCGGCCGTGATGTCGGCAACGTATTTCTGAGTCTCGGCGGGGATCGGCGGAGAGCCGCTCGAGGTGTACCTATCCATGTTGCCCTCCCCCCAGTTGTAGGCGGCGAGCGCATTGACCCAGGAGCCGAAGTGCTCATAGAGCCGCGCCATCTCTCGCGCCGCGTCGTCGATCTGCCGATTCACCGCGTCATCGGAGAACGGCCGCGGAGCCTGCACGCTCGGGAAATAGGCGGGTTCGAGTTGCAGGATGCCGAGAGCGCCCGCGCTCGAGGCCTCAGTTCCATCAATCACCGCGCTCGAAAAGCTCGATTCCTCCTGCGCCTGGCGCACGAGCAGCCCCGCGGGCAGACCATACTGCGCCTCCGCCGCATTCAGCGCCGGCGTCCACTTCTGGCGGTTCTGATACTCACTCAAAACGATTCCTCCGCCCAGCACGATCGCCAGGAGCGCAAGGCCACCGATAACATACAACCCACGACGGTCCACATTCTCACGTCCCAACGCACGCAATCTGAAAATCGCCCGTCATATCGACATTGGTCCCGCTCGAGTTGTAAGTGAGGAGCGTGATACTCGCGGTGCCGAGCGAAATCACTACATACGTTTGCGCTGCACCAGCGCTGTCGGTGCAGATCGGCGACAGCGAGGTGTATGCAGCAGTGAAGGTAACCTTGTATGCGCCGGTCGTCAGGTGCGAACAGCTCGCAAGGTTAGCCTGCTGTGCGCCCGCTATCGAACATGTCGTGCCACTTAGGCTGATAAATCCGTACGAATTGAGCGGACCGGGGCTTGCTCCATTGACGCACAATTTCCCAGAACAATTAGTGAGCGTCGCATGCGGAGAGCCGAATCCCAAAGTAAGCTGTTGGACCGTAATATAGGACGGAATACCGCCACCGCTGATCGCATAAGCAACACTCGCGACGCCGGCGAGCACCAGCGCGGAGAGCAGACCGGTGAGTGCCGCGCCGATCCGCCGACGGACTCTGGGGATATGCATCAGGACTCCTCGCACAGTGCGATCGTGTCGCCACCGGCGGTTGCTTTGTAGTCGACCCCATAGGTGCCGACAAACGTCAATGATTCCCCAGGAGTGAGGTAGGCCAATGTATTGAGGCCGCCGGCTTTGCGCAGCTCGAGGCCGCCGACGTCGCCGGCGTTGGTGGGCTTGCTGAAAATGGTGATCCGCCGTCGGGCCGCGTTGGCGGGGAAAAGCGCGGCCTGCGTTGCCGCGACTGTCAGGACGGGAATCAGGTCCGAGAGCGCTGCGGCCGGGAGCTCCTCCGTTGCCGCGGTCCCCGTGATGGTGACGGCATTGTTGAAGCTCATATCGTCGTCGCCGACGAATATGGTCACGTTCTGATTGACCGCCGAAGTGACCCGCAGATAGGTCCAGCCGTCTCCCTCTTTGGCCGTGAACTTTGAGCCGGCCGGGACATTGTTGAACGTGCGGACCTTGCTCGCAGTGCCGCCGGCCTGCACCGCTTGCAGCGTGAGCGGACCCGCGGCGGCCGATAGAATGTTGAAAATGCGGCCTTGCGGAAAGGTCGCCATCACGCCGGCCTGGAGGGCTTGTGTTAGGACTTCACTTGACACGTTAGAGCCTCACGCCACCGCCGCGGCTGAATATGGCGATCGCCGCGACCGCCAGCATCATCGCGACCACGATTTTCTGCACCGTCGTGTCTGTCGTCTGCTGCGCGGACTGGCTGACCTGACTGGCGATACCGGTCACGGTATCGAGCGCCGATTGATTGCGGTCCGCGATCGTTTGCAATGCGTCGCCGGCGAAGCTCGAGAACGTCGACAGGCTCTGATTGTAGGCGGCGCTCTCGGAATCGAGCGCCTTGCCCGCAATATAGGTGTTGGAATCGAGCGCCGAGCTCGCAAAGCGTTGCACCTTATCGAGAGCCTGGCCGGCGAGATCGGAATTGGCCGCGACGACGCTATCGGCCAGGTGCAGCGAGCTCTGATTGGCCTGCAGCGCATCATCCATGCCGGCGATCGAGACCGCCGTATTCGCGCCGAGCGCCGAAGCGCCGAGCGCAAGCGCTGCCGCGCTCACGTCGGTCGCAGCCTGCACTGCGCCCTGATCCGTGGTCACAATGTAATTGCCGCTCGAGCCGTAGAGCGCCGGCCCGCCGATGTTCCCGCCGGCGAGCTGCGTATTGGTGACGTTGCTCGTCGAGCTCGTGGAGCTCGAGTGATTGCTCGAACCGAAGAGGTCTGAAAAGAGACCCACCAGCTTATCTCTGCCGCAGCGTGCCGACGATGGCACGCGGGTGCAGGGCCGCGAGGCGCGGCACTCGCGCGCGCTGCGCGGCCATCGCGGCATCGAACGAGCCCGCGTGACCTGGTCGCAGCGCCGCAGTCGGCGCGAAGCCGCCGGCCTTCACCGGAAACCGCGGATGCGCTCCGGCCGAAATGTGCGATGTATGGATCGTGCGATTGGCCATGACTACCTCGCCAGCATTTTCCCGGCGACGAGCGCCAGGAGCACGAGCCCGATGACGACGATCGGCGAGGGCGAGCTCGAGCCGCCGCCGAAGGGATAGGCCGCCGCCCCGCTCGGCCCGATCGGCGCGTTGGCGCCGACCGCGCCCGGGCTGGCGATGATCTGATTGTTGGTGATGCCGCCGAAGGACTGTTGAAACGGCGTGATGAACTGCGACTTGTCGGTGCTCGCCGTGCTCGCCGCCGCGCTGATCCATCCGGAGCCGCTCGAGGCGGAGGGGGACTGCGCGGTCTGATCGCCGCTCGCGCCCGAGCCTGATGTCAGGTAGGCCGGCGCATCGTTCGAATAGCCCGCACCGCCGGACTTGCCCGGACTCCCGGTTCCGCCCGACTGGCCGAAGTAGCTCGCCAGCGTGCCGTAGTACCCCGCGGCGCTCACGGGTTACCCCTTGCGAAAGATCAGGGCTGCGACGACCACCACGCCGAGGATCAGGAGCAGCGAGCTGCTCGAGCTCGGGATCAGGCTCGCGCCGGCCGGAGCTCCCGAGAGCAGCGGCGCATACGGAGCCGGCTGTCCGCCAGGCACGCCGGCGTTGTAGTACACCGGATTTTGGATCTGGTATCCCTTCTGGATCGCCTGGCTATCGACGTAGGCCGTGACGCCGTTTTGGAAGATCGAGGCGACAGCGCTCGCGATGTTGCTCGCGCTGTCGGTGCTCGAGGTGTCTGTCGGGTCCATTGACCCCTCCGCGCGTTAGAGCGACCCCAGCGTGCTGTACACGTCGGCGTAGACCTGGTGCTGCCCGGCCCCGCTCGCGGTGAACAGGAACTGATAGTTCGACGGTGTACCGTCGGGCCGGCGCGTCGGGTAGGCGTCCGACTGGTCGCCATCCATCAGCGGATCCCACACGTACATGTTCGCCTGCGCCACGCGGCCGTAGTCGAGCTCGATGTAGCTCGCGAGCGCGTTGGCCACCGTCTCGTATACATCGAGCGCATCGCGCTTGACGCGGAAGCTCGTGAGGATGGTCGAGAAGATAATCAGGCGCTTGATGAGCGAGTTGCCGCCCGAGCCATAGTTCACATCCGCCTGGATCTCACCGGCCGCCGAGACCGGGACCGTCGTCGGGATGAGCGCGCGGATGAGCGGGAGTGTCGCCGGATCGAAGCCGGCCTGCGGCGACATCGCGAGCGGGCTTCGCAGGTGCACCCACCAATCCTGAGTCGGGGCGACGCCGGCGCCGAGATCGGTCTCGACGGTGAAATCGGTGATGCCGGCGGCGTTGGTCACATAGGCGCCGAGGAGCTGCCCATGGATCGAACGGCTCGTGGGCTCGGTGAAATCCACCGTCAGATAGCCCGCGGTATTGTTGAGCGTGATGTACTTCTGGAGCAGGTTGAGGTTCGTCCCGCTGATATCGCCCCAGACCACCTTGCCGTTGAGGCGCACCCGGATCGCGTTGATGTTCGCGATCGCATTGCCGCCGCCGAGGACCAGGTAGAAGCGCTCGATCACGTTCCCGAGCACGAGTTTGGAGGAGACCACGGCGCGCGCATTCGCCGCGACGTTGTTGAAGGGCTCACCGTGACGGATGAATTGCATGGCCGTGGGACTCCGGGGTTACGAGCCGACGATCGCGGTGCGCAGGGCCTGCACGCGGAACACTACCGCGATGGTCACTGCGGCGACGGCGGCCGTGATGAGGTACTTGGACATGGTCACTCCTGGCGTTGATGCCTGATTCGCGAAGCGAAAGCTAGACACGACGGGACATGTCCCGCAAGGGGTGACCGGCCCGGGCCGGCCCGATCAAACTCGCACCCGCCCTCGAGTGAGCTCGCGCGTGCGCATATCGCGCTCGAGGTAGTCGAGATCGCCGAGGCGCTCCACCTCCTCGAGCGGTACGCGCAGCAACTTCGCCATGTAGAGCTCGTCGCTCTCGAGGTTCATCCGGCCGCAGTGGATCACGGTCGCGTTGCCGACGATGGTTTTATCCGACTCCGCCGGCCGTTGGGTCAGGCCATAGACGGCGCCCTTTGTGTGCCGATGTTTGCGCAGGATCGCGCCCCACGCCGCCGGCGCCTTGCCCGGTGTCGTGACGTCCGAGAGCTCCTCGACGACGATCACCCCTCGCTGGTGAGCTCTGATCCACACCCACGCGAGCGCGCACCAGGTCCGGAAATGATCGGGAGATACCATGCCCGCATAGGCAATCCGCGTCGGGGCCTCGCCGCGCAGATCGGCGCGCACGAGCTCCGCGAGTTCGGTGAGGCGATCGACGCGCACCATGCCCGGTACTTTGCAGTGCCACTCGGCCGCACCGTCCCACACGAAGAGCCGGGGATTGGTTCCGACCTGTTGGAGCGTCCAGACGCTCTTGCCTGATCCCGGGGCGCCGGTGACCAGGTAACAGCGGCCCTCAGTTGACGACCGGCGCGTGCGGGTCGGGCGTGCTCGAGCGAGCTGCAGGGGCTTCTCGCCGTTTCGGGTCGGCGGCGGGTCGGGGCGGCCCGAGCGGCGGGAGTTTGCCATTGTTGGCGGTGATCCTGGCGGCGACAATGACGGAGCTCGCGGCGATGAGGCGGAAGTAACCGGCGTAGCGGCCGTTCACTCCATCGGGGAAATGCGTGTAGAGGATCATGGCGAGCGACTCTGAGAGCTCGGTTTTCTCCTCCGATGTGATCTCCCACTGCGGCAGCATCAGGCCGCAAAGCAGATTCGAGGCCATCTTGGTGTAGCGCGGCCAGTCGCTGCGCCGCCAAGGCTCATCATCGGCGACCTGGTGGGCGGCGATCGCGGGCGTGCCCGGATCGATCGGTGCGCCGGCGGCCGCGGCGTCCACTTCGGCCTCGAGCGTGAAGATCTGCCCGCTCGGTCCCGCGGCAGCCGTGTCATTTGTCATGTGAGCTCCGAGTTTCAATCCAACGCGGTCTTCAAGCGATCGAGCCAAGACGTGGCGGGCCGGTTTTCGGACGCCGGTTTTTTCACGACTGCGGGAAGCGATGCCGGCGCGGCCTCCGTTCCGCGATTGCCCGGCCTCACATCCGCAGAAGCGCCCGCCTCTGGTGTAATTGGTTTCGGTATATCCGCGTGCTCGAGGATGTACTCCTGAGTCGCCTTCTTCCCGTCGATCCCGATCCGGCCGTGCTCCGGGCACTCGAGATAGAGCAGCCCCGCCAGGCGCGTCCGCTTTTCGTTCCGCTGTCGGAACCGGAAGACTTTGCACGTCAGCGTGCAGCCCTTCGCCGGGCATTCGACGGTGCCGATCGGCTTGTTGGGAGTGCGATCGCGCGGCATGTCAGCGCCCCTCGCCGTGATAGGGGCAGGCCGGGTTGACCTGGTGAGCGCCTTCGTCGCATTCGCATGGCGGCGGCGTGTCGTGTTTCCGATCGATCGCATCGATCTTTGCGCGGAGCTCCGCGAGCGCGGCGGGTACATCTCGCGGCACGGTTGACACGATCGACTCGAGCGTGCGGATGCGACTCTCGAGGTGGGTGAGCTCATTCACCGTGTCGGAAACGCTCGTGAGTCGTGCGGCCTCGGTGACCAGGTGCGTCTCGATCGCCGTGATGAGATCGCCGAGGCCGGGAATCAGTGCAGCCCGCGATCGCGCGGCGGCCAGGGCCTGCCGCAGTGACGAAAGCGCCGTCACTCGCGCGCCCTCGCCGCTCCGTACAGCACGCCGACGATGAGACCCAGGTAGAGCCAGGCCGGACCGGGGATGTCGTCGAGAATGTCGAACAGGGTATGCAGGCCCGCCCGCTCTTCGACGCGATCGGCCAGGCCGCGCACTCGTCGGCCGAGACCATCGACGCACACCTCGAGGCGGGTGATGCGATCGGGTTCGGCGTCCGAATCGGGGGGCGGGGTTGCGGTTGACTCAGTGGACACGGCGGGCCTCCGGATGACCGGGCCGCCCCACTTGCGACGGCGAGCCTACCGGGCCGGCCAGGGCCTGTCGAGCGCCGCTTGCGCTATCGCTTGGTCGCCTTCCGCCCGGGAGGGGGCCGCCGGCGGCCCGCCGCGCTGTCCGAAAACGAAAAGCTGCATCGCCTGAAATGCCGAAACTGCACTGAGGGAATGCAGATCCGCCGGCGGGAGGGGCCGCCGGCCCCTCCGGGGGGGTCGGGATTCGCGGCGCGTCAGCGCCGGCCAGGGGGGGGCGCAGCCCCCCGCGATCGGGAGGAAGAGACCGGCCAGGGATGGCGCCTTGTTTCCGAGCTCCCAGGATGCGATCGATAGATCGCGATTGAAGGTCCGACATGTACCGACCCTTTGCCCGACATGTAATGCCGGTTATTCACAGGGGCGGCGGGCAGCGGCCCCCGCCACGAGCAAAGAACAGTCTCGAGGGAGACCCCTGAAACGGGGTCCAGCGTGCAATAGGAGGCCCGCTGCGCCGTTCTGGCGCGGTAGCGGCCATGGGGAGGGGCCGGCTAGCTGCGCCGGCGAGAGGGGCGGATACGCTGGATGAGCTCACGCACGGCGGTGGGGCCGGCGCGGGCGGATTGTCCGGCCTCGGCGGGTCCGCCGTCTTTGACGGTCGGGGCTGTACCGGACGGAGTCTGTCCATCAACCCGCATACGCTCGATCGAGCGCGCGGCTCGGGCGGCCTCCGCGCGCTGGAAGGCTTCGCGCCGTTCCCTGGCAAGCTGCTCGCGCATGCCCGCCAGGCGGAAGAGCTCGTCGCTCACATGGCGAATGGCCGTCTTGCTCTCATAGCCGCGCGCCGTCTTCACGCGCAGTTGATTCGTGGTGAGGATGCCGAGCGCGGTAAGCGCCCGCAGCCAGCGCTCGATCCGGCGGATGCTGAGAGCACCGGGCACGGGCTTACCGAACGCAAAGCCGAAGAGCTCGCGCACTCCGCGCCGATGCCAGAGGCCGCCCTGCTCCACCGGCGGGCGGCCCACGAATCCACGGCGAAGATCCATGCTCGAGAGGAGCGCGACGATCACGCACAGGAGGCTGTCGCCGCCATCGGATCGGAGAGATCGCCGGCGATCGCCCGCCCGGCCGTCGGCGTTATAGAGCGCGGGCACGCGCGCCGCGAAGTAATCCCAAATCGGGCCGCGGCGGGATTCAAACTCAAGGCAGTAGCGGCCGATCGCCATCGAGAGCACGCGCGGCGGCGGAGAGCGGGAGGCCCTCCGCGGCCGCGGATGTCGGTAGCTGTGACCGAGCGCGACCGTCATTCGATGAGCATGAGCCGGGTGCGGAGCTCGGCCAGCTCGGCCGCCGGCAGCGCTCGATGCGGGATCGTGGGCAGCGTGACCCACTCCGTCGATTTGACCCGCGGGCGCCACCAGCCGGAGGTGAAGTTAAGCCGCCACTGCAGCACGAAGCCCGCGCGCTCGGGCGCGCAGATTTCCACGAGTCGATACTCGACCGTCATATCGGCCGCCACCGGCAGTGCCATTTGTGTTTGGGATATTTCCCGCGGCAATCCGGGCAGCGGCCGGTGTAGGCCCCGGCGTAGCGGCCAGGCATGCGCCGGCGGTGGCCCTCGAGGACGGTATCCAGGAGCCAACCGACGGCGACGCCGACCACGAAAAAGGCCAGGTCGATCAGGTGCATGTTGTTTTTCTCAGAAAAGGCCCGACAGGAACGCTATCAGCGCACTCCAGAATCGCTCGATCACTGAGCCTGAAATGCGCCCGGGGCGTTTGGGCTGCACGTCACTCCTGTCACGTAGGGCACGGGGCCAGCCGGCCCCGAGGTGGCGTTGGGATAGTGCGCGGCCGCCGTCGTCGTCAGGGTGATCGAGAAGCTCGTCGACCCGCATGGGACCGGAACCGTCGTGGCCAAGAGGTTGCCGGCGACCGTGACCGACCCGCTCGGCCCGGCCTGGCCGGCGGCGGGTGCCCAGGTGATCGTGTAGTGGTCGAGATCACTGGCGGCGAGCGCCGCGCCATCTGTGTATGCGACAGGCGCGGTCCATGAGAGTTTGGCCGAGGTGCCGGCGGCGATCGCCGGCGCCGCGGCGCCGAGCACAATGGCCGCGACGATCGCGGCGAGGATGGCGAAGCGTTTCACGGTTAGAGACTCCTATCGGATGACGGGGAGAGGTTCGCGGTAGTTCGCGGTGTTGGAATCGGGCACCAGGTAGAGGCGGCCGGGCCGCTCCGGGAGCTCGACGAGTGAATATCCGGCCGGCGGCGGGGCGGGATCGAGGCCGCACCCGGCCGCGCCGGTGAAGGGGATGTTCGAATTGGCCGCCCATACCTCCGCCTCGAGGAGCCAGGTGGTGAGCGCCGGCTCGCACGAAGGGACGCGAAAGCGGACCACGGGCCCACCGCCGTAGAGTTGAACGCTCAAGACCAGGGCGGCGAGCGACATCATTCCCGCTTGCGGGCCTCGGCGAGCGCGTGGCGGATCGCCTTGGCATCGGCGGCGAGATCGGCGTCGATCTCGGCGACCTGGCGGAGGAGCTCGGCACGCTCGCGCATGAGGCGGCGGGCCTTGAGGAGCAGTTTTAGCCGCTCTTCGGTTTTCTCGAGAAATTGATCGAGCTCGGCGCCGGCGGCGCGAGCGCTCATTACGGTTGCATGCATGACCCCACCTACTTTCGTGCCGCCCTGGCCTCCTGGAGCCCGGTGCGCGCCGGCGGGACTAACCCGTTCAGGAAGTAGGTGCGGCCCGACCGAATTACTTGCCGGCGCGCCCCTGGCGGGAGGGAAAGCTACACCGGGGGGCGTTGTTTAGCAATATGGGACGTTGTGCATTGTGGACGCCGTTCATCGGTGGTACACATTGCACCGGGCACTGTGGTGCTCAGGCTTCAGAGGTGCGGCCATGAAAGTTCCAGCGACGACCGTCGAATTCCTAGACGCATTGAAGGCCCAAAAGGGCCTCACCAGCGATTATCAGCTGTGGAAGGCGCTCGGCTGGAAACAGGCCACCATGAGCAGCTACCGCTGCGGCCGCACGGCCATGAGCGGCGCACACGCGATCAGAATTGCGGACGAGCTCACACTTCCGCGCGCCTACGTGCTCGCGTGCATGGAAGCCGAGCGCGAGAACGACGACCAGGTCGCCGACGTCTGGCAGGAGCTCGCGCGGCGGTTGAAGGGTGCGGCGGCGATCATTTTGATCGCGCTGTTGTTTGGAGGCGGAGCGAAAAACGCTATCGCCGCAGGGGTTTCCGCACCGTCCTCGGCGATCGGCGCTTCGCGTAGTCTATATATTATGTTAATAAAAGGATGAAAACCGCCATGCAAGGAGCGCTTCGCAGCCGTTCCGGATCTCCCGCGTGCGGGCTCTTTGTTGATGTCACCCCGCGGGCGGTGCGAGCTGATCTAGGCCGGCCGAGTGCGCAGCCGGCCCTCATAATCACGCTTTCCGAGAGGCACACCGCGCGTGCGCAGGATGTCGTAGGCGGTGACAGCGTGGAAATGGAAGTTGGGTAGCGAAAACGAGAGGATGAAGGTCTCTGACGTGAAGGCGAGCCTCCGCGGGCCGATCTGCAGGTCCAGGTCTCTACCCGCCCAGCCGTTGACCTCATCGGGGGTGAGCGCCTCCAGCGCAGTTTCCGCCTTGCCGATCATCGCCTGCAGGTCGGGGAAAGGGACCGGTCCGACCAGGGCTGGCGGGGCGAACACGCCGGTCTTGACGGCCTCCAGCCCCCACACGGAATGGTGCCATGCCGCTTCGATCTGGAAATGGAACGGCGCCATATCGTGGAAGAGCCGGGCGTGCACGAAGTCATCCGGGTCTGCGCCAGTCTCGCCGCAGTGTGTGATCGCGCGCTCGAGGAAGCCCCCGACGGCCCTCACAGTCTGTAGGAAGGTCGGCACGCTGAGGTCGTAGAGTGATGTCGCCATCGGTTTTTCCCTTGTCTTAAGCCGCCCGCCGTTAGCGCCGGGCGAAACCCTGCGCTGTCGCGGAGGACAGACCCCAATATACGCGCCATCATCAGACTGCCGGCTGTGCAAGAGCCCGATACCGGGCGGGACCGCCCTCCTTCGAGCGCTGCACTCCGCCATCAAGACCCTCGGCGAGGTAAAAGCGCGCTAATCCGTGCTCGCGATGAGTCGGCAGCTGCCATGGCGGCTGGCGAGAATGCGATCAGCCACGCGATACTGGCGCGGCACCCCATAACTCCAGTGAAACGGCGTTTGAAAAGAAGATCAATCCGATGCGTCGGCTGAACGCATGTCCTTGCTCGCAGCGGGGCTCTTCGTTCAGCCAAAAGGAGAATTCCTCGATGTTGACCTGCAACCGTTATTGCCAGCTCACAGCGCTCGCTCTGGTTTGCCTCTTTGCCTCGATTCTGGCCTCGGCGCAGGTTCCATCTCCACTGCATCGCGGCTACTACACCGCGCCCGCCATCCACGGCGATAGCCTCGTCTTTACGTCCGAAGGCGATCTCTGGATGGTCGGCGTACAGGGCGGTAGCGCCCGTCGCATGACCTCCGATCCAGGAAGCGAAACCAATGCCGTGATCTCGCCCGACGGCAAAACGGTTGCCTTCAGCGGCGATTCTGAAGGCCCCACCGACGTCTACAGTATGCCCATCGAGGGCGGGTTGCCTCAACGTCGCACCTGGGACGGCGATGCCCACCCCGTCGGCTTCGCACCCGATGGCCGGCTGATGATCTCCACGACTCGTTACTCCACGCTCCCCAATAATGAGGTCGTTCTCATTGACGATCGCGGCGATCGGCAGCTCGTTCCCCTCGCGCAAGCCGCCGAAGCCGTCTACGACGCATCGGGCCGCTCGCTCTTCTTCACCCGCTGGTACTCGCAACCGAGTCACACCAAGCGCTACAAGGGCGGCACCGCCGAGAGCATCTGGCGTTTCGACGCCCCCGCGGAAGCTGTTCCGCTGACCGCCGACTACCCGGAAACCTCCACCAATCCGATGTTCTGGGATGGCCGTGTCTACTTCATTTCCGACCGCGACGGTGTCCGCAACCTCTACTCCATGACCACGGACGGCAAGGACGTGAAGCAGCTCAGTCACCAGCGCATCTTTGACGTCGAGTCCGCCTCGCTCAACGACGGCCGCATCGCTTACTCCTGCGCCGGTGATCTCTGGATCTTCGACATCCGCGCCGGCCAGGACCACCTCGTCCCCATCACTCTCCAGTCCGATTTCGACCAGATGCGCGTCCATTGGGTCAAAAAGCCGCTCGACTATCTCAGCAGCGTCCATCTGTCGCCGGATGGGTCCCGCGCCGTCTTTACAGCCCGCGGCGCCGTCTTCTCCATGCCGGCCAAGACCGGCCGCATCATTCAAGTGGCCAACGAGTCCGGTGTCCGCTATCGCGATGCCCGCTTCCTTCCCGATGGCAAGACCATTCTCGCCCTGTCCACCGCGACCGGTGAAACCGAATTCTGGAGCTTTCCGGGCAACGGCGTCGGCAAGCCGACGCAGCTCACCAGCGACGATCACGTCCTGCGGACCAATGGCCTCCCCTCCCCCGATGGCCAGTGGCTCGCCCATACTGATAGGGACCAGGAGCTCTGGCTCTACAACTTCAAGGCGAAAACCAACAGGCGCATTGCGCAATCGATGAACGGCCAGTTCGGCGGTCTCTCCTGGTCACCCGATAGTCGCTGGCTCGCCTTCGTCGAGACCGCCGATAACCAGTTCGACCAGATTCGCATCCTCAATGTCGGCACCGGAGATATCCGCACGATCACCTCCGATCGCTACGACAGCGAGAGCCCCGCCTGGGCGGCCGACGGCAAATGGCTCTACTTCCTTTCCGACCGCATGCTCGAAACCACGGTCCGCTCCCCCTGGGGGCCACGCCAGCCTGATCCTCACTTCAGCAACACGATGAAGCTCTACGAGCTGGCCCTCGTGCCCGGCCTTCGCTCGCCCTTCCTTGCCGCTGATGAGCTCCACCCGGACTCAGCCAAAGCCGATGGATCCGAGGCCGCCGATGAAAACAAATCCGGTTCGGCGGCCAAGCCGGGCGGCAAAGCCGGGAAATCCGGGAACTCCGGGAAATCCAAGGCTCCCCCTGAAGTCAGAATCGACTTCGCCGGCCTCGAATCACGCCTCGAGGAAGTTCCTGTTCCCGCCGGCGACTACTACGACCTTCAAGCAGCCGGGAAACGCCTTTGCTGGCTGAGTACGGCCGTTGATCAGAATGGGCCGGATGATAACCAGCTCCAGTGCATCGCCATCGACGACAAGGGCGACAAGCCCGACACGGTCCTTGCCGGCGTTCGTGGCTTCGAGCTCTCTGCCGACCGCAAGAAGATGCTCATCCGCCAGAAGGATGATTTCTACATCCTCGATTCCTCCGCCACCAAACCCGACCCCAAGGCTCTCGGCAAGGCCAAAATCGACCTTTCTCACTGGACCTGGGCCACGACGCCGCGCTCCGAGTACCGCGGTATTCTCCTCGATGCCTGGCGGCTCGAGCGCGACTACTACTATGACGCGCACATGCAGGGCATCGACTGGACTGCCATGCGCGATCGATACCTGCCTCTCGTCGACCGCGTCGCCGACCGCGACGAGCTGAACGATGTGATCGCACAGATGGTGAGCGAGCTCTCTACCCTCCATACGTTCGTATTTGGCGGGGACCAGCGCCAACCCGACGACCACATTCAACTCGCCTCTCTCGGTGCACGCCTTCGTCGCGATGAAAAGGCGGGCGGCTACGTTGTCGAACACGTCTATCTCCATGATCCGGACTTGCCCGACCAGGCACCGCCTATCGCCCGTCCCGAGTCCCTCGTTCAGGAAGGCGAAGTCATCACCTCGATTGATGGCGTGCCCGCCCTCAGCGCCTCCGACATCCGTTCCTTGCTGCTCGACAAGGCCAACGCGCAGGCCCTCCTCCAGGTCAAATCCCTCCAAGGTGACACGCGCGATGTACTCGTCACCCCGATATCCGCTAAACAGGATGCGGACCTCCGCTACAACGAGTGGGAGTACACCCGGCGGCTTCAGGTGAGCCGCGAGTCTCACGGCACCATCGGTTACGTCCACCTGCGCGCCATGGGGCCCGAGGACATCGATCAGTGGGCCCGCGACTTCTACCCTGTTTTCGACCGTCAGGGCCTCATAATCGATGTCCGCGACAATCATGGCGGCAACATCGATTCGTGGCTCCTGGGCAAGTTGCTGCGCAAGGCCTGGTTTTACTGGCAGCCTCGCGTCGGCCATCCGGCGTGGAACATGCAGGATGCCTTCCGCGGACACATCGTCGTCCTTTGCGACCAGCACACTGCCTCCGACGGCGAAGCCTTCACTGCCGGCTTCCAGCACTTTCGGCTCGGCAAGGTGATCGGCATGCGCACCTGGGGCGGGGAAATCTGGCTCTCGCTCGATAACCCCGAGCTCGACCAAGGCATCGCCAGCGCCGCCCAGACCGGCGTTTATACGCCTGACGGCAAATGGCTCATCGAGGGCCACGGCGCCGAGCCTGACATCACCGTCGATGATCTGCCCCATGCCACATTCAGCGGGAGCGATGCGCAGCTCGAGGCCGCCATCGACCTGCTGCAGCAGCAGATCAAGGTCGACCCGCGCCCCGTCCCGCCGCATCCGCCGTACCCCGACAAATCATTCCCGTATCGGAATTAGCCGCTGTGGGGTGGAGGGCCTGACATGGCAAAGCTCGTATTCGCATTGAACCAGTCCCTGGACGGTTACATAGAGCACCAGAACTTCGGACCACCACGCCCGGGGCTGTTTCGGCACTTCACGGAGATGGTGCGCAACTCGGCGGGCCTGGTGTACGGCCGCCGCATGTATGAAGTCATGCGGTATTGGGATGATGACCAGGCGAATTGGGGTGAGTTGGAACGCGAATACGCGGTGGTGTGGCGCAAGCAGCCGAAATGGGTAGTATCACGCTCACTGCGATCTGCAGGCCCCAATGCCACGGTCATCGCCGACAAGGTTGAGATGGCAATCCGTGGTTTGAAGACCCGGCTCACCGGTGAGATTGACGTCGCCGGCCCGGAACTGGCCGCAAGTCTGGGCGCTCTTGGCCTCATCGACGAGTATCAAATGTACATCCACCCGATTGTAGTGGGTCGTGGCAAGCCGTTCTTCGCCGACCCCCGGCCTCCGCCGCTTCACCTCGTGGCCAGCGATCTGATCGACACTGACGTCATCAGGCTCACGTACGTCCCTGCTTGATGAGGCGGAGAATGCGTCCGTGCGGTGGTTTATGGAAGCGGTGCCGATGCCATCGCCTGCGCGGCCTGAGCTGAGAGAGATGATTCGTGAAAGTGGATGACGCGCCAGCCGGCCGGGGCCCGCTTGAAGATCATGCTGACCCGGAAGGTCGGCTCATGCAGCTCGGCTCGGGCTTTGAGCTGGACGCTGGAGCGGGAAATGAAGAATGCGATCGCAGTGTCGCCGAGGATGTCGATCTTCAGGTCCTTGATCTCCTTCGCAAACACCTTGTCCAGGTGTTCAGGAAGAGCCGCCATGTAGCGTTGAATGGCGGGCCACCCGTAGGTCGGCTCCTTCATCTCCTGCGCGACATAGATCAACGGCTCGTGCTGCGTATCCCAGATGGACGCAATCTGCTCTGGGCTCAGGTGCAGAAAGCCCTGGCGGTAGGTCTCGATCAAGCCGGCGATCGCGCGCTCGGCCTCCTTCTCGTCAGGTGGTGATTTCATCACCAGCCTTCGCAGGATCGGCGGCATCCACGGCGTTGAAGGCTCATCAGGAGCCCGGGCCGCAGACCGGGATGACCCGCCCCTCCTCCATGGAGCCCAGGAGGTCGTCCCATGCGTCCTCAGCTCTTCGGGGTGAAGAACTTGCACCAGCCCTTCGGGCTCACGTCTCCCTGCACGATCTTGCATGTGCCGCTCCCCGATGCGCTCTTTCCAGGAATGAACTGCTGGCAGGCGTCGCACTCCTGCGTGCCGTGCGGCTTGTCCTCGTACTGCGCCGTTGCCTTGGGGATTGAACCAGCCTGCGCCGGAGCCTTGGCTTTCAACATGAGCCCGCCGAGGGCTGCTCCGCTCGCGATCACAGCGCCCTGGCGAAAGAGACGCCTGCGGGAAGGGTCGAACGTGTTGCTGGTCATTCGGGAATCTCCGTTCGGAGAGGGCCCGGCTCACAGCAAGCGTCGTGCCGGCGGAGTCACAAATTGACTGGCCACTCACTCGAGCATTCGCAGAATGCGGCCCCAGTCGATGCTAACACCGGGGAGCGCCGTGATCGCCGTGCGCCCTTTCAGCTCGAGAATGATCGGGCGCGTGTAGCGCCCGTTTCGCAGGCGGTAGACCGTCAACGCCCGCTCCACGGGGTGGATGAGCCACACCTCCAGAACTCCGGCGCGCTCGTAGACCGGGATTTTTATGACTTCGTCGTGCCTGGCGGTTGTAGGAGAGAGGACTTCCGCGATCCAATCGGGAGCGCCTCGCATACCTCGGTCGTCAAGCTTGCTGAGGTCGCGGACGATGAGGACGTCCGGTTGGACCACCGTATCGATCAGATCGTCTGCCTCGCCGGCTTTCGGCAGGCGGACGTCAAAGGGAGCGACGTAGGCGCGCCAGCGCTCGCCTTCGAGAGCCAGCTTGACCTGGTAATGCAACTCCCCTACCAGTTCCTGGTGGAACCGCGTCGGAGCCGGTGGCTCTTTGACGTAGGCGATTCCGTTTATGAGCTCATACCGCGCTTCGTCATTCCACCTGAAGTAGTCGGCGTAGGTGTGGTGGAATGCATCGCGCAGGGGAAGTGTCATGGCTCTCGTACTCCGCATGTTCTCACCTCAAATGATAGGAGTCTTGGCGAGAGCGCGACACAATCCAAAAGAAATTTTCCGTCTGCACGCAGCGTCGGGAGAGCACGTGATCTGGATACGGTGAGGTCCGTGCGGTGATTTCCTCAGGCCGAGCCGCTGCGATCGGGGCTTGCTCTAACCTGACATGCCGACGCCGGAGCCAGACCGCTCGCGCCTCTTGCGCTGATTGACGAACTCCGCGAGCGCCTTCTCTGATGCATCCGTGGGGTGCGTGCGGATGGCGCGAGCCACCTCGTTGACTCGGGGATCATCGAGTGAGCAGAGCTCGGCAAGACCGAGCGCGCCGATGCCCGCGAGCTGCGGGCTGCGTCGCATCCAGTCGAGAAAGGTCTCGATCCACTGTCCGGCCGCCGGAGAATCCGCGATCGCGCGCATGATTTCGGCAAGGCGGTCCACGCTGAGCGGCGAGGCATCGCTCCATCGGCCTCCGGCGGGCTCGGGCTGGCCCCACTCCCGCTGCATCCACTCCTGCAGCCGTCGAGGAGCGAGCACCGCGGCGATGGCCAGTGCGGTAGCGAGATGGCGGGTATGGCGCTGGAACCCCCAGCGCAGGTGCGGGCCCTGCGTTCGTAGGAGGGCCGTCAATTGGTCGGCCACCTGGGTCATCTCGTCCGTAGGGTTGCCCGACCGGTTCGGCAGCGCCACACCGGCCCAACCCACGAACCGCTCGAGTACGAGCGCCCAAAGCTCGCTGTCCGCCGGACGATGCGCGATCACGGCAAAGATCCTGCGGAACGCCGGCAATCGGTCGGCGCTGCCCGCAGCCAACAATGCAGCGGCCGCGCGGTGCACGGTGTCCGAATCGGCCGATTCGAGCCCACGAGCCAGGATCGCGCGCTCAGGCTCACCCAGGTCAGAGCCCAACGAGAGCGCCCGCAGCCAGGCCTCCTCGAGGCGGGTGCCGGAGGGCACACTGCGCGCCTCCTGCGAGCGTCGCGCAGGGTCCAGCTTGCCCAGCTCCGCCAACAGGAACGGCAGCACTTCAAAAAGAGGTCCCTCCGCGTCCGCTCGATTGACGAACGCCCAGGCGACCTCGGGGTGTCGGCGCGCAAATTCCCCGCCGATGACACCGATATGATCGTGACTCGGGATTTGCGCAGATTGCTCCAACACGGCCAGCCACAATGCATGCCAGGCAGTGTCCGCGTAGCGGGAGTCGAGCGAGTCGAAGAGCTGCCGCGCCTGCGCGACCGCATCCTCTTTGCGCGCTGCCGCAAGCGCCTGGACATACTGCCGCCGATCCTCCGGCCGCGCGGGGATGGGCTCGGGAAGTGCCGTGCGCACCGGGAGCTCTGGTGCGTAGAGCAATTTCCACAGCCGATAGGCGTCCGTGTCCGGGATCGACTGGAGGATTGCAAGTCCGGCGCGATGCAGCACCTCCTGGCCCTGAGCCCACCAGTGCCAGCCCTCGAGCTCGGCCGCTGCTGAGATGGGCAGACGGCTGGTCTCCTTGGTCAGCCTGATGAGGGCTGCCGACAGCCGCTCCGCTTCCTGCCTGAGCTGCGCCGACCATCGATCCGGCCAGGCTCGGTCCGGAATTTCCGGCGATTCGGCATAGCGACCGAGCGCTGCGATCGCAACACATTGGACGGCCGCATCATCGTGCGCCAGGGCGCGGGTGAGTGAATCCAGCGCGACATCACGCACCGCCCAGACCTGTGGTCCCGGAATCTCGAGTGTGAGGAATTGCGCGTTCAATGAAGCGGAGAGAGCTGCAGTCTCGACATCCGGCTCGCTGACCCAGCTGCGCAGGGTGTCGACGACCGCCTGTGCGTGCTCCAGGCTCCGTCCTCTCTCGAGCCTGCAGTAGGCTTTGAGCTGCTCGAGAACGTATTCGCGGGTGTGCCCATCCTCCTCTGCAACCGCAAACAACTCGCGGCCGAGCCCCAGCGCCACGGGGACGGCGGCCGGATACACCTCCCCTGCGCTCATCAGGAGCTCGCACGTAGCCATCTCGAGGCTATCGGTGCTCAGCAGCCCCGAAGCGGAAGGGTTGCGGCGCAGGATCTCCCGGGAGGCCATGATCCGCGCCAGCTCGATCACGGTTGCGGGACGGCACGCCGCAAGCGGCTGTGCCGTCCGCAGAAGCTTGAGTGCGTCCCACTGATTACCGGCAGGGATCGTCCGGGCACGCTCGAGGACGAGGTTGCTGACGAGATCGAGGTCCTGGGGTGTTCCGAAAAGCTGACCCACGCTCGCGCAGTTGCGTACGGTGGCGAGCGGCTCCGCCTCGAGCAATGGCTCGAGCAACTGAGTGCTGAAGGGGCCCGGTCTGCCCTGCGCATCCAAACACGCTTCCTCGAGAATCAGATCTCCCAGCAGGTCCGGCATCGGTCGTAGGGCGTGGCCGTATTCCTGAAAGAGGCCCGCCTTCAGCATGCGGTCGATCAGGATGTCCACCGTCTCGGGCGTAAGTGCGCTCATCTGAGCCGCCCATTCCCGCACCTCCGCGCTCGCCCTGGGTACTGGTGAGAGTGCCGCATACACGGCCAGGGCGCGCAGCGCGGCCTCCACCGGACAAACACCCTCTGCCGCCTCTCGCAGCGGCTCACGGCGGATCCGATCGCGCAGATCCTGTCGCTGAAAGGTCTGCGGCAGCTTGGCATCGCGGCGCAACAGGCTGCAGACCAACACGGCGCCGAAATAGGACTGGCGCACGAAGCGGCCGATGGTCTCGCGATGATGCGGTGATGATTGGGGCAGTAGCTGATCGATCAGGGTGCGCACGAGTTGCGGGGCCGGCCGGCCGAGATCGATCTCCTGGATTGCGCCGGGTGGATTCGCCCCATGGATCGCCCGACTCACCCGTGCGCGGCCCGTGGGGCGCGTCAGGCAGATGAGATGTAGGGGCGCCGCAGAGTTCTGGGCGCATGCGAGCGCGAGCAGCTCGATGAGGTCCGGACACTCCTGCGCATCGTCGACGACGAAAATCACGTGCCGCAACTGCGTCAGTTGCGGCAATTCTTCCCGCACGAGGGCCTCGTCGTGGCGCACGAATACGACCTGCCACCGCGGGTGTGCGTGCTCGATTCGCTGCGCGAGCTCGAGTGCCAGGCGGCTCTTGCCGCAGCCAGGAGGCGCGCACACGATGGCCGGACCACGTCCCGCCGCCATCCCCTCGATGAGCCGTGTCTGATGGTCAGGGGCGCCGACGTAGGGTCCGGTGTGCTGGATCAAGGGATGACTGGCATCCTTGCCCAGATAAGCGGCGTAGTAAGCCTGCCAGCTGAGGAACGCCCGCCACGGCAACTGTCGGGCAAACTTGGCCTGTGTCCAACGCCAAATCGGACGCAGAAGGCTTAAGTTTTTGAGTCCGGACCTGCGATCGAGCATGCGGCTGCGATGCTACACGAATGAACCCCGAAATGGCGCAGGCACCCCCGGGACCGGATCGGCCCAGCCATGCGCCAGGGGCCGGCCATGTACAGCGCAGATCAGGTCGCATACGATCTGCCGTGAGCATCGCTTGGTGCGAGAGTGATCCTGATGTACAAGCTCTCCATGGCTGTCGCCATCTGCATCGCGGCCACCGCTCTGCCGACGGTGCGCGCGTTTGCCCATCCTCCTGGAAGCGAGCGCACTGCCGCCGCCTTGATGAGGGTCGAGCACGACTGGCTCACTGCTCTGAATCGGCACGACGTGGCGACTCTCACGCGCATCCTCGGGCGGGAGTTCATCGACTCCGATTTTCAGGGGGATGCGATCACGCGAGCGCAGTACCTCGCATATTTCAAGGAGCCGGTACCCGCCGCGACGCGCCAGGTCGAGCAGACGTTTGCGGACACGAAGGTGCGCTTCGTCGCGGGCGGTGACGTCGCGATCGTCACCGGACTCGTGATTACCCGACCCGCAGCCCAATCGACGGCTGCGGCCTCATCGACTCCGGATGCCGTACGCCATTCCCGATTTACCGACGTGTTCGTCTGGCGCGATGCGCGCTGGCAGGTCGTCACCGGGCAGGAAACCCACTTCACTCCAGCGCAGAAGCGCCGGTAGGCCGCCGGTCAGCCACGGCAGGCGGCAACGGCAGAGGCTGCAGAGGGGTGCGCGGCTGTGGGTCGACGGAGCTCCGATCATTCGGCAGTCGACGGATCGATCACGGTAGTCACTGCCGAGATCTTGTTGGCGGGGAAACCGCCCATTTCGGCATGCTGCTTGACGAGTGATTCATCCGGGGCCTGATAGATGCAGTAGATCTTGTCTCCGGTCACGTAGCTCTGTATCCATTGAATGCTCGGCCCGAGGGTGTTGAGAACTCCGCAGGATTTCTGTGAGATCGCCTTGAGATCGGCGGCGCTCAACTTCCCCGCGCCCGGAATGTTGCGCTCGATGACGAATTTCGGCATGGCTGTCCCCTGCGATGTGGTCTGTTTCTGGATCGGTGCCGTGGCGCGACCGCCGGCGCGGTGAGGCCCCACCGAGCCCAGTGTCGCGCGGATTCGTCCCTGCGTCTCGAAGGTGCTGCTGAAGTTTTGTGAAGCCCAGGATGGCTGGAATATAATCTTTAACAAACAGCTACTTACAAAGTATATCTCGAGTTAAACTCACTATCAACATTCGAGCGTTGGCGCCGGCTGTACGGGCGCGCGCTGCCCCGCATTCGCTTGGCGGCTGTTTGGATCAGCGCTATAAGGCATGCGTCTCGAGGCTGCCGGATCCTGCGGCTGCTTCGTGGACCCACGCAAACCCCCGATCACGGGAGGCACAACAATGCTCAGCGAGCAAATCTATACCGGTCAGGGCAAACGCACTGCACGGCGGGTCCTCGATACACAACCCTTCACCGTGGAGGTCTCTTTCGAAGACAAGGGCAAACTCCTGGGGCTCGATGGCGCCAACATCGGCACCTACACCTCGAGTCCCAGGCCGGACGGCACACTCATGGGAGAAGCACGCGGCATATTCGCGTCCGCTGACGGTGAGGTGATCACCTGGAAAGGTATCGGTACGGGCAAGCTGCAGCCGGGAGGTGCCGTCAGTTACCGGGGCGCGCTGACCTTTGTGGCCACTTCCCAAAAGCTGTCGCGCCTCAATAACATCGCGGGTGCCTTCGAGTTCGAGGTGGATGAGGCTGGAAATACCAACTGTCAGATCTGGGAATGGAAGTAACGGATCTCCTGCGGGCGTACTGATGCCCGCAAACTCGCTCGGCCGGTCCGGCCCGCCGTCTCACGGCGGGCCACCGGCCCTTGTTGTTACTCACCGCCGCGTGTCCGGTGCCGATTTGAGCTCGACCTTGTTCCCATCCGGATCGAGGATGTAGATCGACGGGCCCTCGCCGCCGGCCCCGTAGCGAAGACCGGACTCGACGATGGCGATGCCGTGCGAGGTGAAGTACGCCCGCAGCTCCTGCTCATCGAACGGCTGAATCTCGAGCGCGAAATGATCGACGTTCGGCGCACCGGCGCCCTCCCCGCCGGGCACGAGGTCGATGAGAGAGCGGCCCGCGCGCAGCTGGGTGAGGTGAATGCCGGCCTGCTCACGCTCGACGGGCAGGCCGAGCAGGTCCCGATAGAAGCCGAGGGATCGCTGCAGATCCTCGATGCGCAGCAGCACATGATCGATACCCAGGACTTTGAACATACGTATCCCTCAGGCAGGCAGAGACGGGGTCAGTTCCCTTCCCATGATAAACGTAAAGAAGCGGGCAGCCCACTCGGCAGCCCTTCGTGACAGTCGCCGCGTGCGACCCTCTCCTCCGTAGGAGTTGAATCTCCCGCCAGGGCATGTGTGCCCTTCAAGCGCGGCCGTTTGTTTGACATTCATGACTACGCGTGTAGACTGTACTGTCTACGAATGTAGATGCTGTGGAGAGCACTGCATGAATCGTCTCGCCGACCTCCCTCGCCTCCTTTGCGGCCTTTGTGTCGCACTGATTTCCCCGGCGTACGGGGGTGCCACCGACGCTCGCGCCGCCGAGGCGGGCGCGCAAAGCGCACCGCCCGGCTATTCGACCGGGTTGCGCGGCGGCAGTCATGATTTCGAATTCCTGGTCGGTGCCTGGACCACGCGCCAGAAGCGCCTGAAGGTCAGTGGTGAAGGCAGCTCCGACTGGCAGGAGACGCCGTCCAACCGGCACTGCGCACTGTCGTTCCTCGATGGCGTGGAGATAGTGGACCAGAGTCGCTTCCCGGATGGGTCTGCCGCGGGACTGTTCCTGTTTGGATATAACCGGGTCAAGCAGCAATGGTCACTCTATTGGATCAGTCCAAAGACCGGGCAACCGGACGCGGGTACCGTCGGCGGCTTCACCGGCAAGCGAGGCGATTTTTTCGGCCCGGACGTGGATGGCAAAGGCCGGCCCATCAAGGTGCGGGTCAGGTGGACGGTATTCGATCACGACCACGTGCGCTGGGAGCAGGCGTTTTCCTACGACAACCGCACATGGAAAACGAACTGGGTATCGGACTACACGCGCGGTGATCCAAAGGCGCTGTGTCACAATTCCTGAGATCAGAGGTCAAGATGCCATCGGCCAAGGAGTAACCTTCATCGCGATGGATCGTTCTTGGGTCTGCGCCGGCCGCGCGGCGCATCCAACGACGCCCTCGGACCCTCATGTCGCAACCACCGGCGCGCGATCGTGAGATCGATGAAGGCCGCCGAGCCCTTCATTTCGGGATTCATGCGCAGGTCCCGTGCCGCCTCGAGGATTTCCTCATCGGTGGCTTCGATCAGCTCCCGCTCCAGGGCGGCGATCAGGCGCTCGAAGCGCTCGGCATTGTCATTTGTCATGCTCGCCCCACTTGAGCCCTTCTCTCAAGAGCGCTCGCCGCATCCGCTTGCGGGTCGAATCGTAGTCGGTCTTGGACATGTCATACCGCGCCCGGATCTGCTCGGGTGACCAGCCCTCGAAGAGGCCTTCGATCACCTGCTGCGCTTGCCGGTCGTCGGCGAACAGCCGATCGATCTCGGCAAGCTGCTGCATGGCGATGAGGCTGCGCTCCGGGTCAGGAGTCGGGTCGCTCGCCTCGCTGTCCGGATGGTCATCGAGATCGAGCTCGACACGGATTTGAGGCAGCCGGGCGGCGACCCGGCGCGCGCGCCTGAAGTATTGTGCCCTGATGCTGCGCATGATGCCCGCCAGGAACACGACCGTCGGCAGGTCCTCGGGACACTTCCTCGAGCCATCGAGCACGCGCGCAAAGGCCTCCTGCAGAAGATCGGACCAGCCAACCTCCGGAGGAAGGCCGCGGGCGAGCAGCCGGGCCACGGCCTTCAGGCGCAGGAGGTCCATCTTCGTGACGAGCTTCAGAGTGAGCGCCTGGCCGGCCGGGGTCTTCGGCAATTCCAGAGCCTGCATCCAGCGCATGAGGTGCTCGCGATCGTTCATCGTCAACGACTATAGGCGCAGCTCCGGGGCGAGCGCGGACAGGATGGGAAAAATTCACGGCTCGTGTCCGCGCAACCGGGCAGGCAGCGTATTACATTGTGCAGATGTACGTATCGATCGGCGGTATCGAGCAGTGGATTCAGATGCGGGGAGCTCCAGACACCCCCGTACTCCTCTATCTGCACGGCGGCCCGGGCGGAACGTCCGTGCCGGTGTCCGAGGCCTGGAAGCCCTGGGAGGAATACTTCACCGTCGTGCATTGGGACCAGCGCGGCGCGGGTCGCACCTTTGCGAGGAATGGCGCGGCCGGATGCGGTCGCCTGACGATCGACCGCATGGTGGAGGATGCCCTCGGCGTCGTCGACTATCTGAGCGCCACGCTCGGGCGGACGAAAGTCGTGCTCGTCGGCCACTCCTGGGGCGGGGTGCTCGGCGTCAACCTGATCAGGCGGCGGCCGGAGCTCTTCTCCGCTTATGTGGGAACGGGACAGCTCGTCAACAAGCGGCGCAACGAGGAGCTCAACTACCAGCGGCAGATGAGGCAGGCGGTAAGCTCGGGCAACGCGCAAGCGCTGGCTGCGCTGCGCGCAATCGGCCCGCCGCCCTTCCCCGATCGCGAGGCGCTGAAAGTATTGCGGGAATGGGCCGACGTGCTCGCCGATGGGGACGGTGATTCGGTGCAGCCACGGCCGACGCCGCTCGCGCCCGACTACAACGTGGCCGAATACCCGACTCTGATGAAAGGCGTCGAATTCTCGCGGCGCGAGCTCTACGATGAGCTGGAGACCGTCGATCTACCCGCTCTCGGGCTCGAGTTCGACATCCCCTTCTTTCTCTTTCACGGCACCTGCGATCAGGCGACGCCCATCGAGCTCGTGGAGGAGTACTTCGCCGCGATCGAGGCTCCGCACAAGGAGCTGGTGCGCTTCGAAGGCTGTCATCATTTCTTCGTGATGAATCGGCCGCAGGAGTTCCTGCGCGAGCTCGTGATACGGGTGCTTCCCTGCCTCTAGTCGGTAGAGAGAAAAATCAACTCCGAGCTCGACGGCTCGCGGAGCACGACCCGCATGCCCGAGGTCATGAGGTCTTTCCCTGACGCCACGGCATCGGGCGAGGTTCCGTCCTGGAAATGCAGGTGATAGAGCGCTCGCGCACTCAATCCTGACAGCACGAACCGATGGTCCTGCTCCGGCGCATTCGAGCCGTGAAAAGCGAATACCACGCCCTGCCGGCGCGCCGGGTCCCAGTACTCCATTCCATCCCAGTGCACGCCGTCCGGCCGCGCTGAGATGTGAAAGAGCTGCGCGTCGCGGATCAGCGGTCGCAGGCGCTGCTCGTAAAGAGCGATGGCCTTGCGCGCGGTAGCGTGCTCCTCCGCCGTCCACTCGGTCGTATTCTGCATCACCGTGAGCCAGCCCATCATCCCGCTACGCAGCATGTAGAGAAAGGCAGCGGTCGTGGGCGTCGGCCCCTTCTGCTCATAGGATTCGAGCATCGCCGGCGGCAGCACGAAGCTCGCATCATAGAAGGCGCGGCGGTTGGCAAGCGGGGTGTAGGTATCGGTGATCGAGAAGTAATCCCCGTGCGCGGCGCTGCCGAAGTCGATCATCCGGCCACCGTCGTTACAGATTTCCAGGAGCAGCCCCGGATGGCGCACTCGCAATTGCTCGTAGATGTCGTAATAAGCGCGCACGGCGTGATAGCTCACGTCGGTGGAGTTCCGGCTGGTGACGATGTCCTCGCCGTCGTAGTGCACCACGCTCATCCGCTTTGGGTCAGGCGGCGCATGTGGGTGATCCTTGCGCGCACATCCCTGCGCGACGAGATATCCGTCATGCTCCAGCATGTCCAGGTGATAGTCCGTGACGATGCGGTTGACCTCCTCTTGGGCGTACTTCTTCGCGCCCGGCGTCCCGATATCGATGGTCTGACCTTTGAAGGGCTGCGGCGTCCAGCCGGACGGCACATCGGCCACCAGCCAGTCGCGCACCTTGGGGTCACGGAAATTGAGCGCGCCACGCTGCGTATCGAGACCCGCCTGCGCCCAATCCACCCAGAGCCCGAATTTCATCCCGTGCGCATGCGCGGCGTCGGCGAGTGGAGCGAGCCCGTGTGGAAACTTGCGCCGATCGGTATACCAGTCGCCCACGCCGCGGAACCAGCCGGCATCGAGGTGATACATCTCGAAGCCGAGCGCGGCGGCATCGGCGATCATCCTTTTCGCGACCGATTCGCTGATGGCCATGCCGGCGCCCCAGCTGTTGTCGACCGTGAGCGGATAGCGAGGATTGCTCCAGGTGTGCGCTGACCCGAGCACCGTGCGTACCCAGGGCCGCAGCTGATTTCCCGCCCCGTCCGGGCCACCCGAGAAGCCGCCGAGAAACACGGTCGGCGTCTCGAACACACCCGCGGGCGCGAGCCGCGTCATCACCGGACCGGGCTGCGGATCGAGTCCGAGGAGGCTGCTGAGCCGCTCCCCCGAGCGCTGCAGGGTCACACGGGTGCGACCACTGAATTCGATGCCGGCATACCAACCTCGCCCGCCATCGTCAGGGAGGAACACCGCCTCATAGGGAATGATCTCGCGCGGCCTCCCCGGCACCGGGTGCGCGAAGGTGCTCGACCATCCCGTCCAACTGTAGCCCTGTACGACCGTGACTTCGTGCGTGCCGACCGCTGTCGGCTTGCCGCCGCCCTTGTCGATGTAGAGCTGGGTGAGCGCCTCTCGCGCGGGCACCTGCCACTTCAGACGCAGACTTTCCATGGGCGCGAGCCAGTACTCATCGCCGCTCAGATTGGTGAGGCTGATGCGGTGCTCGAGCGGCCCGAATGCGGCGCGCGCTCGCCATTCCCAGGTGAGCCGCAGATGGGGTCGCTGCGATTCGTAGACGTACGCGATCTTTCCTGGCCGCACTGAGGAGAGGCCGGGCACGAGCCGCCAGTCGAGCGGCAGCCGTTTCCCATCGCGCTCGACCGAGGGCGGCAGCTCCTCTGCTACGCCATTCACCCATTGCGGCCCGTTGGCCGGGCGCAGCCGTAGCAGCCGTGGGGCTCTTGCACCGGCCTCGAGGTCGATAGCGGCATCCGTGGTCGCGAGCGTACCGCGAAGCTCAGCACGGGCAACGGCAAGACCCGGGCCGACCGCCAGCAGCAAGGCGAGGCCGCAGGCGGCCGGTCGAATCATGAGGCCTTCACCGCCGCGGTTGCCGCACGGGCCCTGCTCGGCGCATCAGGCTCGCGACCTCAATGCCTCCACCTCGGCGCGAAGCTGCTGCACTTCCTCCTCGAGTCGCGCCACCCGGCTGGCAAGCGTCTCGTCCACGAGCCCCTCCGGCGCACTTTCCGCGGCGACACTCGGAGCGAGTGCCTGGGCCGACGGCTCGCCGCTGAAAAGATGCATGTACCGCGACTCGCGCCGTCCCGGCTCGCGCGTGAGGCGCGCCACCAGCGGCCCGGACTCGCGCTCGAGCAGGCTCTGCAGCACGGCCTCGATCTCCGCGACCTCGGTGAATGAGGCCATGCGGCTCGCGCGCGAGCGCAATTCGCCCGGGGTCTGCGGGCCGCGCAGCAGCAGCTCGCAGACGACGGCGAGCTCCTGCGGGGAGAACTTGAGGCTCCCGTATTCGGTATTGCAGAAGAGCTGCTGATACTTGGGTACCCGGCTGCCGAAGCCCGATCGCTCGAGCACCAGGTGCTTGCGCGAGAGCGCATCGATCGTGCGCTGGAGGGCCGGCTCGTCCACGCTCATCACCGGGTCGCGATTGCTCTTCTGGTTACAGGCGCTCACCAGCGCATTGAGCGACAGCGGATACTGATCGGGCGTCGTGACCTGTTTCTCGATGAGGCAACCGATCACGCGCGCTTCCAGGGAATCGAGCTCGATACGCATCTTCACCTTCCGGTCTGTACCATCCGACTCAAGCTTACCTCGGCGGGGCTTCACCATGGGCAAAGGCAGACTCGAAGCGTTCAGCGACGGCGTCATCGCCATCCTCATCACCATCATGGTGCTGGATCTCAGGGTGCCGGGCGGCGGCAGTTGGTCGGCCTTGTCGCCGCTCGCGCCGGTGTTGCTGACCTACGTGCTGAGCTTCGTGTACCTCGGGATCTACTGGAGCAACCATCATCACATGCTCCACGCCAGCTCGCGGGTGACCGGGTCCATTCTCTGGGCCAATCTGCACCTGCTCTTCTGGCTGTCGCTCGTTCCCTGGAGCACCGCCTGGATGGATGAGACCCATTTCGGGCCCACTCCCGTCGCGGCCTACGGAGTCATTCTCCTCATGGCCGCGATGGCCTATTGGGTCCTGCAACAGCTCATCATCCGCTCGCAGGGTGCGCAGTCACTGTTGCGCCGCGCGGTGGGCCGCGACTGGAAGGGGAAGGTCTCGCCGTGTCTCTACCTCATCGCCATCGGGGTTTCCGGACGATGGCCGTATCTATCATTGGCAACGTACGCTCTGGTTGCGATGATATGGCTGGTGCCCGATCGGAGAATCGAGCGCACGCTGAGCGCTGTCTCTCACTAGTGCCGAGTGCTGGCGCGTGCCGCCGGCACGCGAGGGCCGTCCCGCTGCGCTCGTGGATCGGGCAGCGTTCTTGCAGCCACGAGGGTGGCCGGCTGGCACGCGTGGACGGAAGCGCGTGCGCGGCCGCAGAGCGGGCCGTCGGCGAAAGGGCGTAAAGGTGGATAGACAGGATCGGATTCTGGACCCGGGTGTCATCGGACGAGGTGGCGGGCCGGCACTCAGCGCAGAGGACATGCTTGCGGCAGCGCTCAAGCGTGCGGGCCGGGAGGACTTCGCCGACCGCTCGTTCTTTCATCCCCTGGAGCGCCTGATCGCCTCGTGCAACAGAGAGAGCGACCTCAATCCGCTCGGACGGCAGGCGGTCAAGTTCGAGATCCGCCGCAGTCTGCACAATCTGCTCGAGTTCGAGCGGCGCGAGCGCGAGAGCCCCGCATTGCTGCTGCGGCCCATAGAGCGGCCGATCTTCATCACCGGCATGCCGCGCAGCGGCTCGACCTTTCTCCACCGGCTGCTGGTGCGCGATCCTTCCGTGGCCGCACCCCTCTCCTGGCGGCTGGTCCATCCACATCCCTCCTCAGCCGGGCGCTTGGGGGAAAGCCTCAACCGCGCGCGGGTGCAGGCCCAGTTCTATCTCATGCGCATCCTCGCGCCCGAGCTCAACACGCTGCACGAAGTGGCGGCAGGTGAGCCTGAGGAGTGCACCGACATCACCGCGCAGGTGTTTCAGAGCCTGCGCTATGACAGTGTGTATCGCGTGCCGAGCTACCAGAGCTGGCTGCAGCGTCACGGCCACGTGGAGGCGTACCGCTTCCACAAGCGATTCCTGCAGCATCTGGATGCCCAGGCGCCGGGCCGGCGGTGGATCCTCAAGTCGCCCGATCATGTCTTTGCGCTGGATGACATCCGGGTCGTCTATCCGGATGCGCAGTGGGTCTTCATTCATCGCGACCCGGTTGCAGTGTTGGCTTCCGTCGCCCGTCTGACCGAGGTGTTGCGGCGTCCCTTCGCGCATCAAGTGGACCTTGCGGAGATCGGGCAACAGGTCTGCGCTTCCTGGCTCGACGGCGCGCAGCGCATGATGCGCATGGCCGCGGCCTCCGGCGCCATCCTGCACCTGCACTACCGGGAGATCATCGCGGACCCGCAGAAGGCAGCGGATCGTCTCTTGCGGCACGGCGGACATGCCGCGAGCGGCGAGGCCGCACGGCGCATGCGCAAGTGGCTCGGCAACCGCTCGAACCGCACACACCGGCAGCGTCATTACGACCTCGAAGCCTTCGGACTCGATCCCAACACCCTGCGCTCGCAGTTCAAGCCCTACACGGATACGTTCGGAATCGAGCTCGAGTGGCCGCCCGAGCCCCGTCGGGCCCGCAGCGCCAGGAACTGATGCCGTGAAGTGGCGCCCGGCCGTCGGGCTGATTCTCGGGGCGGCCGTCCTCACCGCCACGCTGATCTATGCCGGTGCGGGTGCCGTTGCGCGCACGCTCGAGGGACTGCACCTCACCGGCCTCCTCCTCATCGTGCTGGCGCATCTGCCCATCATCACGCTCATGGGGCTCGCCTGGTACCTGGCCACCGGAACCACTCGTATCGCCTCCGCGCGCAGGTTCATGTGGGCGCGCCAGGTACGGGATGCGGCGGCGGAGACGCTCCCCTTCTCGCAGGTCGGCGGCTTCGTTTTTGGTGTGCGCGCGCTGCGCGTGAGCGGGTCCGCAGCTCTGCGGGGGGTGCTGGCGATGAGCGTCGACCTCGTCATCGAGCTCGGCGCCAAGCTTCCCTATGTGCTCGCAGGAGGGCTCACGCTCTTCGCGCTCGCGCCGCACTCCGATCTCATGCGGCCCCTCGCGCTCGGCCTCATCGTGACGGCCATCGCGGTGATCGGCCCCGTCGTGGCGCGGCGGCGGCTCGGCAACGCCCTCGAGCGCCTCATCCGCAAGGTCGCGAAGCGCTTGCCGGTGCTCGCCTCGCTTCGGCGGCTGAATCTGGACGGTGACATCAACTCCGTCCTCGATGACATCCTGCGGCACAGGGGGCGCCTGGCGGCGGTGCTCGCACTACACGTGTCGTGTTGGTTCCTCGGCGCATTGGAGGTGTGGCTGGTCTTCGAGCTTCTGGGTAAGCCGGTGAGCGTCCCTGAGGCCCTGGTGATCGACAGTGTCGTGGCCGGGCTCCGGACCTTCGTCTTCATGGTGCCGGTCGCCGCCGGTGTGCAGGAGGCGAGCTACGTGCTCGCCTGTGCGGTGTTCGGCATCGATCCTGCGGCTGCCGTTGCCGCCTCGCTGGCGCGTAGAGCACGCGACCTGACGCTCGGTGCGGTGACCCTCGCCATCGCGCTCGGCACCGACCACGCCCTCATTCGCGGTCCGAGAGAGACCTCCTGCCGGTCGTGATCTGCCACCAGAGCACCCAGTCACCGGCGAGACTGAACCAGGGCTGGCGGAAGGTCGCGGGTGTATTCTTCTCGAAGAAGAAATGCCCGACCCAGGCGAATCCGTAGCCGATGATCGGAGCTGCGATGAGCGCGAGCGGCCGCCTCGTCAGGATCGCGATCAGCACCACGAGGATGACGAGCCAGCTGCCGATGAAGTGCAGCAGCCGACAGGTCGGATGCCGATGCTCGCCGAGGTAATGCTCGTAGAAGAGCGGGAAGGGATGGATGCGTGATGCCGGCATTCGCCTCGCCTCGGGATCGGTCACGCGCAGCGCTCATTTCGAGCCACGGTGACCTCCACGCTCCATCGCCTCGAGATAGTCATCGAGCCGGTCGAGACGGCCTTCCCATTCCCGGCGCCGGGCGGCGATCCATAGCTCTGCCCGGCTCATCGCCTGGGGCTCGATCGCGCAGGCGCGGGTACGGCCGACCTTGCGGCTGCGGATGAGTCCTGCCGCCTCGAGCACGCCGAGATGCTGCATCGCTGCGGGCAAAGACATGGGCAGGGGTTTGGCGAGCTCACTCACCGGCGCAGGTCCGCGTCCCAGCCGCTCGAGAATGGCGCGGCGCGTCGGATCGGCCAATGCGTGGAACAGGCGGTCGAGATCCCGAGAACGGTTAAGCATGCACATGAGTATGAGTCAGGCTGACACTGAAGTACATACATAACTATCAGCCCCCTGTGTATATAAATCAGGTAAGATTATTTTTATAAGTAATTGATATATAAACATAAGTATTGACACGTTATGGCACCGGTACAATTTGGCGCCTTCCGGCTCGTCAATTCCGTATAGCCACAATAACGAGGGCCTGACATGCCGAATCTGATCGCTGCGTGTGCCTACTTCCTGCTGATTCATTTCGGCGTCTCCGGGACCCGGTTGCGCGATGCCCTCACCGCCAGGCTCGGCGAGGGGCCGTACCGCGGGGTCTTCTCGCTCGCCTCGCTCATCGGCATTGCCTGGATGGTCTACGCCTACCGCCGCGCGCCCCTCATCCCCACCTGGGGACTGGAATTGGGGTTGCGCCCGGCGGCCTATGTGTTGGTGTTCATCGCCTTCTTCTTTGCGGTGATCGGGATTCTGACGCCGAGCCCCACCAAGGTCGGGATGGAGTCGCGGCTCGATCCGCAGGCCGCGCGCGGAATGGTGCGCATCACGCGCCATCCGTTCCTCTGGGGCGTGGCGCTCTGGGCTGCCACCCACCTCGCGCTCAACGGCGATGTGGCCTCGCACATTCTCTTCGGCACGCTGCTCGTGCTCGCCATCGGCGGCACGGCCTCGATCGATGCCAAGCGGCGCCGCAAGTTTCCCGAGGGCTGGCGGAAATTCACGCAGGTCACCTCGAGCGTGCCGTTCGCCGCCATCGCGCGCGGCGGCAACCGCCTGGGGCCTGCCCTGGCGGAAATCGGGGCCTGGCGGCTGCTCGCCGTGCTCGCGCTCTATGCGCTCGCGTTCTATCTGCATGGGCGGGCGGGACCGCCGCTCGTCTGATCACCCGAACCGCAATTTTTCCCAAGCGGCGGACCTTCATCGGGACTAGGGTCTCATCATGACCTCCAACGACGCTTTCCCCCTCGAGGGCGGCTGCGACTGCGGCTCCATCCGTTATCGGATGGAGATCGCCCCGCTCATCGTGCATTGCTGCCATTGCCGCTGGTGCCAGCGCGAGACCGGCACCGCCTTCGCGCTGAATGCGCTCATCGAGGCGGAGCGCCTGATCCATTTGAAAGCGGAGCCCGAGGTCATCGATACCCCCTCGCAGAGCGGTGGGGGACAGAGGATCGCCCGCTGCCCGAGCTGCCGCATAGCCGTGTGGAGCAACTATGCTGGAGCGGGACCTATCATCCGCTTCGTCCGTGTCGGGACCCTCGATACCCCGGATGTCCTCAGCCCGGACGTTCACATCTTTACGGCCTCGAAGCAACCCTGGGTGGTGCTGCCGCCAGGCGTGCCGGCCGTACCGGCCTTCTACGAGATCGAGCGCCAATGGTCGCCGGAAAGCCTGCAGCGCCGTGCAGCCTTCCTGCCACGCCTAAAGGCCTATCGGGCTGCGCGGCGCGGTTGATCGGCATTGCGGCCCGCGGCCCGTAACACGAGCCCGTCATCGGCCCATTGGCGGGTATGGCGTTTGCTTCCTGGGCGGAACCGTGGCCATCCGCATCGCCCAGGTCTATCCGCACGCCGACATCCCACTACCGCATGCGCGGCTCTATGACGCGCTGGCGATCGTCAACTACGAGCTCGGCCGCCGTCTGGCGCGGCGCAACGAGGTCGTGACCTATCCGAAGTGGATGCCGGGTGAGCGCGAGATCGAGCGGCACGAGGGCGTCACCTATCGGCGCATTCCCGAGGGCATCGACCGGGCGCTCAACAGCCTGAAGATTCTCGATGCCACGGGGCTCTTCAACCGCCGTCGTCCTTTCAGGCTGGGCCCGTTCTACTACGCCCACTACGCGCGCGAGGTGGCCCGCGACATCCGCGAGCGTGGCTGCGACCTCGTTCATCTGCATACCATTTCCAACTTCATCGGGCCGATCCGCCGCGCCAATCCGGGCGCGCGAATCGTCCTGCACATGCACGATCACTCGCTCGCCGATTTCGACCCCGAAGTAATCGCACCGCGGCTCGCGGAGGTGGCGCTGGTCCTCGCCTGCAGCCAATACGTTGCCGAGGAGATCCGGCGACGCTACCCCGCCGCCGCTGCCCGCTGTCACGCGCTCTACAACGGGGTCGACAATCGCTTCCTCGAGGTCACCCCGGATCCGGCCGCCTCCCGCACCGTGCTCTTCGTGGGCCGGCTCTGCCCCGAGAAAGGCGTGCATGTGCTGCTCTCCGCCATGGATGAGGTATCGCGGTCGCATCCGCGCGCGAGTTTGAGTCTGGTGGGCCCTCTGGATGTCGCGCCGAAGGATTTCGTGGATCCACACCGGCGTGACCCTATCTTCAATGGCCTCGAGCGCTACTACACTCATCCCGGCTCCTACTACGATCTCATCTGCAGTCAGGTGAGCGCGCTCGGCGGCCGCGCATTCCTCCACGGCCGCACGCCAAACGCGGACATCTGCTCGCACTACGCGCGGGCCGGCGTCTTCGTCTTCCCCTCGCTCTGGCACGAGCCGTTCGGTATTCCCGTCGTCGAGGCGATGGCTGCCGGGCTGCCGGTGGTTGCCACACGGGCCGGTGCTCTGCCCGAGGTCGTGGTGGACGGCGAGACAGGCATTCTGGTCGAACGCGGTGACAGTGAGGGGCTCGCCGCGGCAATCTCCAGATTGCTTTCGGACGCGCACCTGCGCGAGCGAATGGGTGCCGCCGGTCGGGAGCGCGTGCGCCAGCTCTTCACGTGGGAACATAGCGTCGCCCGGCTCGAGGAGCTGTATGAGAGCAGCCTTCTCGGCCCCGCGCCCGCAGTCCCCGGGCCCTCCGTAGGTGCGCGGCACTTAGCGCAAACCGCATAGGCTCGTACGAGCAAGGAGAGTAGGCGTGACGGCAGCTCTGCTCAGGTGGGCCTGCCTGAGCCTTGTTATCTCGCTTTTGCAGGCAGTCTGTCGAAGGCCGAAGGCATAGCCGCGGTTCTCACCGGCGCTTTTGCCGCGATCCTCTCGCGCGGCGGGTGATCGCCGTCTGGCCTTGCGCGGCAGGTGGGCCGCCGTGCTGGCGCAGGCGGCGGTGCAGTTGGCCTGCCGCTGATGTTCCTCGGCGTGCTCGTGAGCCTCAAGACCGACCGGCCGAAGCAATGACGAGGAGAGTCCGCCTGCTGATTGCTGCGCTTTGCGCGCTGCTGATCGCACCGGCGATCGCCTGCGGATGCCGAGCTTCGGCCACCATCCGCTGCCCTACGGCGATGCGATCAATCATGCCGCCGTCGCGGAACGGCACGTGACCAACATGGTGAGCACGGTGAACTTCGACTATCGGGCGTTCGACATCTTCTCGGGCGCGATGGTACCCCTCGCCCTCTTCGGGCTCGGCAAGATTTACTGGGATGCCTTCGCGCCGGTGCCAGCCGTGCAGCTGCTGATGCGCACGCTGGTCCTGGGACTGGGTGTGACGACCGCCGTGATCGGCGGCCTCGCCTGTCTGCGCCAACGGCACCTCAAGCGCCTGCTGGCATTCTCCACCATTGCCCATGGCGGCATCCTCCTCATCGGGCTCGCGCTTCCGGGCGCGGTGAGCCTCGGTGGAGTCCTCGCCTACTTCATCGGTCATGGCCTGGTGAAAGGGGCGCTCTTCATGATCGCGGGCATCCTGCTCGCCTCCGTGGGCGGGATCGATGAGCTGCGGCTGCGCGGCCGCGGCCGGCCGGTCTGGCCCGCCGGCATCGCCATGGCCCTGGCGGGCGTGTTGCTGGGCGGCGCGCCCTTCGGCCTCATGGATGCGGGATCACGCCTCATCGACAGCGCGGCGGCGGCGCGCGGCGAGGACTGGATACTCATCGCGATGGTGTTGGGGACCGCATGCACGGGCGGCGCCGTGTTGCGGGCGGCCGGCCGGATTTTCCTCGGTCTCGGCGAGATGCCGGGTGCGGAAGCGCAGGGGCCCAGCGATGAGGAGAGCGAGAAGCGGGATCGTCCGCTCTGGCTCATGATGCTCCCGACAGTCGTGCTCCTCATCATCGCCGTCGGTACCGGCCTGCCGCACATGGATGACACCGTGCTGCGTGCCGCGGCACGATTCCTCGCGTGGGATCGCGTTGCGAGCATCGGGGCCGTGGGAGCACCCGCTCCGGTGGCGACCGCCGGCGCTGCTCATCCCTTCGTGCCCTGGCTCACGCTCGGATTCTCGGTGCTCATCGCGGCTCATGAGTTGGGACGCCTCTGGCTGCCGCGATCATGGCTGCGGGTGGCCGGGCGGGTGCTCTCCGGTCCCGTCTTCGCGGCAATCGACCGTACGCACGATGGCGTCGTAGGTGACTATGTCGTTTGGATCCTGATTGGGCTCGCCCTGTTCTCCGTGACCTCCGCCGCGGCTCTCCACGCAGGTTGAGTCGCAAACGGATGCCCGAGGAAGGGCCAGGTGCGCCTCAGGCGACGCCGCCATCCGTGAGCGTCAGTTGCTCATACCAGCTCCGTACCCGTCTGAGGTGCTCCCCCTCCTCCCTCAACGCGTCGTTGAAGCGGCTCACCATGGGCGAGTCGCCCATTTCCTGCGCGAGCTTGATGAGAAGTTCCCAGCCGTCGTGATCGATGAGCTCGGCAGCGAGCGCGGCGTGCAGGCTCTGGGCGAGCGTGGTGCTCGGATTGCTCACCGTCTGGATGAGGCCCATCGATTCGATCCCGACCAGGTCGGCGCTGGGGGTCTGGGCGGTGGGATCGCCACCCAACTGCTCGATGCACTCGGTCACCAGACGGAAATGCTCCGCCTCCTGATCCCGGATCTGGGTGAGCACCGTTTCGGTCAGATCCTCGGGTATGCCGTCGGCCGAGGCTCGTGCCTCGGATCCGAGCTTCACGAGGATCCCCTCGTAGAGTCTGGTGCCGCCACGCTCGAAGGCGGCGCGCTCGGCGAGCTTGTCGAGGAGCACCTGCGGGCGCTTCCCCGTCAGCATCTTTGCGCCGTTCTTGGCGACGCCCTTGAGTGAGGTCGGCGCCGGCATGGTGCCGAGCGGGTCCGCCTCGGCGCAGTAGGCACTGCGCATCTCGGCGAGCGCGTGACCGTCTCCGGACAGCGGCGCCGCGATACCCTCGACTCCCTTCAACGTCTCGAGCAGCTCCTTGCTCTGTGTCGGGGACATCTGCAGGCCCGTGCGATTCTTCATTGCAATCTGTGTGGACTCGACCATGAGGGGCTCCGTGACGGTTCGATGGCGGATTTCAGAATCCCGCCGCTTTGCGGTTGAGCTCGGTTCCAGGCAGCCAGCGGTAGTCGCAAGCCACGATCTCGGTCGGCGAGCCCTGAGAGCTCATGTGCTCGCGATAGTCGATCGAGGCCTGACTCTCCTCGGCAAGCGGTACGAAGCGAGTACCGTTCTTGCGCATGCTCACCTCATCGACCAGCACCTTGCGCACGAAGTCACGATTGCTCGCGTACGGAAAGGGATCAGGCAGCGGATCCGGGAAGATCTCCTGCGGGTCGCGGCCCTCATGATGCTTCAGGAGCTCCGCCACGTGGTGGAAGTGGCCGATCTCATAATCGAGCATCCGCTCCCAGATGGCCTTGATACGGGGGTTGCTCTCCTGCTGCACGCAGCCGTAGTAGTTATAGGCCTCGTTCGCCTCGTGCAGCAGCCACTGCTCGAGCAGGCTGAGCGAGGGATCGAGCAGCGACTCGTAGTGGGTCACGTGCTGCTCCTCGATGGACGCGATCTCGGCGTAGACCTGGCGGGCCACGGGATCGGCGAAGCTCGGCCCGTAGTGCATGTAATAGTCGTGGGTCTGCTGCTCCCCCGAGACCAGCGTCAGGGTGTGGAGCTTCGTCAGCGGCTGCACCTTCACCTTGTCCCACGGCTCGCAGAGGTCGTTCTCCGGCGAGCGATGCTCGACCGAGGTCGGGCGGCCGGGCAGGATGTCGGTATAGCATTGCAGGATGTTGTTCGGATCCATCCCGGTGAGGCGGTCCATCAGCGCCGAGTAGCGATAGAGATGATCGAAGTCCTCGAGCATGGCGAAACGCAGGGCCTGGGCGACGTAGGGGTCCGGCTCCGTGCGGGCGATCGCGGCAGTGACCTCGACTGCGACCTGCTCATAGCCGATGGTGGTCTCGAGCGGTGAATGGTCGGCGCCGAGCAGCCAGTTCACCTGTGTTTCCTGATGATGCTCGATGCGGCGGATGCGGGCGAGCGATTCGCGCAGGGGCGCGCTCATCCGCGCCGCCAGGTGTTGGAAGCGAACGGCCTCGCTCTCGATGCCATTCATCAGGATGATGCGCACGCGCGTGAATGCGTCATCGTCGAGCTTGCTGATCGGCTTCTGGACGAGCTCACGCCAGGTGAAGCGCTGGTGCTCGAGCGGG